>JAIUOX010000046.1 GCA_020160955.1 Pseudomonadota bacterium
CGCGAAGATCGCCGCGAAGCTGGCCATCGGCTACTCGCTCGACGAGCTCAAGAACGACATCACCCGCGACACGCCCGCGTCGTTCGAGCCCGCCATCGACTACGTCGTCACCAAGATCCCCAAGTTCAACTTCGAGAAGTTCCAGGGGGCGTCGAAGGTGCTCGGCACGATGATGCGCTCGGTCGGCGAGGTGATGGCCATCGGCCGCACCTTCCGTGAGTCGTTCTTCAAGGCCGTGCGCTCGCTCGAGCAGAGCCGCCTGGCGATTCCTTCGAAGGCCGACGCCAACAAGCGCCCCGAGGCCGAGCTGATCGAGCTGCTCAAGGTGCCGACGCCCGATCGCCCGTGGGCGCTCTTCGAAGCCCTGCAGCGCGGGTGGACGGTCGAGCGCCTCTTCGAGCTCACCAACATCGACCCGTGGTTCCTGCGGCACCTGTCGGCCCTCGTCATCGAGTTCAACGAACTCTCCGCGAAGGGCTCGCTCGCGAACGTGACGACCGAGGAGCTGAAGCTCGCCAAGTCGCACGGCTTCTCTGACGCGCAGCTCGCGATGGCGTTCGGCGTGAAAGAGCCCGTCGTTCGCGAGGAGCGGTGGAAGCGCAACCTGCGCCCCGTCTACAAACGCGTCGACACCTGCGCCGCCGAGTTCGAGGCGTACACGCCGTACCTGTACTCGACGTACGAAGAAGAAGACGAAGCGCCGCCGACGAAGCGCGAGAAGGTCGTCATTCTCGGCTCGGGCCCCATTCGCATCGGGCAGGGCATCGAGTTCGACTACGCGTGCGTGCACGCCGCCTTCGCGCTGCGTGAGGCCGGGTACGAGACCATCATGGTCAACTGCAACCCCGAGACGGTGTCGACCGACTACGACACCGCCGACCGGCTGTACTTCGAGCCGCTGACCGCCGAGGACGTGATCGAGCTGGTCGATGTCGAGCGCCGCAACGGCGAGCTGCTCGGCCTGATCGTCCAGTTCGGCGGCCAGACGCCGCTCAAGCTGGCCAAGCCGCTCGAGGCGGCGGGCATCCCGATCCTCGGCACCTCGCCGGACGCGATCGACCTCGCCGAGGACCGCGAGCGCTTCCAGCAGCTGATCCACAAGCTCAAGCTGCGCCAGCCCGACAACGGCACCGCGACCTCGCAGGAGCAGGCGATCGCCGTGGCCGAGCGCATCGGCTACCCGGTGGTCATCCGCCCGTCCTACGTGCTGGGCGGCCGCGCCATGCAGATCGTCTACGATCGCGAGGGCCTGGAGCGCTACACGCGCGACGCCGTGAAGGTGTCGGGCGCCAACCCGGTGCTGATCGACTCCTACCTGCGCGACGCCATCGAGGTCGATGTCGACGCGCTGGCCGACAAGGACCACGAGGTTTTCGTCGCCGGCATCATGGAGCATATCGAGGAAGCGGGTATCCATTCCGGCGACTCGGCCTGCTCGCTGCCGCCGTA
The DNA here is from genome assembly GCA_020160955.1 of Pseudomonadota bacterium. Classification (GTDB taxonomy): domain Bacteria; phylum Pseudomonadota; class Alphaproteobacteria; order Reyranellales; family Reyranellaceae; genus Reyranella. The sequence goes on from JAIUOX010000046.1 coordinate 1,450, forward strand.
CTCGCTGCCGGCCAAGCTGATCGGCGAGATCGAGCGCCAGACCGAGGCGATGGCCCGCGCGCTCGGCGTGGTCGGCCTGATGAACGTGCAGTACGCGGTGAAGGACGGCGACGTCTACGTGCTCGAGGTCAACCCGCGCGCCAGCCGCACCGTGCCGTTCGTCGCCAAGGCGACCGGCCAGCCGATCGCCAAGTTCGCCGCCCGCCTGATGGCCGGCGAGGCGCTGAAGTCGCTCGGCATCAAGAAGTCGAAGGGCAAGCACATCGCGGTCAAGGAAGCCGTCTTCCCGTTCGCGCGCTTCCCCGGCGTCGACGTCATCCTCGGACCCGAGATGCGCTCGACCGGCGAGGTCATGGGCCTCGACCGCGACTTCGGCCGCGCCTTCGCCAAGTCGCAGCTCGGCGCCGGTTCCAAGGTGCCGGTGAGCGGCGTGGTGTTCGTGTCGGTCAAGGACACCGACAAGCCCCACATGGTCGCGCCGATCAAGCGCCTGGTGTCGCTCGGCTTCACGGTCGTGGCGACCGGCGGCACGGCGGACTTCCTGGCCAAGAAGGGCATCGCCGCGCAGCGCGTCAACAAGGTGCTGGAAGGCCGGCCGCACATCGTCGACCTGATGAAGGACGGCAAGGTGCAGCTGGTGTTCAACACGGTCGACGGCTCGGCCGCGCTGACCGACAGCTTCACGCTGCGGCGCACCGCGCTGATGCACAAGATCGCCTACTACACGACGGTCGCCGGCGCGAAGGCCTGCGTCGAAGGCATCGCCGCGCTGAGCGAGGGGGCTCTGGACGTCGCCCCCCTGCAATCCTACTTCAAGACCGCGTTCTAGTTTCCCCGCGTCGTTCCAGCCGGCTCCCGCGGGAGCCGGGTTTGGGCGTTGACGGCGCGCGATTCATTAAGGACGATTGAACGATGGAAAAGGTTCCGATGACGGCCGAGGGGCTGAAGGGCCTCGAGGACGAACTGAAGACGCTGAAGAGCGTCGAACGGCCGGCGATCATCAAGGCGATCGCGGCGGCGCGCGAGCACGGCGATCTCTCGGAGAACGCCGAGTACACGTCGGCGCGCGAGAAGCAGGGCTTCATCGAGGGCCGCATCGCCGAGGTCGAGGACATCATTTCGCGCGCCGAGGTCATCGACTTCAGCAAGCTGTCGGGCAAGGTCGTGAAGTTCGGCGCCACCGTGCGGCTGGCCGACGAGGACACCGACGAGAAGGTGAAGTACCAGATCGTCGGCCCCTACGAGGCCGACCTCGCCAAGGGCCGCATCTCGGTGACCTCGCCGATCGGGCGGGCGCTGATTGGCAAGACGGTGGGCGACACGGTCGAGGTCCAGACCCCGCGCGGGGCGCGCTCCTACGAGGTCGTGGGCGTCCAGTTCAAGTAGGCGGCGGTCGCGCCGCCGCGGGAAGGGTCCCTCGCTGCGCTCGGGATGACAGGGTTTTTGTTCCTGTCATCCCGAGCGCAGCGAGGGACCTTTCTCTTTCAGGCCGGCGCGGTGGAGGCCTTGGCCATCGCCGCCTTGGCGCGGCGCACGCCGACCGTGCGCATCGTGGCGAACTGGATGGCGAACAGCACCACTTTGCTGGCCAGTCCCCAGGCCGACATCACGGCCGACCACTGGACCGGGTCCAGCATCATCGCCAGCACGATGTTGAGCGCCGCCGAGCCGAACATCAGGCCGGCCCACACGAAGCCGAAGACGCGGGCGAGGTCGGGCACGAAGTGCTTGGCGACGTCGGGCAGGTAGCGGTTGAGCCAGCCCGGCCGCAGCATGTAGGCGCCGACGATGCAGTAGATCACGGTGGGCTTCAGCATCACGAAGCGCGGGTCGCGGGTCAGCATCGTGGCGATGCCCGAGACGACGACCAGGCCGATGCTCAGCCATTGCATGGTGTCGATCGGCTGGCGCCGGACCTTCATCCAGGCGATCTGCGCGATGCCGAGCACGACGCCCAGCGCCACCGCCAGCATCAGGTCGCCGGTGGCCAGCAGGACGACGAGGAAGACGATGGTGGCGGCGAGGTCGGAGACCAGCAGCCGGCCCGAATGCAGCAGGTTTGCCATGGCTTGCTCCCTTGCGGGTAACGCTGTGAACCTATAGTCACGCTATAGATACACGGTGTTCCCCGCAAGTGGTTCGCAGGCGACTTATTCCACGGCGATCGGCACGCCCGGCAGCGCCTTGGCGGTGCGGAACACCATCATCGTCTTGACGTGGCTGACGTTGGGCGCGGAGGTCAGGCGGGTGGTCAGGAACTTCTGGTACTCGTCCCAGGTCTCCGCGACGATCTTCAGCAGGAAGTCGGCCTCGCCGGCCAGCATGTGGCACTCGCGGACCTCGTCCCAGCCGGCGATCAGTTCCTCGAACGCCTTGAGATCGACCTCGGCCTGGCTGTTGAGGCCGACCAGGGCGAACACCGACACGCTGTAGCCCAGCGTCTCGGGGCTCAGTTCGGCGTGGTAGCCCTTGATGATTCCCGCCCGTTCCAGGGCCCGCACGCGGCGCAGGCACGGCGGCGCCGAGATCCCGGCCCGCTCGGCCAGCTCGACGTTCGTCATGCGGCCGTTGGCCTGCAGGTCGCTGAGAATGCGCCGGTCGATGCGATCGAGCTTTGCGCGAGCCATCCATTTCCTCCGTTGGCCGGCTCTATGCCAGAACCATGCCGGGCGCGCAATAAAGTTGCCCGAACGGCTCAACCTCCTGTGAACAATTGCGCCGCGCCGCGACATCGGCCGTGCATCCCGGGCGAGGTTTGCATATATGGGAGAGATATGCGGTTGGCGGGATGCGGGACGGACATGGCAGCAACTCATCGCAGTAAGGTTCTCATTCTCGGGTCGGGCCCGGCCGGTTACACGGCCGCGATCTATGCCGCCCGGGCGAACCTCAAGCCCATGCTGGTGCAGGGCATCCAGCCCGGCGGCCAGCTCACCATCACGACCGACGTCGAGAACTACCCGGGCTTCGCCGACGTCATCCAGGGCCCGTGGCTGATGGAGCAGATGCAGAAGCAGGCCGAGCATGTCGGCACGCAGCTGCACTTCGACACCATCGTCGAGGTCGACGTGTCGCGCCGCCCGTTCGTCTGCCTGGGCGACTCGGGCGATCGCTACGAGGCGGACGCGCTGATCGTCGCGACCGGCGCCAGCGCGCGCTGGCTCGGCCTGCCGACCGAGGAGTCGTTCCGCGGCGGCGGCGTGTCGGCCTGCGCGACCTGCGACGGCTTCTTCTTCCGCGGCAAGGACGTCGTCGTGGTCGGCGGCGGCAACACCGCGGTCGAGGAGGCGCTGTACCTCACGCACCACGCCGCCAAGGTGACGCTGGTCCATCGCCGCGACACGCTGCGCGCCGAGAAGATCCTGCAGGACCGCCTGTTCAAGAACCCGAAGGTCACCGTCCTGTGGGACCACGCGGTCGACGAGATCTTCGGCGACAAGGACCCGGCGCCGCTGGTCAAGGGCGTGAAGCTGCGCAACGTGAAGACCGGTGCGCTGCAGGAGCTGGCGACCGACGGCGTGTTCATCGCCATCGGCCATTCGCCGAACACCGAGCTCTTCAAGGGCAAGCTGGCGATGGATGGCGAGGGCTACCTCGTCACCCGGCCGGACTCGACGGCGACCAACGTCGAGGGCGTCTACGCCGCGGGCGACGTGCAGGACAAGGTGTTCCGCCAGGCCGTGACGGCGGCGGGTACCGGCTGCATGGCGGCGCTCGAGGCCGAGCGCTGGCTGGCCAGCCAGGAGTCGCGCGTGGCGCAGGCCGCGGACTGAACAGCGAGGGCGGAGCGCGGAGATGCAGGGAGGCCAGGGTCACGTGGGGATGGACTGGGACAAGCTGCGGATCTTCCAGGCCGTGGCGGACGCCGGCAGCTTCACGCACGCCGGCGAAGCGCTGAAGCTCAGCCAGTCGGCGATCTCGCGCCAGATCGGCGCGCTCGAGGAGCAGCTCGGCGTCATGCTGTTCCACCGCCATGCCCGCGGCCTGATCCTGACCGAGCAGGGCGAACTGCTGTACCGCACCGCCCGCGACATGGCGGCCAAGGTCAATACCGCCGAGGCGCTGCTGCGCGCCAACCAGGACAAGCCGGCTGGCCGCCTCAAGGTCACGACCACGATCGGCTTCGGCTCGACCTGGCTGACGGCGCAGATGCACGAGTTCATCACGACCTATCCCGAGATCGATGTCAGCCTCGTGCTGTCGGACAACGAGCTCGACCTCGGCATGCGCGAGGCCGATGTCGCCATCCGCATGGTGATGCCGCGCCAGCCCGGGCTGGTGCAGCGCCACCTGCTGACGGTGCGCAGCCACGTCTATGCCTCGCACAGCTACATCCAGAAGTACGGCAAGCCGAACTCGGTCGAGGAGCTCGACCAGCACCGGCTGATCATCTTCGGCGAGGACGCCCGCGCCCCGGTGCAGGACGTGAACTGGCTGCTGCGCGAGGGCAATGCCGACCTCGCCAGCCGCACGGTCGTGCTGCGGGTCAACAACGTCTACGGCATCTTCCGCGCCGCCGAGACCGGGCTGGGGATTGCCTCGCTGCCCGACTACCTGGCGCGCGAGTCGACCAAGCTCGAGATGGTGCTGCCGGAACTGAATGCCCGGACGACCGACGTCTACTTCACGTACCCCGAGGAATTGCGCCATTCCAAGCGCATCGCGGTGTTCCGCGACTTCCTGCTGCGCAAGGTCGCCGAGACCCGTTTCTGAAGGTCTGATCTGCAGGATTGCATAGGTCGTGAGAGTCATGCGTCAACCGCATGCCTGTCTCCGGAAAGAGACCCCTACACCTCCGGCGTGCAGAGATTATTTTCGAGGCAGGTTTTCGACACGATGAGTTCCGCTTTTCGCGTTCGAAACTCGGGATCCTCTAGATCCCACGTCTCCCAGACGTGAAGCCTCCCTGTTTGACTCGCCGGGCCGATTGGCCCGGCGTTTTTTTTGTGCGTTCTGGATGAAGGGCGTCTGTGAAAGGCAGCCGGGGCGCTGCCGTCAGGGGCAGGGCCAGTGGGCGGCCATCGCGGCCTTCACCGTCTGCAGCGCCCGCTGGGAAGCGGCTTCCGGATGGGCGGCCACGAAGGTCAGGAACGCATCACGGAACTGGTCGATGGTGGGCGACGGCGGCAGGCAGGCGATGCGCTCGCCGCCCGGCCCCTCGGCCTCGTGGTGGCGGACGTCGTCGGCGACCGCGGCCAGGTAGCCGAGGCACAGGGCCCGGACCGTCGAGGCATTGGACTGGCAGCTCTCGATCAACTGGCGGCTGCCGGTGAGCGAATGGCTGGCGTTGTCCGCCACGGCCGCCGGGACCCCAATCCCGGCGGCCAGGAGCACCCCCAAGGCTGCCTTCTTCATGCAGAAAGCTTCCTCCCGGGGAACGCCGTCTTATGTGACGAATGCCACGTTCGGGCGCCGATTCCGTTTCATGTGCAGAAATGGGAGGGCTGGGCGATTTCGGGGGGCCGCGGCACCTCGGGGTCTCCCCACCGTTGGGCTGGGGATTGAGACCTTCCGCCGCTGGTAGTCGAAGCCTGTCGGACCCCCAGCGATTGATGTGGCAGGCCCGCCGACCCACATGTAGTTTCCTGACGACAAACCCGATGTTCAAAGAAGTTCGCCAAGCGATCCTGCCCCTGGCTCTGCGCAACCTGAAGCGCCGGGGTGATCTGGAGCGCGCCGGCCTCCTGATCGAGTCGCTGGCCAAGCACTGGCGCGACAGCAAGCCGTTCGAGCTGCTGATCGTGGCGCCGGCCGTCGATACGCACCTGCTGCGCACCAACCTGCCGCGCTTCCCCAACATCGAGGTCTCGGTGCGGCCGGAGTCGGATTTCTTCTCCCGGCTGTCGGCCTTCTACATGATCACCGGCTGGTACCGGCAGCAGATCGTCAAGCTCGAGATCCCGGTGAAGCTGGGCTGGCGGGGCTACCTGACGCTCGATTCCGACGTCTGCTGCGTCGGCGACTTCGACTCCCGCACCTTCGTCGACGAGGGGCGCGGCCTGTCGCGGTGGGAGCCCAAGATGATCCACGAGTGGTGGCGCACCGTCACCGACATCGTCGGCACCACCTACGATTCGCGCGGTCACGGCCTGTCGGTCACGCCCAACCTGCTGCACGGCGACCTTGCCGCCCAGGCGCTCGCGTACATGCGGCGCTCCTGGCACGGCTCGTCGACCACCTCGCTGGTCTCGCAGAAGGTCCGCCACCCCTGGAAGGTGCCGTGGACCGAGTACTCGCTGTACACCAGCGTCGCCGAACTGAACGGCAACCTGTTCGACTACCACGTCGAGTGGAACACCTGTTACGGCTCGGACGTGCACCTGTTCTCGGAACAGTCCTGCGTCTGGGGCGCGGACGATTTCGAGCGCATGGTCGCGCTGCCCAACGGCACCGATCCGGGCGGCACCTTCATCATCGTGCAAAGCCACGCCCGCATCCCGCTCGAGCGGGTGCGCGAGTACGCGCTCAGCTTCGCGGGCTGAGCCGCTTCCCGTTTCCCGGGACCCGTTCCCTAGACCTTGCCGTTGTGCTCGCCGATGCGCGGCGCCCGCCGCGTGTCGCCGGCGCGCTCGCCGTCGACGCTGAGCGGCAGGCCGTGGAACAGCGCCGGCGAGTCGACGTAGGGCTTGGCGAACATGCCGAGTGCCTCGACCTGGGCGAGGTTCAGCACCTGCGGCACCGTGTTGAGCGGGCCGTTGGGCACGCCCAGCGCGTCGAGGCGGCCCGACCAGTAGTCGCGGCTGCGATCCTTCATGATGTCGCCGATCATGCCGAGCAGCAGCTCGCGGTTCTGCATGCGCTCGACGTTGGTCCGGAAGCGCGGCTCGTCCGGCCACTCGGGGTGGCCCAGCGCCTCGGCGAACTTGCGCCACAGCCGGTCGTTACCCGGGCAGATCATCAGCGGCCCGTCGCTGCACTCGAAGGCCTGGTAGGGCGTCAGCGAGGGATGGCCGGTGCCCTGGCGCGGCGCCATCCGGCCGGTGACGGTGTAGCTGGAGGCATGGTTCGACGCCCACATCAGGCCGCTCTCGAACAGCGAGGTGTTGACCAGCGCGCCCTGGCCGGTGGTCGCGCGGCGGGCCAGCGCCGCCAGCACGCCGATCGCCGTCCACATGCCGGTCGACAGGTCGATGATCGACACGCCGATGCGCGCCTCCGGCCCGCCGGGGTCGCCGTTCAGCGAGATCAGGCCGGCCACCGCCTGGATGATCGGCTCGTAGCCCGGCCGGTCCTTCCACGGCCCGAGGTGGCCGAAGGCGCCGAGGTCGGCATAGACCAGCTTCGGGAACCGCTTCGTCAGCGTCGCGCCGTCGATGCCGAACTTGGCCGGCACGTCGGCCCGCAGGTTGTGGATGAACACGTCGGCCGCGCCGATCCGCTCGACCAGCGCGTCGCGCTGCGCCTTGTCGGCGAGGTCGCAGGTGATCGACTTCTTGCCGCGGTTCAACGCGATGAAGCCGACCGCGTCGCCGTCGATGAAGGGAGGGCCCCACTTGCGGGCGTCGTCGCCCTCCGGCCGCTCGACCTTGACCACCTCGGCGCCGAGGAAGGCCAGGATCTGGCCGCAGTAGGGGCCGGCCAGGTTCTGGCCGAACTCGACGACCCTGATGCCCGCCAGCGGCCGGGTCATCGCAGGTTGCTTCCCAGGATCTCGCGCGCGATCACCATGCGCTGGACCTCGCTCGGGCCTTCGCCGACGCGGCGAATGCGCATCTCGCGGTACCAGCGCTCGAGCGGCAGGTCCTTGGTCATGCCCATGCCGCCGTGGATCTGCATGGCGCGGTCGACGACGCGGCCGCCGCCCTCAGACGCGGTCAGCTTGGCGATCGCCGCCTCGGTGCGGAAGGGCAGGCCGCGGCGCGCCTTCTCGGCGGCCTCCAGCGTGAAGTGGCGGGCGGTGCGGATGTCGATCTCGTTGTCGACCAGCATCCACTGCACGGCCTGGCGGTTGGCCAGCTTCTCGCCGAACGTGGTGCGCATCTTGGCCCACTCGATCGCCATCTCGTGGGCGGCGATGGCGACGCCGATGCAGCCGGCGGCGTAGGGGATGCGCTGGCGGGTCAGCCGGTCGTTGGCGACGGCGAAGCCCTTGTTGACCTCGCCCAGCACCTGGTGGTCCGACACCCAGCAGTCCTTGAACTCGAGCTCGGTGGCGTAGTGCGACGAGCGCAGCGTGTGCACGACGCGCCGCACGTGGAAGCCCGGCGTGTCCGAGTCGACGATGAAGCAGGTGATGCCGGCGCGGCCCTTCGAGGCGTCGGTGCGCGCGAACACGATGCCGTACTGCGCCCGGTCGGCGTTGGAGATGTAGAGCTTGGCGCCGTTCAGCACCCAGCCATTGTCCTTGCGCTCGGCCCTGGTCTGGATGGCGCGCGCCGGGTCGCTGCCGCCCGACGGCTCGGTCAGGCCGAAGAATGCCTTCTTCTCGCCGCGCAGCGTCGGGTAGAGGTAGCGCTCCTTCTGGTCCTCGTTGGCTTCGAAGATCTGGGCGAGGCCGGCGCCGCCGAACGTGCCGTAGCAGGGCACGTAGAGACCGGCGCGGTGCTGCGCCATCTCGATGGCGAGCAGGGTGCGGGTCACGATGTCGATATCGGGCCCGCCGAACTCCTTGGGAATGTCGATGCCGAACAGGCCCATCGCCTTGGTCTTCTCGACCAGCCGCGCGTGGTCGGCGGGGTCGAGTTCCGAGGCGTCGGGATCCATTTTGGCCTCGAGCGGGAGGATCTCCTCGCGCACGTAGCGCCGCACCTGGTCGATCAGCATCTGCTGCTCGGCGTTGGGCTCGAAATCCATCGTTGCCTCTTCAGTTCGGACTGAGCCGGCCCAGGTTGGGCGGCGGGTTGGCGGCGTTGTCGGCCGGCAACGCGCCGTGGTCGGCCTTGTGCACCATCAGCAGCTCGAGCCAGCGCGAGCGGTACTGCTGGTTGACCTCGACGCGGAACTGGTGGCCCGGGCCGCGCGCGGCGGCCTCGCGCAGCAGTTCGCTGCGCAGCCCGAACGGCGACAGCGCGCCGGCCTGGCCGATGTAGAGGACGGTCCCGGCGGCATCCGCCACCTGGTAGACGCCGAGCTGGCCCGGCAGCTTCGCGACGCGCTCCGGCGTCAGCGGCTGCCACGGCTTGTCGAGGCGCAGGCGCAGCGCCACGTCACTTGCCCTGGAAGCGCGCGGTGCGCTTCTCCAGCCGCGCCTTCATGCCTTCCTGCGCGTCCTGGCTCTTCATCGCGGCCTGGACCAGCGCGTCGACGTCGTCGTGCCGGATGGCGTCGCGGAACTCGAGCTGGCGCACGGTCAGCGCCTTCATCGCCTTGAGCGACAGCGGCGCGTTGGCGGCCAGCCGGTCGATCACCTTCGACGCCTCGGCCTCCAGCGCATCGGCCGGCACGCAGCGGGCGATCAGGCCGAGCGCATGCAGCTTGGTCGCGGGCAGGGGATCGCCCAGCAGCAGCATCTCGCGGGTCGTCACCGGGCCCAGCACTTCCATCAGCTTCTTGGCGAGGAACCAGTTGGGCGCCAGCCCGACCTGGGCCAGCGACATGCCGAACCGTGCCTTGTCGCTGGCGACCACGAGATCGCAATGCAGCGCCAGCTCGTTGCCGCCGGCGATCGCGTCGCCCTGCACCACCGCCACGACCGGCAGCGGGCAGAGCTCGACGGCGCGCAGCATGACCTCGATGCCGCTGGCGCCGCCGCCCTTGATGGTCTCGCGCCGCTCGGCCATGTCGAGGCCGGCGCAGAACACGCCGCCCTTGCCGCGGATCACCACGACGCGGTCGTCGTCGGCGACCGGTGCGCCCAGCGCGTCGATCATGTTCTGCAGGAGCTCGCTGTCGAGCGCGTTGCGCTTCTCCGGCCGGTTCATCCAGATGGTCTTGACCGGCCCGTTCTTCTCGATGATCACCTTGGACATCGTCTCGCTCCCGCTCATTCCGGCTCGATGCCGGCTGCCTTGATCTCGCTCGTCCACCACGCCGTCTGCTCCTTCACGTAGGCGGCGAACTGCTGGAGCGGCAGCGGCGAGATCTCCATGCGGCCCTGCGTCATGGCCTTGGCCGTGGCGGGGTCCTTCATGGCCTCGGCGATGGCGTCGGCCAGCACCTTCTGGATGTCGGCCGGCGTGCCGGCCGGGGCGAACACCGCCAGCCAGTAGACCAGCGAGTAGCCCGGCACCGTCTCGGCGATCGCCGGCAGGTTGGGCGCCACCGAGGTCCGCGTCGGGCCGGTGGTGGCCAGCCCGCGCACGCGGCCGGCCTCGATCTGGGTCATCGCCTGCGGCAGGTCGGGGAACATCAGCTGGACCTGGCCCGAGGCGACGTCGCCCAGCGCCTGCGGGCTCGCCTTGTAGGGCACGCGCTCGATCTTGGTGCCGGCCAGCTTGTTGAACATCTCGCCCGACAGGCGCTGCGAGGCGCTGGCCTCGGCATAGTTCAGCTTGCCGGGATTCTTCTTCGCGTAGTCGACCAGCTCGGCCACCGTCTTGACCGGCAGGTCGTTGTTGACCACCAGCGCGTTGACGCCGGTGACGCAGCGCATGATCGGCGCGAAGTCCTTGTCGGGGTCGTAGCTCAGCTTCTTGAACAGGGCGCCGTTGGCCGCGTTGGTCGTGTTGGTGCCCATCATCAGGGTGTAGCCGTCGGCCGGCGCGGTCGCGACCGCCGAGGCGCCGAGCTGGCCCGAGGCGCCCGGCTTGTCGTCGACCACAATCGGCTGCTTCAGGATGTCCTGCAGGCGGGCGCCCAGCCCGCGCGCCACCAGGTCGGTGGCGCTGCCGGCGGCGAACGGCACGACGATCTTGATCGGCTTGCTCGGGAAGGCCTGGGCGAGGGCCGCGCGGGGCAGCAGCGACGGCGCCGACAGGGCGGCGGCGCCCGCGATCACGGTACGGCGGCTCAGAGTCACGATTTCCCTCCCGGTTGGGCCGTCCGGCAGCGACGGCACGGCCGGCCCGTTGTAGCGCGGGCCGACGCGCGAGGGAAAGGCGCGGCTACATGAAGAGCTTTTCCGCTTTGCGGTCGGCGTACAGGCCGGCCACGAACTCGCCGTAGCCGTTGTAGAGCAGCGTCGGGATGCGGTCGTTGCTGCCCAGCGGCTTCTCGGTCGCCTGGCTCCAGCGCGGGTGCGGGACCTGCGGGTTGACGTTGGCCCAGAAGCCGTACTCGCTCGACTGCAGCTTCTCCCAGAACACGACCGGCCGCTTGTCGGTGAACTCGACCGAGACGATCGACTTCACGTTCTTGAAGCCGTACTTCCACGGCGCCACGAGGCGCAGCGGCGCGCCGTTCTGCTTGGGCATCGGCTTGCCGTACAGGCCGGTCGCGATGAAGGCGAGGTCGTTCATCGCCTCGTCGATCGCCAGGCCCTCGGTGTAGGGCCACGGGTAGAGCGTGTCCTTCTGCTCGAACATCACCGACGGCTTCATCAGCGTCTTCATGACGACGTACTTGGCGCTGCCGAGCGGCTTGGCCAGCTCGACCAGCGAGCGCACCGGGAAGCCGGTCCACGGCACGATCATCGACCAGGTCTCGACGCAGCGGTGGCGGTAGACGCGCTCTTCCAGCTGGACCTTGGCCAGCAGGTCGTCGAAGCCGATCTCGAACGGCTTCTCGACCATGCCCGAGATCTTGATCGTCCACGGCCGCACCTCGAGCTTCTGGGCGTCGCGCCAGATGCTCTTGTCGGTGCCGAATTCGTAGAAGTTGTTGTAGGTCGTGGCCTGGCGCTCGGCCGTCATCGGCGTCGGCACGCCGTAGCGGTCGTTGCGCTTCGCCGGGTAGAGGCCGGCCGACGGGTCCTGGCCCTGCGCCGCGGCGATGCCGGGCACGGCAAGCGCGGCGGTGCCGAGGCCCATCGCCCGCACCAGTTCGCGCCGCTTGAGGTAGGCGCCCTCGGGCGTCACCCGGTTCTCGGCGATCTCCCAGCCACGCTTGCGCTTGATCAGCATGTTCGACGCTCCCTGTACGCTCGCCGTCTATGTGGCGATCCCCGCCGGCATCGGCAAATCAAGCCTGCTCACCGCGCCGTGACGCCGCTTTCCCCCATGGCGCGTGCGAGATCCGGCCGCCGGCCGGCCGCGACCAGCGCCTCCGCCACCAGGAACATCGGCCCGATGAAGGCCTGGAAGATGTTGTCGAGCAGGGCCGGCCGCTTGCCCTCGTAGTGGTGGCCGAGGAACTGCAGGATCCAGCCGCCGACGAACAGCGCGCCGAACGCCGTCCAGACGGCGGCCGGGGTGCCGAGCCGGGCGGCCAGCGCCTCGGCGGCGGCCCAGGCCGCGGCCATCAGGACGGCCATCACCAGGCCGATGCCGAGATCGAGCGCCAGCCAGCCGACGACCGCGACGATCGCGATCGGCAGCGCGGCGTGCCACAGCGTCAGCAGCAGCAGGAGCGAGAAGACGATGACCGGGATGCCGACGAAGTGCGTCGCCTTGTTGCGGCGGTCGCGGTGGACCGCGGCGTAGGACGCCAGCTGGCTGCGGAACAGGTCCCGGGTCATCGCCGTCTCCCGGCCGTCACGGCCTGGTGTTGGTCATGTCGAGGATGGTCGGCCACATGAACTCGCGCCAGCCGTTCACGCCGGTGCTGGTGAAGCTGATCGAGTTGTCCTGCAGCAGGAAGAAGCGCGGCGTGTCGTAGCCGTCCTGCACGCCCTCCTGGCTCATCAGGAACACGTCGAGCAGCCAGCGCAGGTCGGCCGGCCAGCTCGACTGCTGCAGCAGGGCCTTCTTGGTCGGCGCGTTGATCTTGCGGATGGTCACCTTCTTGGAAGCGGGCGAGGCCGTGAAGATCGGTTCCCACTGCTTCTCCCAGGTCTTGCACGGCTCCGACTGCACGTCGCAGGCATAGACCAGGGTCAGCGGGCCACCGCCCTGGGCGGCCGCCGGGCCGGACATCGTCGCGACCGCGGCCAGCGCGGCGGCGGACATCATGAAGCGCTTGAAGAACATCGACCCCGGTCTCCCCGTGAAACTCCCACGGGGCCACTATGCGTCAACGCCCTGCCGGGGAAAAGACGGCAGGGCGTCGGGGGCAGCGGGTGAGCCGGGGGCCGGCTAGGCCTTGGCGCCGGTCACTTCCTGGAGCTTCGGCACCATCTTGTCCTTCCAGCCGCCGTTTCCGGTGACCGCGAGGATGACCTTGCCGTCCTGGGCGAGGATGAAGCGGGGCGTCGCGTCGGGGCGGGCCATGCCCTCGTCGCTCTTGAGGAAGGCGGTGCGGACCCACAGCGCGTCGGCCGGCCAGCTGGCTTCCTTCAGGATCAGGGTTCCGTCGGCCGGATGGACGATGCGGTAGTCGAGCTTTTTCGCCGCGTCGGACTTTACGAAGCCGGGTTCAGACTGGGCACGCCAGATCTTGCAGCCGCCTCATTGCTCGTGGCCGACAAACACCAGCATCGGCTTCCCGGACTGGGCATGCGCGATGCGGGTCGCAGACGATGCGGTGGCCATCACCAGGCCGCCCACCATCATGGACCTTCTCTTGATCATGAGATCGCTCTCCCGTGGACCAATTCCACGGGTCGAATATGGGCGCCGCGGTCCGTCCGGTGAAGCCGGAAGGGCCGGCATCACCGCCTTGTGACTTCAGACCGCGTGCATTCCGGTTTCAGGCCGCGGCCCGCTTGCGGCTCTCCTCGACGATCCGTTCGGCGGTCCGGCCGGCCAGCTCCTGCAGGTGGTCGAACGCCGTGGTGAAGGTGCCGACGCCCTGGGTGACCGAGCGGACCTCGACGATCATGTCGGCGATCTCGGCCTCGGGCATCAGGGCCGAGACCTCGTCCCAGCCGGTCCAGCCGTCGCGCGTGTCGTAGCCCAGCAGCTGGCCGCGGCGGCCCGTGATCAGGCGCTGGATGCGCGGGGTGGCGTCGCTCGGGGCGGCGACGGTGACCTTGAGGATCGGCTCGAGCAGTACCGGCTTGCAGCGCGGCAGCGCCTCGGCCAGCGCCATCCGCGCCGCCATCTTGAACGACATCTCCGAACTGTCGACCGAGTGGTACTGGCCGTCGAACAGCGTGACCTCGACATCGACCACCGGCTGGCCGAGCGGGCCCTGCTTCAGCGCCTCGACCAGGCCTTCCTCGACCGCCGGGATGAAGTTGCGCGGCACCACGCCGCCGACCACGCGGTCGACGAAGCGGAAGCCCGCGCCACGCGGCAGCGGCCTGATCTCGACCTTGATGTCGGCGAACTGGCCGTGGCCGCCGGTCTGGCGCTTGTAGCGAGCATGCTGCTGCGTGCTGGCCTGGATGGTCTCGCGGTAGGCGACGCGCGGCGTCGTCGTCTCGACCGCCACGTTGTAGCGGCCGGCCAGCTTGTCGACCGCGACGCGCAGGTGCATCTCGCCCTGGCCGCGGAGCAGCAGCTCGTGGGTCTCGCCGCGCGCCTCGAACGACAGCGACGGATCCTCCTCGACGATCTTGTGCAGGGCGCCCGACAGCTTGACCTCGTCGTTGCGGTTCCTGGCCGCCAGCGACAGCGCGAACACCGCCGGCTCGACGGCGGGGAAGGCGGGCGAGGGCGCGAGGCCGCCGCCGGTCAGCACCTGCCCGGCCGACAGGCTCTCGACCTTGGCCAGCGCGACGATCTCGCCGGCGCGGGCCTCGGCCACCTTGTCGAGGCGCTGGCCGAACGGCCGCAGGATCGTGCCGAGCCGCTGGCCGCCCAGCGACTGGCCCTCGACCAGGCTGCCCGACCACACCCGGCACAGCGACAGCTTGCCGGCATGGGACTGGTGCAGGACCTTGAAGCATTCGGTTTCTATCGCGCCGTCGGCGGCGAGGCCGCGCCGGGCCGCCGTCTCGGCGACGAACGGCGTGTCGTGGCGCAGCGCCTTCAGCAGCCGGCGCACGCCGTTCTCGCGGTCGCCGGCGCCGATCAGCACCGGCGCGATCTTGTCCGAGCCGAACTCGTCGTGCAGGTCGCGGTAGATCAGCGACTTCTCCGGCGCGACGTCCTCGATCAGCTGCTCGAGCAGCGTGTCGTCGAACTCCGACAGGGTCTCCAGCATCTCGCGCCGCGCCTCGCTCTCGCGCGGCAGGATCTCGGCCGGCATCTCGATCAGGTCGGAGGCGCCGCTCGAGCGGTAGCGGTAGGCGCGCTCGCTGACGAGGTCGACGTAGCCCACCGCCTCTTCGCTGCCGTCGGCCGCCGGCTGGCGGATCGGCACCTGGCGCAGCACCAGCTTGCGCGACGACACCGACTGCAGCGCCGCCAGCATGTCGCGCACGCGCGCCTCGGCCGAGTCGATCTTGTTGATGAAGAAGATGTGCGGGATGTGGCGGTCCTCGATCGCCTTCAGGAGCGGCGCCAGCGCGACCACGCGCTCGGGCGACGGCTCGCACACCACGACGGCGGCATCGCACACGGCGAGCGCGGCCATCGCGTCGTGCTGGAACTCGATCGAGCCCGGCACGTCGAGGAAGGTCCAGTGGTCGCCGAGGTAGTCGACCGAGGCGACGTTGATCTCGGTGCCCATGCCGCGCTTGCGCGCCTCGGCGGCGCCGTCGCCGATCGAGGTGCCGGCCCGCGTCGAGCCGCGCCGCCCGATCGCGCCGGTGGCGTAGAGGATGCTTTCCAGCAAGCTGGTCTTGCCCGACAGGTACGGCCCGCACAGCGCCACGGCACGATGCGCGCCGCTGCCTGGTCTGCCCCCGGGGATGATCTCGGATCTGATGTCGGCCATGACAACGTCCTCCTTCTCGCGCGGTCGCCTGCGCCCCAGAAGCTCCGGACGGTGGTCGCTGCCGAACACGCCGGAGCGAAGCCTTGTCCCGGAAATGCTTTCACCGGGGGGCGGGGGAGTCAATGCGACGGCGGGGGAGAAGCAATTCTCAGCAACGCGTAGAGCAATAACAATAGTAATATAAGTACAGTTATTATAGAATGGCACCTCGATTGGAGGAGCCGATCATGGTGTTCAGGTATGTGCCGCTCGGGTTCGCGCCGGGCTTCAACGTCATGGAAGAGGATGACGACGTCCCGGGCTTCAACGTCAGGCAGGAGGACGCCTATCCCTGGATCAATGTCGGAGCGGAAGATGTTGCGGCGGCGCAGCGGGAGACTTCCGGTGTGGAGAACGATCCCAACGTCGTTCCGGCCGCATGGGGTGACCTAAAATGTTCAGTGTGCGGCGCGGGCAAGCATTCTGGAATGACGGGCGCTTACAGTATCAACGGCCAGATTGAGTGCTTTTACTGTGCGCTTAAGGAGCCTCAATTTCAGGGCGTTCCCAGTTCCGAGTTGCCTAAGTTGCTGGAGGAATATCAACTAGAGCCGGAGGGGCTTAGGTACCCGGAACCGGAGCGTACGCCGCCAACGCCTCGGCCCCCCCAGACGCCGCAACCCCAGACGCCGCAACCCCAGACGCCAAAACCCCAGACGCCGCAACCAGAGACGCCGCAACCTAAGTCGCCAAGACCGCGTCCCCCGGTGCGCCCTCGAAGATGAGATGCTCCCCGTGTCCGACCTACGATCCAAGCTAAGCAAGCTCGTGCCCGGGGACATCATCCATGGCCGCCATTCGGCAGGTCCCAGCCTGACCTGCCTCGTCGAGGCCGTGGAGGCGGATCGCATCGAGACGCGGCGCATCACCACGCAGCGTCACATCACGTTCGATATCGAGACCGGCGTGGAAATCGACTTTCCGGAGTGCCGGCTCGACTCGATCGAGCCGCTGCCGATCGACGTGCACAACGTCCTGCTGGGATTGGATCGGAAAATGCGCGTCGGCAGATTGCCGATCAATAAGGCGGAAAAGGATGCGCTGTTGTTCCTGGCGGACTTCTACCGAGCCCATCCGCTCTAGACCGTCCCGTCATCCCGAGCGCAGCGAGGGACCTTCTCGCTGCGCCGCGGTGTATCGCCACGCCGGAATGCTACGTCTCCTCATTATGGACACCGGATCATGCCGATGGGCCGGAGTGCGAGCGACTGATTTCCGGACAGGTTGAAGTGAAATGATGGATGAGGCGCCCGCGCAGGACTGGCGGTCCAAGCTGAGTTGGGTTGTTCCCGGGGATCTTGTTAGTGGCCGGGACGAGGGGAAGCAGAACTTGATCTGCTTGGTGGAGTCCGTGGGGCCGGATCGCATCAGGACGCGCCGGATCACGACGCAAGAGAAGGTGACCTTCGACATTGAGACCGCCGAAGCCATCGAGGCTCCCGGCTGCCGTCTCGGTTCGATCGTGCCGCTGCCTGTCGAAGTACACGACGTCCTGCTGGGGCTCGACCGCAAGATGCGGTTGAGCGATCAGCCGATCAGCGACGCGGAAAAGGCCGCCCTCGACTTCGCCGACGAGGTTTCTCTCGCCCATCCGCTGGGAACGACAGGGCGTAGAGGAAGGAAAACGACTTGAGGCCGGAGACGAAGGTGCCCGACCTTCGGGCAAAGCTGAGCCTGCTCGTTCCCGGCGACATCGTCAGGGGTCACGATTCCGGCGGGGCCATCCTGATCTGCCTGGTCGAGGCCGTGGGGCCGGATCGCATCGAAACGCGGCGCGTGACCACGCAGGGACACGTGACGTTCGATGTCGAGACCGGCGAGGAAGTTGGCAATCCGGAAAGCCGGCTCGATACGCTCGAGCCGCTGTCGGTCGACATGCACAACGTGCTGCTGGGACTGGATCGGAAGATGCGGCTGGGCACGCTGCCGCTGAGCGAGGCGGAAAAGGAAGCGCTGCAGTTCGTCGCGGACTTCTATTCCGCCCATCCGGTGGAAGCCTTCAGGATCGTCGGAACGTGAAGGACGAGGCGGCCGTGGCATTCCTGTCATCCCGAGCGTGAGCGAGGGACCTTTCTTGCCGTGGCTCGAAAGGTCCCTCCGCTCCGCCGAGCTACGCTCGGCTCCGGTCGGGATGACAGACCGGAGCGAGCGTCGTCGCGAAGCTCAGCTCAGCGCGGCGCAGGCGCGCTGGATGCGGCGGCCGGCTTCCTCGAGCAGGTCGGTCGCGGTGGCGTAGGAGATGCGGAAGGCCGGGCCCTGGCCGAACGCCGAGCCCTGCACCACCGACAGGCCCTCGGCCTCGAGCAGGTAGTTCACGAAGTCGGTGTCGTCCTTGATCGTCTTGCCGTCCGGCGTCTTCTTGCCGATCACGCCGGCGCACGACGGGTAGACGTAGAACGCGCCCTCGGGCCGCGGGCACTTGATGCCGTTGGACTGGTTCAGCATCGACACGATCAGGTCGCGGCGCTGCTTGAACACCGCGACGTTCCTCGGGATGAAGTCGGTCGGGCCGTTCAGCGCCGCCACCGAGGCGGCCTGGCTGATCGACGAGGCGTTCGACGTGCTCTGCGACTGCACGGTGATCATGGCGTTGATCAGCTCCTGCGGTCCCGCCGCGTAGCCGATGCGCCAGCCGGTCATGTTGTAGGCCTTCGACACGCCGTTCATGGTCAGCGTGCGCTCGTACAGCCGCGGCTCGACCTCGGCCGGCGTCGCGAACACGAAGTCGTCGTAGACCAGCTTCTCGTACATGTCGTCGGTCAGCACCCAGACGTGCGGATGCTTCAGCAGCACGTCGCACAGCGCGCGGAGGTCGGCCTTGGTGTAGGCGGCACCCGTCGGGTTCGACGGCGAGTTCAGGATCAGCCACTTGGTCTTGGGCGTGATCGCCTTCTCGAGGTCCTGCGGCCGCAGCTTGAAGCCGCTCGACTCGGGGCACTGCACGATCACCGGCACGCCGTCGCCGAACATCACCATCTCCGGGTAGGACACCCAGTAGGGCGCCGGGATGATGACCTCGTCGCCCGGGTTCAGGGTGGCCAGCATGGCGTTGAAGATGATCTGCTTGCCGCCCGAGGTGACGACGGTCTGCGACGGCTTGTAGTCGAGGCCGTGGTCGCGCTTCATCTTGGCCGAGATCGCCTGGCGCAGCGCCGGGGTGCCGGGCACCGCGGTGTACTTGGTGTCGTTCTCGCGGATCGCCTTGATCGCGGCTTCCTTGATGTGGTCGGGCGTCGGGAAATCGGGCTCGCCGGCGGCCAGGCCGATGACGTCCTTGCCCGCGGCCTTCATCTCCAGGAACTTGCCCTGCGCGGCGTTGGTCGGAGAGGGCTTGATGCGGCCCAGGCGGTCGGCAATGAAGGCCATGAGGACGGCGCCTCCTTTCAGGCGTTTGGAAAGCGCGCGGAAAATACTGGCGGGCCGGGGGCTTCGCAACCGGCCGCTGCGGCCGCCGCCCGGCCGGAGGCCTATTTCTCGTAGGTGCCGCCGTAGCGGCGTTTAGGGCTCGAGCTGGGCGATCGAGGCCTCGACCGTCATGCGGGCCTCGCCGAAGCCGACCCGCCGGCCGCTCACCGGGGCGGCGTCGCGGTAGTCGAGCCCGACCGCCACGCGCAGGCTGTCGCCGCGCGGGCTGATGTCGTTGGCGACGTCGAAGCCGACCCATTGCAGCCCCGGCACCCAGGCCTCGGCCCACGAATGGCTGGTCCGCCCGACATGCAGCGCCGGCTCGTCGTTGCGCAGGTAGCCGCTGACGTAGCGCGCCGGCACGCCCAGCCGGCGGCAGCAGGCGATGAAGACATGGGCCTGGTCCTGGGCGACGCCGGCGCCGCGCCCCAGCGCCTCGGCGGCGGTGGTGTCGACCGTCGAAACGCCGGCCTTGTAGGGGATGCGCGACGACACGCGCTGCATCAGCTCGTGCAGCGCCTCGACCCGGGTCGGGGTCTCGGTGGCGCGCGCCTGCAGGCCGTCGATCACCGGCTCGAAGCTGGCATCGTGGCGCGCCAGCCCCTCGTTGCGCAGCCAGAACGGCGCCGGCAGGGTCGGCGTCTCGGCGTAGCGCAGCCACTGGTCGGAGCCGACGAACTCGTAGACCCCCTCGACCACGATCTCGACGCGCTGGTGCTTGCGCGCCACCGAGAAGGTCGTGACCTGGTTGCCGTGGCCGTCGAGCCACTCCGAGCGCTTGCCGGGTCCGTCGATGCGCCACGACACGATGCGCTGGCCGTTGGCCGGCTTGGGCGTCAGGCGGACGTCGTGGATCGAGTGACCGGACGGCTGGTCGAACTCGAAGCGCGTGGCGTGGTGGACGGAAAGCCGCATGGGATCGCTCAATCCAGCAGGAACTGACGGCCGATCTCGTCCGACAGCGTGGCGATGTCGCCGCGCACGCCGCCGAGGAACTTTCGCAGGCCGATCTCGAACACCTGGTCGATGCGGGCGTAGCGCAGCCGCGCGTGCAGCTCGCCGGCCAGCCGGTCGGCCTCGCCGCGGCTGCCGTAGATGTCGGCCAGCTCGCGCATGCTGAGGTCGAGCATCCACAGGCAGTGATGCACCGAGCGCGGCACGTCGCGGCGCAGCATCATCAGGTCGGCGACCTTCACCGGGTGCAGGGCGCTGCGGTAGATGCGCCGGTAGGTGCGCACCGCGCCGATGCAGGCCAGCACCTCGGACCATGCGAAGTAGTCGAGCACGCCGGCGTTGGGATCGCCGTCCGGCCGCAGCACGTGGAACTTCACGTCGAGGATGCGGGCGGTGTTGTCGGCGCGCTCGAGGAAGGCGCCGAGCTGCAGGAAGTTGTAGGCCTCGTCGCGCAGCAGGGTGACCTGCGCGGCGCCGAAGATCATCACCGCCTGCTTCTTGACCGACTCGATCAGCGCGCCGCGGTCGAGCAGGGCGCGGTCGACGCGCAGCCGCTCGTTCAGCTCGAGCCACAGGCCGTTCAGGCTCTCCCAGACGTCGACCGTGATGTTGTTGCGCTCCTCGCGGGCATTGCGCCGCGCCGCGCCGATCGAGCTCACCATCGACGACGGGTTGTTCTCGTCGAGCACCAGGAAGTCGATCAGGGTGGCCAGCCGGCCGCCGGCCTGCTGCTGCAGCTCGCG
This sequence comes from Pseudomonadota bacterium, assembly GCA_020160955.1. GTDB lineage: Bacteria > Pseudomonadota > Alphaproteobacteria > Reyranellales > Reyranellaceae > Reyranella. The sequence goes on from JAIUOX010000046.1 coordinate 22,269, forward strand.
GTACTCGTCCTCCATGCCGAAGATCGCCGCGATGTCGGCGGCTTCCTCGCCGCGCGACTGCAGGGCCATGCGCTGGGTCGCCTCGATCAGTCGCGCCGTCGACTTGGCACGCTGCAGGTAGCGGCCCATCCAGTAAAGATTCTTGGCGGTGCTGCTCAGCATGGCGTCAGCCCGCCGCCTGGGGCGCCAGCACCCAGGTGTCCTTGGTGCCGCCGCCCTGGCTGGAATTGACCACCAGCGAGCCTTCCTTGAGGGCGACGCGGGTCAGCCCGCCGGGCACGATGGTGATCTTGCGGCCCGACAGCACGAACGGCCGCAGGTCGACGTGGCGCGGCGCCACGCCCTGGGCGACGAAGGTCGGGCAGGTCGACAGCGCCAGCGTCGGCTGGGCGATGTAGTTGTCCGGCCGCGCCTTCAGGATGTCGGCGAACTCGGCGATCTCGGCCTTGCTCGAGGTCGGTCCGACCAGCATGCCCTTGCCGCCCGACCCGTGGATTTCCTTCACCACCAGCTCGGGCAGGCGCTCGATCACGTACTTGTAGTCGTCGGGCCGGTCGCAGCGCCAGGTCGGCACGTTCTGCAGGATCGGCTCCTCGCCGAGGTAGAAGCGCACCATCTCGGGCACGTAGGTGTAGGTCGACTTGTCGTCGGCCACGCCGTTGCCCAGCGCGTTGACGATGTTGACGCGCCGCGCCCGGAGCGCGCCGACCAGGCCGGCGACGCCGAGGAACGAGTCCGGCCGCATCGCCAGGGGATCGAGGAAGGCATCGTCGACGCGGCGGTAGATCACGTCGACGCGCTGCGGCCCGCGCGGCGTGCGCATGTAGACGCGACCCTCGTCGACGAACAGGTCGGAGCCCTTGACCAGCTCGATGCCCATCTCGTCGGCCAGGAAGGCGTGCTCGAAGTAGGCGCTGTTGTAGTGGCCGGGCGTCAGCAGCACGACGTTCGGCTCGGCGTCGTCGCTGAACGACACCGAGCGCAGCGTCGCCAGCAGTTCCTCGGTGTAGTGCGCGACCGGCAGCACCTGCATCGCCGCGAACAATTCGGGCGCCAGCCGCATCATGACCTCGCGGTTCTCGAGCACGTAGGACACGCCCGACGGCGTGCGCACGTTGTCCTCGAGGACGTAGAAGTCCTTCTCGCCGACGCGCACCAGGTCGATGCCGGCGATGTGCGCGTGCACGCCGCCCGGCAGGTCGAGGCCCTGGGCCATCGCGACGAACTCGCCGTTCATCAGGATCTGCTTTTCCGGGATGACGCCGGCGCGGCAGATCTCGCGCTCGCCGTAGGCATCGGTCAGGAAGGCGTTGAGCGCGCGCACCCGCTGCTCCAGTCCCTTCTGCAGGAACTGCCACTCGTCCCACGCGATGACGCGCGGGATGATGTCGAACGGGATGGTGGTCTCCGAGCCGTCGACCGCGCCGTAGGCGCCGAAGGTGATGCCGTGGCGACGGTAGAACAGGTCGACCTCGTGGCGCGTCGCCGCGACCTTCTCGGGAGAGGTCTGCGCCAGCCAGTTCGCCACCGCGCGATAGGGAGCCCGGACCTGGTCCGCCGCTCCCGAGTTCATCTCATCGAATGCCTTGGCCGCCATCCGGCATTTCACCCCCTGTCGAGAAACCTTATAAGCAATCGACGGGCCAACAAAGAGGCTCGTGACAACCGGGGAGGCAGCGGGTGAAGCAGGTCCTGGTCGACCGCTACGGAACGCCGTGGGAGGTGGCGCGCTGCGCCGAGGTGCCGGACGTCGGCGCGCCGGCGGCGGACGAGTTGGTGTTCGACGTCCTCGCCTTCCCGATCAATCCCGCCGACCTGTGGTTCTGCCGCGGCAGCTACCGCCTCAAGCCGCCGCTGCCGGCGACGCCGGGCGCCGAGTGCGTCGGCCGCGTCGTCGCGGCCGGGGCCTCGGTGACGCATGTCCGGCCGGGCGACCTCGTGATCAATTTGCAGCGCGAGAACTGGACGCAGCGCCGCAAGGTCAAGGGCGACGACGCGATCCCGCTGCCGGCCGGCATCGACCTGCGCCAGGCCGCGATGGTGCGCATCAACCCGCCGACCGCGATGCTGATGCTGTCGGACTTCGTCGACCTGCAGCGCGGCGAGTGGGTGATCCAGAACGTCGCCAACTCGGCGGTCGGCCGGCTGCTGATCGTGCTGGCGAAGCAGCGCGGCCTGCGCACCGTCAACGTCGTGCGCCGCCCCGAGCTGGCGGCGGAACTGACGGCGCTGGGCGCCGACAGCGTGCTGGTCGACGGCGACGATCTCGCCGACCGCGTCGCCGCGGCGACCGGCAAGGCCGAGATTCGCCTCGGCGTCGAGGCGGTCGGCGGCGCCGCCACCGCGCGGCTGGTCGAGTGCGTCGCCAACGACGGCACGGTGGTGCACTACGGCTCGATGAGCGGCGAGGACCCTGTGGCCGGCCGCAGCAACTTCATCTACCGCGGGGTCAAGCTGACCGGCTTCATGCTGGGCCGCTTCCTCGCGCGGCGCACGCCCGAGCAGGTCCGCGCCATCTACGCCGACCTCGGCGCGCAGGTGAAGGCCGGCACGCTGTCGGCGCCGGTCGACTCGGTCTACCCGATCGACGACATTCGCGAGGCGCTGCGCCACGCCGACCGGGGTGGCCGGCACGGCAAGATTCTCGTCAGCCCCAACGGGGCGATCTGAAAGGGAGGACTACGATGAGTTCGGACGTTTCCGCGGTCGAGAAGGTGCTGCAGGTCTACTTCGACGGCCTCTACGAGGGCGACACGAAGAAGCTGGGCGAGGCGTTCCACGCCAACTCGCACCTCTACGCGTCGGGCGCCGACGGCAAGGCGACCGACTGGCCGCGCGGCGAATGGTTCAAGATGGTGGAGGGCCGTCCGTCGGGCAAGGCGAGGGGCCTGGCCCGCGCCGACCGCATCGTGTCGATCGATTTCTCCGGCCCCCAGACGGCGATCGCCAAGGTCGAGTGCCAGCTGCCGCCGCGCTACTTCACCGACTACCTGACGCTGCTAAAGGTCGACGGGCGCTGGCAGATCATCTCGAAGACCTTCCACACGGTGACGAAGGAAGGTTGATCGCGGGCAAAGAAAAAGGTCCCTCGCTACGCTCGGGATGACAGTCCTTCGTGTCATCCCGAGCGTAGCGAGGGACCTTTTGATTCCGATCAGTTCTTGGCGTCGGCCGCGACCTGGACCTTGATCATCTTGTCCGCCGGGGCGGACACGGCGCCCGAGCCCGGCGCGCCCTTCTTGATCTTGTCGACGAACTCCATGCCGGACGTGACCTTGCCCCACACGGTGTACTGGCCGTCGAGGAAGTTCGAGTCCTTGAACACGATGAAGAACTGGCTGCGCGCGCTGTTCGGGTCGTTGGTCCGGGCCATCGACACGGCGCCGCGCACGTGCGGCTCCTTCGAGAACTCGGCCGGCAGCTTGTCGCCCATGCCGCCCATGCCGGTGCCGTCCGGGTCGCCGGTCTGCGCCATGAAGCCGTCGATCACGCGGTGGAACACCACGCCATCGTACTTGCCCTCGCGCGCCAGCTTCTTGATCTGGGCGACGTGCTTGGGCGCCAGGTCGGGGCGCATCTCGATGACGACGCGGCCGTCCTTGAGATCGATGTAGAGCGTGTTTTCCTTGTCCATGGCGGCAGTCGCTCCTGCGAACATGAAAGAAATGGCGATGATCAGCGGCGTCAGGGACAGACGCATGGAGGCTCCTTCTCACTGAGCCAGCAGGGCCTGCCGGCGCGCGGACCATACCGGCGACCCCCGGAAAGACAAGCGACAACCGGCGCCGGGCCGCCTCACGGCCATGTGCACCGAATCCCTGTGGTGTCGGGGGGAGGGGGGCGTCTAAACTAGCAGCAATAGTGGGAATTCATATTTTTTGACTTGGATCGTGGGATGACCGCCATGGACGGCGGTGAACGGCCGGATGGGGGCCGGTCCGCCTTGACCTCCGTGATCGACCGGCCGCCGGCCGCCAGCGATCTCGAACGCGCCCGACAGATGGACGAGGCGTGGCGGACGTTCCGTGTCGAGATGGCCAGCGCCGTGGCGGCGGCACTGGCGCCCGGCAAGTCGCCGCCGCAGGTCGCCTACGCGATCGGCGAGACGGTCCACAACTACTTCCGGACCCGCGGTCTCACCCTGACCAGCTACGAACTGCGGCGGCGGGTCGCCGAACTGCTGGCCGGCGCGCCGGCCGCCTCTGCCCCGGTCCCGGCACCGGCACCGGCCCCGGCCCCGCAGCCCGAGCCCGCCCCCGTGTCGGCTCCCCGGGAGGCGGCCCCCGTCGAACCGGAGGCCCCCGCCGAGCCGCTCGCGGAAATGCCGCCGCTGGTGACGTTCGCGCAGGATCCGGCGACCCGGACCTCGCGCTGGACGGGCGGCGAGCCGCCGCCGGCGCGGCCGGTCGAGCCCCTGGCGCCGCCGCCGGAATCGCCGCTGGTGACCCTGCTGCCGCGTGCGCCCGACGACGATCTGGTCGCCCGGATAGGCCGCGCGGTGCGGCAGCGCCTGGGACGCGCCCCGTCGGCCGTGCCGAGAAGCGCCGTGCGGCAGGCCATCGCGGCCTGCCTCGACGCGCTGGCCCTGCCGGCCGCCCGGCGGCCGGCCGTGGCCCGCCGCGTGCTGAGCGACCTCTGCGGCCTCGGGCCGCTCGATGCCCTGTGGGCCGATCGCACGGTCCGCTCCGTGCTGGTGACCGGCCCCGACAGCGTGCAGGTCGAACGCGCGGCCGGCCTGGCGCCGGCGGCCGAGGGCTTTCGCGACCGCGCCCACCTCGACGAGATCGTCGATCGCCTGGCCGGGCATTCCCCGGCGCCCGCCCTCACCATCGACCTGCGCGACGGCGGCGAGGCGGTCGTGCTGCGCCCGCCGGTGGCGCCGGATGGGCCGGTCGTCGTGCTGCGCCGCGCCGAACCGGGCGAGGCGACGCTGGAGCGGCTGGTCGCTGCAGGGCGGCTGGCCCGGCCGATGGCCGACCTGCTGCGGCTGGCGGCGCGCAGCCGCCTGGTGGTCGCGCTGGCCGGTCCGCCGGGCGCCGGCAAGACCGCGCTGCTCGCCGCGCTCGCCCGCGACTGCGGCGAGGCCCGGCTGGTGACGCTCGCACGGCACCGCGCCTTCCGCTGGCCGTCGGCCCGCAAGATCGAGCTTTTCCTGCCCGATGGGCAGTCGGTCGCGCCGGTCCTCGCGGCGGCCGAGCGGCTCGGCACCGACCTGCTGGCGATCGACCTCGACCGGGCGGCCGACGCCGCCGTGCTGGCGCGGCACCTCGAGGACGGGCTGGCCGGCGTGATCGCGGCCGGAGAGCCGGCGGCGATCGCGGCGCTGCCGCGCGGCCGCATCGACCTTCTGGTGCGGCTCGAGCGGCGCGACGGCGGCTTCGTGGTGGCCGGGATGGAGGACGCGGCGGGGGCCGCGCTGTTCACCGCCAACGGCGATGGCGGCTTCGTCCGCGGCAACGCGACGCCGAGCTTCGCGCCGGCGATCGAGCGGGCGGGGTTCGCCGACGCGCTGGGCCGCGCCTTGCGCTAGATCAAAGTGCGACCGGCCGCCACATACCGGCCGGGGATGAAAACCCGTTACGACACAGTCCTATATCTGGTACTAACCGCTTTGAAATGCGGGGGATTTTGCGGGTCGGAACCTCGAGACAGAGGCCGCCCGCTGAAGGGACGATTGCATGACGGGCAAGCGTGTATTGGGCATCTTCGGCGCGGCGATGGTCGCCGCCCTGGGGTTCGTGGGCAGCGTCGCGGCGCAGCCCGTGGTCGGCGTGCCGCGCGAGTGGCAGATGAACATGCCGCCGTCCTACACGCCGATCATGGAGCGACTGGCGTCGCTGCACGACCTGCTGCTGGTCATCATCACGCTGATCTCGCTGTTCGTGCTGGCCCTGCTGGTCTACGCGATGACGCGGTTCCACATCTCGCGTAACCCGACCCCGTCGACCACGACGCACAACACGGTGCTCGAGGTGGCCTGGACGGTGGTGCCGATCCTGATCCTGGTGGTCGTCGCCATCCCGTCGTTCCGCCTGCTGTACTACAGCGACAAGGCGGTCGACCCGGCCTTCACCATCAAGGTGACCGGCAACCAGTGGTACTGGACCTACAACTACCCCGACCAGGGCGACTTCACGGTCGAGAGCCGCATGCTGCCGGAGGCCGATCGCCTCAAGCAGAAGCCGAACATGCCGCGCCTGCTGGCGGTCGACGAGGAGATGGTGATCCCCAAGGGCACCACGGTGCGCATCATCGGCACCGCCGTCGGCAACTCGATGCACGGCTGGACCGTTCCCGGCTTCGGCATCAAGAAGACGGTGATCCCCGGCCGCCTCAACGAGGGCTGGATCAACGTCACGGACGAGGGCTACTACTTCGGCCAGTGCTCGCAGATCTGCGGCGACCTGCACAGCTTCATGCCGATCGCGGTCCGCGTCGTCTCGAAGGACGTTTTCGACAAGTGGGTGGAACAGAAGAAGAAGGCGGCAGGCCTGCTGCCCGCGACCGACTTCGCTGCCGTCACCACTCAAGCCAACCGCTAAGCGCATCGCTGCAGGAGTAACGGAAATGGCAACCGCGCACGGCGCCGCCCACGACCATCACGCCCACGACGATCATCATCCGACCGGCATCAAGCGCTGGCTGTTCAGCACCAACCACAAGGACATCGGCACGATGTACCTGGTGTTCTCGGTGTTCGCGGCCATCATCGGCGCGGCCTTCTCGGTCGCCATGCGCATGGAGCTGCTGCAGCCGGGCGTCCAGTTCTTCAACGGTCCGGACGGCACGCCGAACGGCCACCTGTGGAATACCGTCGTGACGGCGCACGGCCTGATCATGGTGTTCTTCGTCGTCATGCCGGCGCTGATCGGCGGGTTCGGCAACTGGTTCGTGCCGCTGATGATCGGCGCGCCGGACATGGCCTTCCCGCGCATGAACAACATCAGCTTCTGGCTGCTGGTCCCGGCCTTCATCCTGCTGCTGATGTCGGCCCTGATCGGCGGCGGCGTCGGCACCGGCTGGACGATTTACCCGCCGCTGACGATGAGCCAGGGCGCGGGCATGGACCTCGCGATCTTCTCGCTGCACATCGCGGGCGCCGGCTCGATCCTTGGCGCGATCAACTTCATCACCACCATCTTCAACATGCGCGCGCCGGGCATGACCCTGCACCGCATGCCGCTGTTCGCGTGGTCGATCCTGGTGACGGCGTTCCTGCTGCTGCTGGCCCTGCCGGTGCTGGCCGGCGCGATCACCATGCTGCTGACCGACCGCAACTTCGGCACCTCGTTCTTCAAGCCCGAGGGCGGCGGCGACCCGACGCTCTTCCTGCACCTCTTCTGGTTCTTCGGGCACCCCGAGGTGTACATCATGATCCTGCCGGCGTTCGGCATCGTCAGCCACATCATCTCGACCTTCGCCCGCAAGCCGATCTTCGGCTACCTGGGCATGGCCTACGCGATGGTGGCGATCGGCGTCGTCGGCTTCGTGGTGTGGGCACACCACATGTACACGGTCGGCATGGACGTCGACACGCGAGCCTACTTCGTCGCAGCGACGATGGTCATCGCGGTGCCGACCGGCGTGAAGATCTTCTCGTGGGTCGCCACCATGTGGGGCGGCGCGATCCGCCTCGAGGTGCCGATGCTGTGGGCGATCGGCTTCATCTTCCTGTTCACGGTCGGTGGCGTCACCGGTGTCGTGCTGGCCAATGCCGGCGTCGACTACGCGTTGCACAACACCTACTACGTGATCGCGCACTTCCACTACGTGCTGTCGCTGGGCGCCGTGTTCGGCATCTTCGGCGGCTACTACTACTGGATCGGCAAGATGAGCGGCCGGCAGTACCCGGAGTGGGCGGCCCAGATCCACTTCTGGACCACCTTCATCGGCGTCAACCTGACCTTCTTCCCGATGCACTTCTCGGGCCTCGCCGGCATGCCGCGCCACTACGTCGACTATCCCGACGCGATGGCGCACTGGAACTACATCTCGTCGATCGGCGCCTTCATCTCGTTCGGTTCGCTGATCTTCTGGCTGGTGTTCGTGGTGTTCGGCGGCCTGCTGGCCGGCCGCAAGGTCGGTGCGAACTACTGGGGCGAGGGCGCGACGACGCTGGAGTGGACCGTGGCCTCGCCGCCGCCGTTCCACACCTTCGAAGAACTGCCGCACATCTCGCCGGCAGCCCACCACTGACGCCTGGGAGCGCGGGCGCCCCCACCCGGGGCGCCCCCGTCACAAGGGAGCCATGAGCGACACGGCCCAGACACTGCGCGGGAGCTTCGACGTAGCCTCGCCGGCCCGCGTGCGGGATTACCTCGACCTGCTGAAGCCGCGGGTGATGTCGCTGGTCGTGTTCTCCGGCCTGATCGGCCTCGTGATCGCGCCCGGCGCGATCCACCCGTTCACCGCCAGCGTCGCCGTGCTGGCGATCGCGCTCGGCTCGGGCGCCGCCGGCTGCATCAACATGTGGTACGAGCGCGACATCGACGCGCTGATGTCGCGGACCCGCCGCCGGCCGGTGCCGGCGGGCCGCGTCGCGCCGGACGACGCGCTGGGCTTCGGCGTGCTGCTGTCGATCTTCTCGGTGGCGCTGATGGCGCTGGCGACCAACTTCGTCGCCGCCGCGCTGCTCGCCGCCGCCATCCTGTTCTACGTCTTCATCTACACGATCGGCCTGAAGCGCCGCACGCCGCACAACATCGTCATCGGCGGCGCCGCCGGCGCCTTCCCGCCGGTGATCGGCTGGGCCGCGGTGACGGGCGACGTCTCGGCGATCAGCCTCGCGCTGTTCGGCCTGATCTTCCTGTGGACGCCGCCGCACTTCTGGGCGCTCGCGCTGTACCGCAGCGATGACTACCGCCGCGCCGGCGTGCCGATGCTGCCGGTGGTCGCCGGGGCGCGCGAGACCAAGCGCCAGATGCTGGTCTACACGCTGCTGCTGCTGCCGGTGTCGCTGGTGCCGACGCTGATGGGCGCGGTGGGCTGGCTGTACGGCACGATCGCGATCCTGGTCACGGTGCGCTTCATCGGCCATGCCGTCGCGGTGCTGCGTGCGCCCGACGACGAGGCCGGGCACGGCGCCGCCCGGCGCATGTTCCGCTTCTCGCTGCTGTACCTCGCGGTGATCTTCGCTGCCCTGCCGCTCGACCAGGTCGTGTCGCGCGTGGCGGCGACCTGGAACCTGGCCGGATGAGCGCCGCGATGGCCGACAACCGCCCGGGCGACACCGACATGCACCGCCGCCAGCGGGCCAAGAACTACGTCATGGCGATCGTGCTGCTGGCGATGGCCGCGATCTTCTTCGGCCTGACGATCGTCCGCATGGGGCCGCACTCGTGACCGCCGACCGCAACACGCGGGTCGCCCTGTCGCTGGTCGGCGTGGTCGGCGCGATGGTCGGGCTGGCCTATGCCTCGGCGCCGCTCTACGACCTGTTCTGCCGCGCCACCGGCTTCGGCGGCACGCCGCAGGTCGCTGCCGCCGGCGAGCGCCCGCTGCTCGACCGCACCGTCAAGGTGCGCTTCGATTCGAACGTCGACATCAACCTGCCGTGGCGCTTCCAGCCGCTCGAGCGCGAGGTCAAGGTCCGGTTGGGCGAGGAGAAGCTCGTCCACTACCGCGTGACCAACGTCTCGCAGCGGCCGATCGTCGGCACCTCGACCTACAACGTGACGCCCGAGACCTCGGGCCCGTGGTTCAACAAGCTCCAGTGCTTCTGCTTCACCGAGCAGTTGCTGATGCCCGGGCAGTCGGTCGACATGCCCGTGGTGTTCTTCGTCGATCCCGAGATGGACAAGGATCGGCGCTACGACAACGTCCGCACCATCACGCTCTCGTACACATTCTTCGAGGCGAAGACGGAGCGGGCGAAGACCTTGCTCGGCAGCGTGGCTGCCGGTGCGACCGGAAAGGGTGGATGAACATGGCCGACGGCACTCCCAAGCATCCCTATCACCTGGTCGATCCCAGCCCGTGGCCGGCGCTCGGTGCGCTCGGCGCGCTGGTGCTGGCGCTCGGCGCGGGTCTCGGCATGCATCCCGACATGTTCGGGACGGGCTTCGCCAACTTCATGAAGGCGGTCAACTGGTGGATCATCGCCCCCGGTCTCGCCCTCATCCTGGCGGTGATGTTCTGGTGGTGGAGCGACGTCATCGCCGAGTCGCGCAAGTACCACACCGCGGTGGTCCAGCTCGGCCTGCGCTACGGCATGATCCTGTTCATCGCCTCGGAAGTGCTGTTCTTCGCCGCTTTCTTCTGGGCCTTCTTCGACGCCGCCCTGTATCCCGGCGCGTGGAACCAGCCGGTCCGCACCGAGGCGACCGGCGGCATCTGGCCGCCGAAGGGCATCAGCATCATCGCGCCGTTCGACCTGCCCTTCATGAACACGCTGATCCTGCTGCTGTCGGGCACCACGGTGACCTGGGCGCACCACGCGATCCTCGAGGGCAACAAGCGCGACGCCGTCCGCGGCCTGCTGCTGACCGTCTGCCTCGGCCTGATCTTCACCTGCGTGCAGCTCTACGAGTACCTGCACGCGCCGTTCAGCTTCCGCGAGAACATCTACTCGTCGACCTTCTTCATGGCGACGGGCTTCCACGGCTTCCACGTGCTGGTCGGCACGATCTTCCTGATCGTCTGCCTGTTCCGCGCCATCGCCGGTCACTTCTCGCCGAAGCAGCACTTCGGCTTCGAGGCGGCGGCCTGGTACTGGCACTTCGTCGACGTGGTCTGGCTGTTCCTGTTCTTCTGCATCTACTGGTGGGGCGCCGGAAAGGCCCCGATCGCCCTCCACTGAGGACCGAACAAGCCTTGATCTTCGAACCGCCGGGTGCTCCCCGGCGGTTCCTGCTTTGGAGCCCGTGATGTCAGATTGGCCGAGGCAATCGCCCGTCGAGGTCGCCCTGCGCGGCGCCTGCCCGCGCTGCGGCCGTGGCCGCCTGTTCAAGGGCGTTCTGGACGTGGTCGACCACTGCGCCAACTGCGGCCTCGACCTGCGCGGCAACGACGCCGGCGACGGTCCGGCGGTGTTCGTGATCCTCGGCCTCGGCGCGATCATGATGATCCTGGTGTTCTGGGTCGAATTCCGCTTCGAGCCGCCGTGGTGGCTGCACGTCCTGCTGTGGGGACCGATCACCGTCGGGCTGGCGATCTGGATGCTGCGCGTGCTCAAGGCGTGGCTGGTGGCGCAGCAGTACGCCCACCGCTCGACCGCGCTCGACGAGTAGGAGAGGGATCATGTTCCGCCTGAGGCCTGCCTTCTGGCCGACCGTCGTGTCGCTGCCGATCTTCGTCTTCGCGCTGGGACTGGGCGTGTGGCAGATGGAGCGGCGCGAGTGGAAGCGCGACATCCTGCACCGCATCGAGGTCAACCAGGCGGCGACGCCGATGCCGCTCGACGAGCTGCTGCGCGGCGACCCGCTGCGCTTCGAGTACGGCCGGGTCAAGGTGCGCGGCACCTTCCTGCACGACAAGGAGTTCTTCCTCGCGGCGCGCAGCCTCAAGAACAAGGTCGGCCTGCAGGCCGTCGTGCCGCTGCGCACCGAGGACGGCAGGATCGTGCTGTTCGACCGCGGCTGGATCCCGCAGGAGCAGAAGGACCCGGCGAAGCGCGCCCAGGGACAGGTCGCCGGGCCGGTCGACCTCGTCGGCATCGTGCGCCGCAACCAGGAGCGCCGCCAGTTCGCGCCGGAGAACGCGCCCGACAAGAACGTCTGGTTCCACGTCGACGTGCCGCTGATGCGCAGCCTCGCGGGCGGCAAGCCCGACCCGCGCCTCGACGCCTTCTTCCTCGAGGCCGACGCGACGCCGAACCCGGGCGGCGTGCCGATCGGCGGCCAGACCCGCCTCGACATCCCGAACGACCACCTGCAGTACGCCATCACCTGGTTCCTGATCGCGCTGGCGCTGGCCGGCGTCTACCTCGCCTTCCACTGGGAGAACGGCCGGCTGACGATCGCCGGGCGGACCAAGATGCCGGCCGCGGGGAGCGGGCGATGACGCCGGCCGAGGCCTATGCCGAGCTGGAACGCCGTTTCGCGCGGCTGAGCGACGTCGGCCGCGCCTGCGCCATCCTCAACTGGGACCGCTCGGCGATGATGCCGTCGGGCGCCGCCGCCGACCGCGCCGACCAGCTGGCGACGCTGGGCGTGATCGCCCACGGCATGATCGCCGCGCCCGACATGCCCGAGCTGCTGGGCCGGGCCGAGGAGGGCTGGGAGCGCCTGCCAGAATGGCAGGCCCTGCGCCCCGGAGACTATGCCACCTGGACCGGCGCCGGCATTGGCAAGGATCAGATCACCCTCAACCGCTGGAGTCTCGCCGCCGGGGGACATTGCCGTACCGGGCTGGAGGACAATGTCCGCTGGGACAAGGACACCTTGGCACCGTCGAACGCGGCATTGGTCAAACGTGTCGCCGACCTGTGCGCCGAATACGGCCGCCACCCGGCGAGCGTGCAGGAAGCGCGTGCGTTGCTGAAGCTGGCGGCGTAAGTGCTTTCTGTCATTCAGAACGCCGCGCGGCCCGGCGACGTGGCGGGGCGGATCGGCGACGAGGAATTCGCCTTGATCCTCGCGAATTGCGACCAGTCTCGCGCGGCCGACATCGCCGACGATGCCGACATCGGCGCGGACGATCTTGTTGATCGACGAGCGGTCGATATCGACGTGGATCTTCTTCGAATGCGGCGCGAATGCGTCCAGCCGGCCGGTCACCCGGTCGTCGAACCGCGCGCCCAGGCAGACGATCAGGTCGGCCTTGTTCATCGCCATATTGGCTTCATAGGTGCCGTGCATGCCCAGCATGCCCAGCCACTGGCCGCTCGACGCCGGGAAGGCGCCCAGGCCCATCAGGGTCGACGTCACCGGCGCACCGGTGATCCGGGCCAGTTCGCGCAGCACCTGGCTGGCGAGCGGGCCGGCGTTGATGATGCCGCCGCCGGTGTAGAGGATCGGCCGCTCGGCCGCCGCCATCATCGCCACCGCCTGTTCGATCAGCGCGGTGTCGGCCTTGACCTGCGGACGATAGCCCTTGTGCGGCAGCGCCTGGACGGTCGGCTTGCGATAGGTGCCGCTCGCCACCTGCACGTCCTTCGGCAGATCGACCACCACCGGGCCGGGACGACCCGAAGTGGCGATGTGGAACGCCTCATGGATCACGTCGCCCAGCAGGGCGGGGTCCTTCACCAGATAATTATGCTTGGTGCAGTGGCGGGTGATGCCGATGGTGTCGGCTTCCTGGAAGGCGTCGCTGCCAATCAGGTGGGTCGCCACCTGGCCGGTGATGACGACCATCGGGATCGAATCCATCAGCGCATCGGTGATGCCGGTGACGGCGTTGGTCGCGCCGGGGCCGGACGTGACGAGCACGACGCCAGGTTTGCCGGTCGAACGGGCATAACCCTCAGCCGCATGCGTTGCCGCCTGCTCGTGGCGGACCAGGATGTGCTTGATCCGCTTCTGCTTGAAAATGGCGTCGTAGATCGGAAGGACGGCACCACCCGGATAGCCGAATACGACCTCGACACCCAGATCGCTGAGTGCCTCGACCAATATATCCGCACCGGACTTTTCCGCAGTCATCCTTCTTCTCCGTTTGACGCACCTCGTTGCGCCGCAGCGCAGCGAAGGCAAGGCGGGCTGGCTAGGGGCAAGAAATTAATCTGTCAACGCATAGTTGCGTAATTTAATTGCTATTTGATCGATCATTTTGTTGTCTGGTTGCGCGTCGAATCGGGCCCAATCGGCCGGCGACTGGCGCGAAAACCAAGTATACTGGCGTTTTCCATATTGTCGCGTGGCGATGCGGCCACGTTCCGCCATCATCGCTCGATCGCTGGCGCCGCGCAGCCAGGCGGCGATCTCCGGCACGCCGATCGCGCGCATCACCGGCAGCGCGGGATCGAGCCCGCGCGCCAGCAGCGCTTCGACTTCCTCGATGGCGCCGTGTTCGATCATCGTGTCGAACCGGCGATCGATCCGATCGAACAGCCAGTCGCGTGGCGGCAGCAGCACGACCGGCAGCAATCGGACGCGGTCAGCGATCCCGCCGCTTAGCGACGCCTGCCAGTGCGCGAGCGGTCTGCCGGTCGAACGGACGGTTTCCAGCGCGCGGGCGACGCGGCTGCTGTCGGCCGGAGAGAGGCGCGCCGCGGCATCGGGATCCTCGATCGTCAGCGCCGCATGGGCTTCGGCCACGGGCAGCGCACGCACCTGGGCGCGGATATCGGGGGCGATATCCGGCACCGGAGCGATGCCGTCGAGCAGCGTCCGCACATAGAGTCCGGTTCCGCCGGTGACG
>JAIUOX010000197.1 GCA_020160955.1 Pseudomonadota bacterium
GGCGAGGGCGGCGGCGCCGTGCTGACCGGCGAGTCGCTCGGCAACGACCTGCCGGTCACCTTCCTGTTCTCGGGCAACGGGGCGCAATGGGCCGGCATGGGGCGCGCGGCGTGGCACGCCAGCACCACCTTCCGCGATGCCCTGCGCGAGATCGACGAGCGGTTCCGGCGGCGCCACGCGATGTCGCCGGACGAGGCGATGCTGGCCGAGGACCTCGCCCCGCGCCTGCGCCGCGCCACCGTCGCGCAACCCCTGCTGCTCGCGCTGCAGATGGCGACGGTGCGCAGCCTCGAGGCGCAAGGACTGTCGGCCCAGGCGGTGCTCGGCCACAGCGTCGGCGAGATCGCCGCGGCGTGGTGCGCCGGCGTGCTCGCCACCGACCAGGCGATCGACATCGTGGTGGCGCGCAGCCGGCACCAGGAGATCACCCGCGGCAGCGGCGCCATGGCGGCGCTGATGCTGGGCGAACGCGACGCCGAGGCGCTGCTGGCCGAGGCGGGCGGGGCCGACGTCGACCTCGCGGCGATCAACAGCTGGCGTAGCGTCACCGTCTCGGGAACGGTGGAAGCCATCGACCGGGTGCTGACCGTGGCCGGGACGCGCCGCATCGGGGCACGCCGGCTCGACCTCGACTACCCGTTCCACAGCCGCCTGGTCGAGGCGGTCCGCGGGCCGCTGCTGCGCGACCTCCGGGACCTGCAGCCGCGCGCCGCGCGTCGCCGGTTCGTGTCGTCGGTCAGCGGGCAGACCGAGGACGGCCGCGCGCTGGATGCCGGCTGGTGGTGGCGCAACGTGCGCGAGCCGGTGCGCTTCGAGGCGGCGCTGCGCGGCCTGGTCGAGGACGGTCATCGCCTGTTCGTCGAGATCGGGCCACGACCGATCCTCGGCAGCTACGTTCGCGACGCGCTGCGCGAGGCCGACCTGCGCGGCCAGTCGATCGAGACGCTCGACGAGATCGGCGGCGAGGCCGGCCACGACCCGCTCGAGCGCACGGTCGGCCGCGTCGCCCTGGCGGGCGGGCGCGTCGACCGCGAGCGCCTGTTCGGGCCGCCGCCGGTGCAGACCCAGCCGCTGCCGTCCTATCCCTGGCGCCACGTCGCCTATCGCGTCTCCGCGACCGGCGAGGCCAGCAGCGCCTTCGAGCCGATGGTCCACCCGCTGCTCGGCACGCGGCCGCGGCGCGATGCCTGGAGCTGGTTCGCCACGGTCGACCCGGCGGTCCTGCCGTGGCTGTCGGATCACGCGGTCGGCGGCGTGACCGTCTTCCCGGCCGCCGGGTTCGTCGAGGCACTGCTCGCGGCGGCGCGCGAGATCCACGGCGACGGCGCGCTCGAGCTGCGCGACCTCGACATCGTCCGCCCGCTGGCCTTCGACGACGCCACGTCGTTCGAAACCCAGGTGCGGGTGTCGGCCGAGACCGGCAGTGCCGAGTTCCTGTCGCGGCCGCGCGGCGGTGCGGCCGACTGGTCGCTCCACGCGCGCGGCATCGTCGGCCGGGCGCCGCCGGTCGAGGCCGCCCCGATCGACCCGGCGAATGCCGGCCGGGTCGTGGTCCCGCGCAGCCGCGTCTACGACGTGGCGCGCGGCCTCGGCTTCGACTACGGCCCTGCCTTCCGGCGGCTGCGCCATGTCACGTTCCCCCAGCCGAAGCAGGCGCTGGGGCTGCTCGACCGCGACGCCGGGGTCGCGCTCGACGGACGGGTCATCGACCTGACCGGCCTCGATGCCGCCTTCCATGCCCTGTTCGCCTCGGAGGAAGCCGGCGTCGCCGACCGGCCGATGGCGCGCATGCTGCCGGTCCGGTTCGCGCGCGTCCGCGCCTACGCGCCCGGCGCCATGGCGCGGCATGTCGTGGCGCACCGGCGGCGCCAGACCGCCGGCTCCATGGTCACCGACATCACGCTGGCCGATGCCGACGGGCGGGTCCTGCTCGACGTCGTCGGCGCACGGCTCGTCGAGGCCCCCGCCCCGGCACCGGCGGATCCGCGTACGCTGGTCTACCGGCTGCAGCGCTGGCAACTCGATCGTCCCGGGGCGCCGTCGGCGCTCGTCGTGCCCGAACTGCCGGCGCCGGTTGCCGACGCGGGCCTCGACGAGGCCTTGCTGCTGATCGAAGCGGGCTGCCTGCGCGCGGCGTGGGAAGCCCTGCGCACCGGCGCGCCGCGCCCGGCCGGGGAAAGCGCGACATGGCCGGACTATCTTTGCGCCGCGCTGTCCTGGCACCTCGAGACGCGCGGCCTCGGGCGGCCGGCCGCCAGCGATGCGGCCGCCTCATCACCGGCCGAGACCTGCGCCTTGCCCTCCCTCGGGTCGCTGGTGCGCACCCTGGTCGAGCGCCACCCGACGATGGCCATCGAAGCCGCCGCACTCGCCCGGCTCGACAGCGGCCTGGCGCGGCTGGCGAGCCGCGACGGGTCGCCCAAGGACGCGATCGACGACGCGCTCGGCGTCGTCGCGGGACAGGGTCTCGAGGCGTCGTCGCGCCAGGTCGCGGCCTTGCGGGACTCGGCGCTGGAGGCATTGCGCGCCCTGCTGCGGGCCACGCCCGCCGAGCGACGCGTGCGCCTGCTGGCGATCGGCGCCGCGCACGCGTCCGCCCTGAAGGACCTGCTGGATGCGTTTCCCCAGGTCGAGGCGGTGCTGACCGACCTCGAGGCGGACCGGCTCGACCAGGCGCAGGCCGTTCTCGGCACTGGCGTCGGCGCGCTGCGAACCGTTCCATGGTCGGCGCTGGCGGCCCCCGGGGGCGCGGTGTTCGACGCCGCCATCGTCATCGATGCGCTCGGCCCCCTGGCGGCGACCGGCGACGGTCTGGCCCGGCTCCGTGCCCTGCTGCGTCCTCAGGCCCCGGTGATCGCCGCCGAGCCCGCGCCCGCGATCTTCTGGGACATCGTCCGCGCCGCGCGGCCGGGATGGTGGGCGCGCTCGGCGCACGTCGAGTTTCCCGTCGGACCGCTGCTCGGCGCCGAGGAGTGGCGCGACGAACTGGCCGCGGCCGGCTTCACGGCGGTCGACGCGTGTCCCCTGTCCGGCGACCCGGCGCTCGGCGTCCGGCTGGTTGCCCGGCGGGGCGCGGCTGACGCCACGGCGGCGTTGCCGGGATCGCTCCCGGCCTGGGACGGCGCCGACACGCCCCTCGCCCGGGTGTTGCGCGAACGGCTGGCCGACGCGGCGCCCCCGGCACGCGACCCGGAACCGGCGACCGTGGCCTTCGTCGTCGATGCCCTCGCGCCCTCGACCTCGCTGCCCGACACGCTCGCGCGGCTGGCCCGGGCCTGTTCGACGCTGGCCGGCCGGGCGGTCGAGTCCGACCGTTCGCTTCACGTCGTGGTGACCGGCGCGCCCGACGGCACGCCGGACCTCGACAGCCTCCCGGCCTGGACGGCGATCACCGCGGCCCTGCGGGTCGCGCAGAATGAATACCCGGCACTCGACATCCGCTGCCTCGGCGTGGCCGACGCGCGGCCGGCGACGCTGGCCGCGGCCGTCCTCGAACTGGCGGCGAGCGACAGCGAACGCGAGGTCGTCATCGAGGACGGCCGGCGCTTCGTCTTCCGCCTGGTCCCCGGGCTCGCCGACCCGGCCTTCCGGGCCGCCCCGGTCCCGGCAGAGGGCTGGGCGCTGTCCGGCCGGTCCGGCAGCAGCCGCGGCACGCTGGCCTGGACGCGCGCGTCGCGAACCGCGCCGGCCACCGGACAGGTCGAGATCGCCGTCGCCGCGACCGGCCTCAACTTCCGCGACGTCATGTGGCAACTCGGCCTGCTTCCCGAGGAAGCGCTCGAGGACGGGTACGCCGGGCCGCGCCTT
>JAIUOX010000198.1 GCA_020160955.1 Pseudomonadota bacterium
CGGCGGCCTCGGCAGCGCGCGCACCGCGTCGAGCAGCGGCAGCAGTTCGAAGCGCAGCCGCGTGCGGCCAAACGGGAACTGCTCGGTCAGCACGATGTCGGGTTGCTCGGCGGCCAGCAGCCCGAGCAACGCGTCGCGCCGTGTCGCCTCGAAGGCGACATCGGCGACACCGCCGTCGAGCCGGCAAACCTCGCGCAGGCCGGCATTCGCGGCCCTGAGCGGCGGCAACTGGTGGAACCGGATCGCGTCGGTCCGCAGCCCGGCCACCGGCGCGCCGCCGCTCGCCAGCAGCACGTCGAAGCCGCCGGCCGCCAGCCCGCGGGCCAGCGTCGCGGCGCGGCGCAGGTGGCCGATGCCCAGCAGGTGCTGCACCCAGAAGAAGACGCGCGGCCTCACGGTTCGCCCGCGAGCGGCACGTTGAGACGCTCGACCGTCACGCTGCCGTCGCGATGGGCGACGAAGAAGTGCAGGCAGTGCCAGTCGAGCTTGTGCGGCGGCCGGCCGAGCATGTTCCAGCCGGTGGCCAGCGCCAGCAGCGCGCGGATCGTCGCCTTGTGCGACACCGCCACCGTCGGCCGGCCGTCCCGCGCCAGCGCCGCCGCCCAGGCGCCGATGCGGGCCATCGCGGCGCGCGGCGACTCGCCGCCCGGCGCCTGGAAGTCGAGGCCGCGCGCCTCCGCCGCGAGGAAGGCGTCGCCGACCGAGGCGCGCAGCCCGGCGATGGTCTGGCCTTCCCAGGCGCCGAAGCTCATCTCGCGCAGGCTCGAATCGAGGGTCACCGGCGCCGAGGGCCGCACCAGCTCGGCGGTGCGCCGCGCCCGCTGCAGCGGGCTCGCGAGGCGGCGCCAGCGGTCGGCCGGCGGCGGCAACCGCCAGCGCCGCGCCTCGGCCTCGCCGCGCGCGTTGAGCGGCGTGTCGGTCAGGCCCTGCAGCCGCTTGGCGACGTTCCAGTCGGTGGTGGCGTGGCGCAGCACGGCGAACGGCACGCCACTCATCGCGGCCTCCGCAGCCGCAGGGTCGCCAGCGCGCTGGCCAGCGCCCGCGCCGCGGCGCGCTCGTCGTGGTGGGCGGCGACGCGCCGGCGCGCCGCCGCGCCCATCGCCGCACGCAGCGCCCGGTCGTCGAGCAGCCGCGCCACCGCGGCGGCGAACGCCGCGGCGTCGCCGATCGGGGTCAGCAGGCCGGTGACGCCGTCGGCCACCACCGCGGGCACGCCGCCGGTGCGACCGGCGACCACCGGCAGGCCGGCCGCCTGGGCTTCGAGGAAGGCCATGCCGTAGGCTTCGTTGATCGCGGGCCACAGGTAAAGGTCGGCCGCGCCGTACAAGGCCGGCAGCGCGGCGTGGCGCTGGGCCCCGGCGAAGCGCACGCGCGGGCCGAGCGGCGCCATCATCGCCTCGACCGCGGCGCGCTCGCGGCCGTCGCCGACCAGCACCGCCTGCCAGCGCCGGTCGGCGAGGCGCTGCAGAGCGTCGGCCAGCACGCGGTACGAGGCGAGCTTGTCGCGGGTCCGCATCATGCCGACGCTCAGCAGCACCGGCGGGTCGTTGTTGTCCGCGCGGGCGGCCGCCGCGAACGGCGCGATGTCGATGAACGGCGGCAGCCACGCCTGCCGCGCCCCCGGGTGCAGCCGCGCCTTCACGCCCGGCATGTCGCGCGGGTTGACCGTCAGCACGAGGTCGGCGGCGGCCAGCGCGCGCTCGACCGCGCGGTGACCGAGCCGCGTCGGCCCCATGGCGCGCCGGTGCGCGTGCGAGGCCTCGACCAGCACGTAGGGAAGGCCCAGCGCGCGCGTCACCAATGGCCCCAGCCAGTCGGGCTTGCGGTACCAGCAATGGTAGGTGAGCCACAGGTCGAAGCGCTCGGGATGGCCGGCCGGCAGGGCACGCCAGCGCGCCACCAGCCGGTCCGCCTGGCGCCGCGCCCGGCGCTCGAGCGCGAGGTGTTGGTCGGCGTCGGGCACGCCCGGCGCGACCCGGCTCGACGCCGGCATGACGACGCGGTGGCCGAGCCGGCGCAGCAGGCGCTGCAGGCCGCGCGCCATCTCGCGATCACCCGAGGGCACGTCACTGTCGGGCGGCTTGAGCGGCGTGTGCAGGAGCACGCGCATGGTCACTCCGCGGCGCGCGCCTCGGGCCGGGCGCTCCCGCCCAGCGCGCCGGCGATCCAGTCGACGCCGGTGTCGTAGGAGAAGCGCGCGCGCACGATCTCCGACGCGCGCACCGCCAGCCGCAGCCGGAGGTCGGGGTCGGCGACCATGCGCGCCAGCGCGGCCGCCAGCGCGTCGGGATCGCCCGGCGGCGCCAGCAGGCCGTTGTCGCCGTCGTCGACGAACTCGGCGATCGCCGCCGCCGTCGTGGCGACCAGCGGCACGCCCTGGTGCGCGGCTTCCATCAGCACGTTGGGCAGGCCGTCCTGGTCGCCGTCGCTCGCCTTCTTGCTGGCCAGCACGAAAACGTCGGCGCGGCGCAGCGCGGCGAACACCTCGGCCTGCGGCTGAGCGCCGAGCCACGTGCACCGGTCGGCGATGCCGAGCCGCTCGGCTCGCGCCTTCAGCGCGTCGCCCAACTCGCCGCCGCCGACATGCTCGAACCGCCAGTGCAGCGTGCCGGGCAGCCGCGCCAGCGCGTCGAGCAGGTCGTCGAAGCCCTTCTTTTCGACCTTTCGGCCGATCGACAGGATCACCGCCGGGTCGGCCGGGTCGCTGCCGTCACGGCGCGAGCACGCCGGCTGCGGCGCCGGCAGGTGGGCGAAATCGAGGCCGTGGTAGACCAGCTTCACGCGGTCGGGCCGCGGCGACAGCTCGCGCAGGCGGGCCGCGCCCAGCGCCGTGCAGGTCACCGCCCAGTCGCAGTCGGCCAGCTTCTCCGCGATGTCCCACGGTTCGCTGGTCCAGATGTCCTTGGCGTGCGCCGACACGCTCCACGGCAGGCCGCGCATCGTGGCGGCGTAGCGCGTCACCGAGCACGGGGTGTGGAGGAAGTGGGCGTACAGCCGCTCGACGCCGGCCGGCAGCTCGGCCGCCAGCACCAGCGCCTGGCCAAAGCGGCGCAACCGGTTGGCGGTCGGATCGCGGCGGAAGTCGGCGCGGAACGCGGCGGCGGCGGCGGCGTAGCCGGGCAGGCGGCGCGCGATTCGCCAGGCCTGCCGCACGCGCGCCCGGTCGTCCTCGAGGTACTCCGGCAGGTAGACGACGCGCGCTTTCACGCGGTCGTGCACCGGGTGGCGATGCTTGTCGGTCGGCCGGCGCAGCGACCAGATCTCGAGCGCGATGCCGCGCGCCTCGAGGCCGGCGATCTCCTGGGCGATGAAGGTCTCCGACAGGCGCGGCCAGCCCTTGAGGACGACCGCGACCCGCGCGGCGGCAGACGACATGACGGGCCCGGGATCAGGTCCTGGCGCGGGCCGGCGGCGCGGCCGGCGCGGGGGACGCCCCGGGGCCAACCACGGGAGCCGGCGACGTGTTGCCCAGCGAAGCCGGGCCGCGCTGGCGCTGGCCGAACTGCTTGGCGACCAGCCGCCACACGTTGGGCAGGCCGTCGAGCAGGCCCGGCACGACGACGTCGCTCGGCAGGCCCTGCTGCGGCAACTGGCGCAGCGCGGTCGCCATGTCGAGCGGGTCGCGGCCACGGTCGGCGTCGAGCATCTCGACCAGCCCGACGTTGCGCGCGGCGCGGGCGCGGATCAGCTGTTCCTGGCGCGGCCGGGTGCGCGGCACGATGATCGCCTTCTTGTCGAACGACAGGATCTCGCAGAACGTGTTGTAGCCGCCCATCGCCACCACGCCGGCGGCGCGCTGCATCAGGG
>JAIUOX010000047.1 GCA_020160955.1 Pseudomonadota bacterium
GCGGCGGCGGCGGCGGCGGCGGCGGCGGTGGCGGCGGCCGCGGCGGCGGCGGCGGCGGCGGTGACGGCGGCGGCGGCGGCGGCGGTGGCGGCTACCGTGGCGGCGAAGGCGGCGGCGGTGGTGGCCCGATGCGCGACCGGCGCGCCGACTACACCGGCGGTCCCCCGCCGGCCGGCGGCGGCTACGAAGGTGGCGGCGGCGGCGGCGGCGGCGACTTCAACCGCAGCGCGCCCCCGCGTCGGCACAACGACCGTCCGCGGCGCAACAGCGATTACGAGCCGCGCAAGCGCGGCTTCGACGACGATCAATAGATCGTCGCAACGATCCGCCCGGCAACGGGCGACGACCGGAAACGCCGGGGGTTCAGCCCCCGGCGTTTTCTTTTGCGCGCGATTTCGTGTTCGGCCGTGCCGGTGACGGGCGACGCCGCGATGCTATGCTCGGCCATCGATACCGGAGGGCGGACATGCAGCGACGGACAGCGCTCCTGGGCTCCCTGGCGGCCGCCGCCGCGCTTCCCGCGCGGGCCCAGCCGACGACGCCGGTCGACCTCCAGCTCGTGCTCGCCGTCGACGTGTCGCGCTCGATCGACGAGGTCGAGGCCGAGCTGCAGCGCCGCGGCTACATCGAGGCCCTGACCAACGAGCGCGTGATCGTCGCCATCCTGTCGGGCGAGAACCGCCGCATCGCCGTCTGCTACACCGAGTGGGCCGGCACGCACTACCAGGTCGTGGTGATCGACTGGACGGTGATCGACAGCCCGGCCGCGGCGCGCCGCTTCGCCGACAAGCTGGCCGAGGCGCCGCGCCAGTCGCAGAGCTGGACCGCGGTCGGCGCGGCGCTGGCCCATGCCGGCCAGCGCTTCGAGGCGTCGCCGTTCGTCGCCCGGCGGCGGGTCATCGACGTCTCGGGCGACGGCCGCACCAACGACGGGCCGCCGGCCGAGCTGGTGCGCGACCGGCTGGTCGCCCAGGGCATCGTCGTCAACGGCCTGCCGGTGATGATGAACCGCACCAACTTCGGGCGGCCGCCCGACCTGACGCTCGACAAGTACTACGAGGAGAACGTGATCGGCGGCGCCGGCTCGTTCATGATCATGGCCGAGAACTTCGAGCATTTCGGCCGCGCCGTGCGCACCAAGCTGGTGCGCGAGATCTCCGGCGTCGGCGTCACGCGCCCCTCGCCGGCCTGAGACGCCCGAACCGACAGGATGCGGTCGGGCGGGAACCCCTTCCCGGGACGCCCTCCGTACGATTTCGACTGGCCCCGCGCCGGCCTTGGCCGCATCATCGCGGCCCTGTCCTTCCCTGTCGCATGGAGACCCCGTGATGCTGGTCAACGACCCCGTGACCCAGGCGCGAATCGACCTCACGGCCGCCCTGCGGGCCGCCGCGCGGCATGGCCTGAACGAGGGCGTGTGCAACCACTTCAGCATGACCGTGCCGGGCCGGCCCGACCTCTTCCTGGTCAACCCGCAGGGCCTGCACTGGTCCGAGATCACGCCGTCCGACCTCGTGATGGCCGACGCCTCCGGCAAGATCCACGAGGGGCGGCACCCGGTCGAACCGACCGCCTTCCACATCCATGCCCGCCTCCATGCCGGCAACAAGCGGGCCCAGGTCGTGCTGCACACCCATATGCCCTACGCCACCGCGCTGACCTCGATCCGCGACGGCCGCCTCGAGATGTGCACCCAGAACGCCTTCCGCTACTGGAACCGCATCGCCTACGACGATGCCTATGCCGGGGTTGCCCTGTCGGACGCCGAAGGCGACCGGATGTGCGCCGCGATGGGCGACAAGGAGATCCTGTTCCTCGCCAACCACGGCGTCATCGTGTCCGGCCCGACCGTGGCCCAGGCCTACGACGACCTCTACTACCTCGAGCGCGCCGCCATGGTGCAGGTGCTGGCCATGCAGACCGGCCGGCCGCTCAACAACATCGACGACAAGCTCGCCGAACACACCGCCAACCAGATCGCCGGCGAGGCGCAGCAGGCCTTCCTGCATTTCGACTCGCTGAAGCGGATGCTCGACCGCGACGAGCCGGGCTGGCAGAAACTGGCTGCCTAGGAGACACCACATGCGCAACACGATCCTTGTCGCCGCTCTGGCGATGCTGGCGGCCGGCCCGGTCGCCGCCCAGGGCTACGGCGTGCCGGCCGGCCCGAAGCTCGGCGAGATGGAGATCAAGGCCTACCAGGCGATCCCCAAGGCCAAGGTCGCCGTGCAGCTGACCTCCGACACCCACCTGTCGCGCGAGTTGCGCCGCCAGGTCATGGTGCGGCTGGCGCAGCGCGGCAACGAAGTCGGCTTCTCGGGCGGCAACGTCATGCGGATGGACGTCACCTACTTCGACCTGTCGGGCGGCGCGACCCGCGACTACAACACCCAGGGGGGCCAGCCGGGCTACGCGCCGCCGGGCTCGAACCCGCGCATGGACCTGCCGAGCAACCCGATCCGCCGCCGCGACTCGATCTCGGCGCCGCCCGATTCGCCGACCCTGCGGATCTCGCTGACGCTCTACACGACCGACGGCGGCAAGGTGATCTGGAGCGCCACCGCGTCCTGCGCGACGCCGTCCAACGTCGCCCAGGGTACCGGCGAAGCGATGATCAACCGCATGTTCGACAACGCCAACAAGAGCATGATCGGCGACGCCGGCTGCTGAGCCGCCGGCTGCCGTTCAAAAGAGTGTTCCAGGAGGAAATCGTCAAATGTCCCGCCTCGCCCCGATCGACCTGAACAAGCTGACGCCCGAGCAGAAGAAGGTGGCCGACGCCATCGTCTCGGGGCCGCGTGGCGGCCTGCGCGGCCCGTTCGAGCCGTGGCTGCGCAGCCCGCTGCTGGCCGACCGGGCGCAGAAGCTGGGCGAGTACTGCCGCTTCAACAACTCGCTGCACAAGGACCTGAGCGAGCTGGCGATCTGCCTGGTCGGCCGTCACTTCAAGGCGCAGTTCGAGTTCTACGCCCATGCGAAGCTGGCCAAGGAAGCCGGCCTGTCGCCGGCCATCATCGAGGCGATCCGCACCCGCCAGACCCCGCCCTTCACGCGCGAGGTCGAGAAGGTGGTGTACGACTTCGTCACCGAGTACCTCGAGACCAACCGCGTCGCGGCGCCCAACTACAAGCGCGCGATCGACGCGTTCGGCGAGCAGGGCGTCGTCGACCTGGTCGGCGTCTGCGGCTACTACATGCTGGTGTCGATGACGCTGAACGTCTTCGAGGTCGGCCTGCCGCCGGGCGAGCCCGAGCCGCTGGCCTAGTTCATCCCGAGCGAAGCGAGGGATCTCGCTTCATTCCTCGAAGATCGCGACGGCGCGCGTCCAGCCGGCGGACGCGCCGCGGATCTTGTGCGGGAAGCAGGCGATGGTGAAGCCGTCGCCCGGCAGCGCCTCGAGGTTGTGCAGCTTCTCGAGGTGGCAGTAGCCGATGTGGCGGCCCGCCTTGTGGCCTTCCCAGATGATCGACGGGTCCTTGTCCTTCGCGAACTTCTGGGCCGTGAAGTAGAACGGCGCGTCCCAGCTCCAGGCGTCGGTGCCGGTCAGCCGCACGCCGCGCTCCAGCAGGAACATGGTGGCGTCGTAGCCCATGCCGCAGCCCGAGTTGACATAGTCGGGGTTGCCGTAGCGCGAGCCGGCGCGGGTGTTCACGACGACGATCTCCAGCGGCTTCAGCTCGTGGCCGATCCGCTTCAGCTCGTCCTCGACCTCCCGCGCGGTGATGACATGGCCGTCCGGCTTGTCGCGGAAGTCGAGCTTCACGCCGGGCTGGAAGCACCACTCGAGCGGCACCTCGTCGATCGTGATGGCGCGCTCGCCCTTGTTCATCGTCGGGTGGAAGTGATACGGCGCGTCGAGGTGCGTGCCGTTGTGGGTCGACAGGTTGATGTTCTCGACCGCCCAGCCCTGCCCGTCCGGCAGGTCTTCCTTCTTCAGGCCGGGGAAGAAGCCGGCGATCTGGCCCGCCGTGTCCTCGTGCTTGTGGTACTGGATCTTCGGCCCGAACGGCACGGGATCGGAGATGACGTCGTTCTCGAGGTAGATCGACAGGTCGACGAAACGACGGGGCATGGTGTCCTCGCTGTGAAGGTCAGGCGACGATCTTCTTCTCCCGCAGCGCGGCGATGTCGGCCGCCGAAAGACCGGCGATGCCGGTCAGCACGGACTCGGTGTGCTCGCCCAGCGCCGGCGGCGGGCGGGTGTCGTCGACCGGCGTGTCGGAGAAATGGTAGTTCGAGCCGATGATCGGCACCTCGCCGGCGACGCTGTGCCGGTAGGTCTTGAGCATGCCGCGACGCTTCACCTCCGGCTCGTCGAGCGCCTCCTTCATGGTGCGGATCGGGCCGGCCGGCAGGTGGCGCAGCTTCTGCGCCCAGTTCTCCTTGGTGTCCGTCCGCAGCACCGCTTCCATCAGCTCGGTCAGCGCTTTCTTGTTGGCGACGCGGTCGGCCAGCGCGGCGAAGCGCGGGTCGGTCGCCCACTCGGGATGGCCGAGCGCCTTGCAGGTGTCCTGGAACAGCTTCTGGTTGGCCACCGCCATGTAGATCTTGCCGTTCGAGGTCTCGAACGAGTTGTTCGGCGCCGAGGCGAAGTGGCCGTTGCCGGCGCGCTTCGGCTGGTCGCCGCCGATCAGGTAGTAGGCGCCCATGTTGCCGAGGCTGGCGAGCGCGGTGTCGTACAGCGCGAGGTCGATGTGCTGGCCCTTGCCGGTCCCGGTGCGCGCGAACAGCGCGGCGTTGATCGCCGACGAGGCGTGGATCGCCGTCATGGTGTCGACGATCGCGATGGCGTGGCGCAGGCCCTCGCCGTCGGCCTCGCCGTTGACGCTCATCATGCCCGACTCGGCCTGCAGCACGGGATCGTAGCCCGGCCGGTCCGACAGCGGGCCGGTCTGGCCGTAGGCGGAGATCGACAGGTAGACCAGCCGCGGGTACTTCGCGGCCAGGCTCTTGTAGTCGAAGCCGTACTTCTTCAGCACGCCCGGCCGGAAGTTCTCGACCAGCACGTCGGCCGAGGCCAGCAGCTTGTGCACCACGGCCTGGCCCTCGGGCTTGGTGAAGTCGAGCGTCACGCTCTTCTTGCCGCGGTTGAAGGTCATGAAGAAGTGGCTTTCGCCGTTGCGTCGCGGCCCCGCACCCTTGCGCGTGTCGTCGCCGCCGTCGGGATTCTCGATCTTGATCACCTCGGCACCCATGTCCGCCAGGATCTGGGTGCACAAAGGTCCGGCGATGACGCGGGAGAAGTCGACGATGCGGATGCCCTCGAGGGGCGGTCGGCCTGAAGTTGACATGGCTGCAGGGTAGGGCTGCAGGCGGCGCGCTGTCCACGCGCGCCGATTGATCTACACTGTTCGCCATGACCACGTTTCGCATGACGCTGTCTCGCCGCGCCGCCCTCGCCCTGCCCGCCGCTTCGGCCGTCTCGGCGACCCTCTCGCTGGCCCGGCCGGCCGGCGCGCAGGCCACCGACTTCCCGACCAAGGCGATCAAGATCATCGTGCCGTTCGCGCCGGGCGGGTCGGGCGACATCACCGCCCGGCTGGTCGGCAAGTACATCGAGGACAAGACCGGCCAGCCGTTCGTGGTCGAGAACAAGGCCGGCGCCAACGGCATCGTCGGCGTGCTGGCGGTCAAGGCGTCGCCGGCCGACGGCTACACGCTGATGCTGGCCACCACCTCGACCAACGCCGCCAACATCCACATGTTCAAGAACCCCGGCTACGATCCCGAGAAGGACCTCTCGGTGGTCGGCGTGATCGGCTCGAGCGGCGCCTTCCTGGTGGTGCCTGCCGACAGCCCGTTCAAGTCGGTGGCCGACCTGCTGGCCCACGCCAAGGCCAACCCGGGCAAGCTCAACTTCGGCTACTTCAACGCCAGCTCGCAGGTCCCGGCCGAGGTGCTGGGCAAGCTGGCCGGCGTCGAGTGGCAGGGCGTCGCCTACAAGGCGATCGGCAACGCCTGGACCGATCTCTATTCCGGCGCCATCAACTTCATGTTCGTCGACCTGACCGCCGGCCGCGGCCAGGTGGTAGCCGGCAAGGCGCGGCCGCTGGCCTTGACCCTGCCGCAGCGCAGCCCGCTCTATCCCGACCTGCCGACGCTGGCCGAGACCTTCCCCGGCTTCTCGAGCACCGGCTTCCTCGCGATCGCCGTGCCCAAGGCGACGCCGCTACCGATCCAGGAGAAGCTGAACGCGCTGATCAACGAGGCGATCAGCAACCCGGCCATCAAGGACCGGCTGGTCAACGAGTTCGCGCTGACGGCCGTCCCCCTGACCCTCGCCCAGTGCGCCGCGCAGGACCGCGAGGAACGCGCCAAGTGGGCCGACTACGTGAAGATCGCGAAGATCGAACCGCAATGAGGAAGGGTCTCTCGCCGCGCTCGGGATGATAACAATACTGTCATCCCGAGCGCAGCGAGGGACCTTTCAACGCCGACGCTCCAGCACCTCGAGCAGCTCGTCGATCTTGGTCTGGCGCTCCTTGGCGTCGCCGGCGTGGAAGGCGTGCGCGACGCAGTGCTGCAGGTGGTCGGACAGCGTCTCCTGCTCGACCTTGTCGAGCGCGGCGCGAACCGCGCGGATCTGGGTCAGCACGTCGATGCAGTAGCGCTCGTCCTCGATCATGCGCGCGATGCCGCGCACCTGGCCCTCGATGCGGCCCAGCCGCGCGAGCTGCGACTTCTTGAGCTTGTCATTCATCCTTGAACTATACCCCCGTAGGGTATACATCGCAAGGCATGACCAGGTCCTGTTGCGGGTGCGGCGGCCACGCCGGCCACTCCCACCCTTCCGCCGCTCCCACCGACGCCGTGGCGATCGACCCCGTCTGCGGCATGAAGGTGAAGATCGACGGCGCGAAGCACACGACGGAGCACGCCGGCCGCACTTGGTACTTCTGCAACCCGAAGTGCCTCGCCAAGTTCACCGCGGCGCCCGAGGGCTA
Source organism: Pseudomonadota bacterium (assembly GCA_020160955.1). GTDB lineage: Bacteria > Pseudomonadota > Alphaproteobacteria > Reyranellales > Reyranellaceae > Reyranella. The sequence continues at coordinate 6,945 of JAIUOX010000047.1, forward strand.
CGTCGCCAAGGCCAGGGAGGCCGAGGCGGCGACCGAGGGCAAGGCGATCGATCCCGTGTGCGGCATGAAGGTGACGATCGAGGGCGCGAAGCACACCACCGTGCACGACGGCCGCACCTTCTACTTCTGCAACCCGAAGTGCCTCGCCAGGTTCACCGCCGACCCGCCGCGCTACCTCGACAAGGCGTCGGCGCCGCCGGCCGAGCCGGTGCCGGAGGGCGCGGTCTACACCTGCCCGATGCACCCGGAGATCCGCCAGGTCGGACCCGGCAGTTGCCCGATCTGCGGCATGGCGCTGGAGCCCGAGGTCGCCACCGCCGATGCCGGTCCCAACCCCGAGCTGGTCGACTTCACCCGCCGCTTCTGGATCGGCCTCGTCCTGTCGCTGCCGGTGGTGGCGCTCGAGATGGGCAGCCACGTGATCGACCTGCACGGGCTGGTCTCGCCCGTCGTGTCGGGCTGGATCCAGTTCGCGCTGGCGACGCCGGTCGTGCTGTGGGCCGGCTGGCCGTTCCTCGAGCGGGGCGTGCAATCGGTGCGCACCGGCCATCTCAACATGTTCACCCTGGTCGCCATGGGCACCGGCGTGGCGTGGCTCTACAGCGTCGTCGGCCTGCTGGCGCCCGGCCTTTTCCCGCCGGCCTTCCGCGGCCACGGCGGCACCGTCGCCGTCTACTTCGAGGCCGCCGCGGTGATCACCGTGCTGGTGCTGCTGGGCCAGCTGCTCGAGCTGCGGGCGCGCGAGCGCACCTCGGGGGCGATCCGCGCCCTGCTCGATCTCGCGCCGCGCACCGCCCGGCGGCTGGCCGCCGACGGCTCCGAGGAAGAGGTCTCGCTCGACGCCATCGCGGTCGGCGACCGGCTGCGCGTGCGGCCGGGCGAAAAGGTGCCGGTCGACGGCATCCTGCTGGAAGGCCGCTCGTCGCTCGACGAATCGATGGTCACCGGCGAATCGCTGCCGGTCACCAAGGAAGCCGGCGCCGCCGTGATCGCCGGCACGCTCAACAGCACCGGCGGCTTCGTGATGCGCGCCGACAAGGTCGGGCGCGACACCATGCTGGCGCGCATCGTCCAGATGGTCGCCGACGCCCAGCGCTCGCGCGCGCCGATCCAGCGGCTGGCCGACAGCGTCGCCGGCTGGTTCGTGCCGACCGTGATCGCGGTGGCGGTGGTCGCCTTCACCGCCTGGGCCTACTTCGGGCCGCAGCCGCGACTGGCCTTCGGGCTGGTCGCCGCGGTGACCGTCCTGATCATCGCCTGCCCCTGCGCGCTGGGCCTCGCGACGCCGATGTCGATCATGGTCGGCATCGGCCGCGGCGCCCAGGCGGGCGTGCTGATCCGCGACGCCGAGGCGCTGGAGCGGCTGGAACGCGTCGACACGCTGGTGGTCGACAAGACCGGCACGCTGACCGAGGGCAAGCCGAAGGTCGTGGCGATCGCCGTCGCCGACGGCGTGGCCGAGACCGACGCGCTGCGCCTGGCGGCCAGCGCCGAGGCGGCCAGCGAGCACCCGCTGGCCCGCGCCATCGTCGCCGCCGCCACCGAGCGGTCGCTGGCGCTGGCGCCGGTCGCCGACTTCGACTCGCCGACCGGCAAGGGCGTGGTCGCCACCGTCGAGGGCCGGAAGCTGGCGATCGGCAACGCCCGCTTCCTCGGCGAACTGGGCATCGCCGTCGCCGGGCTGGAGCCCGAGGCCGAGCGGCAGCGCGGCGAGGGCGCGACGGCGGTGTTCCTGGCGGTCGATGGCCGGGCCGCCGCGATGTTCGCCATCGCCGACCCGGTGAAGGCGTCGACCGCCGAGGCGCTGCAGGGCCTGGCGCGCGAGGGCGTGCGGGTCGTCATGCTGACCGGCGACAACCGGACCACGGCCCTGGCGGTGGCGCGGCGGCTCGGCATCGCCGACGTCGAGGCCGAGGTGCTGCCCGAGCAGAAGAGCGCGGTGGTCGAGAAGCTGCGCCGCGAGGGCCGCGTCGTGGCGATGGCCGGCGACGGCGTCAACGACGCGCCGGCCCTGGCCGCGGCCGATGTCGGCATCGCCATGGGCACCGGCACCGACGTCGCCATCGAGAGCGCCGGCGTCACCCTGCTGCACGGCGACCTGACCGGCATCCTGAAGGCCCGCCGGCTGAGCCAGGCGACGATGCGCAACATCCGGCAGAACCTGTTCTTCGCCTTCGTCTACAACGCGGCCGGCGTGCCGATCGCGGCCGGCGTCCTCTACCCGTTCTTCGGCATCCTGCTGTCGCCGGTGATCGGCGCGGCGGCGATGGCGCTGAGCTCGGTCAGCGTGGTCGGCAACGCGCTCCGGCTGCGGCGCACGCCGTTGTAGGCAAGGTCCCTCGGCGGCGCTCGGGACGACAGGGGGAAATCCACGAAAAGTTCGTGGATTTCCCCCTGTCGCTTTGTCCTTGATCGGACGCCCCCGATCGCCAGATAAAGCGGTGTCATGCTGCTGATCCGCCGCTCCCAACGCGCCAGCACCGCCGTCCGATCCGTTTCGGCCAGCGGCGAGCTGCTCGTGGCGTCGGTGGTGGTCTGCATGATCCTGTCGGCGCTGGGCGACGCGATCGATCCCGGCACCATCGAGGCGATCGGCCTCGAGATGTTCCTGTTCGATTTCGGCGGCGAGCTGTCCCTGCTGGCGATGGGCCACTGGCACCTGCTCGAGCTGCTGATGGCGGGCCTCGTGCTGGCCGGCGGCATCGCCGTGCTTCGCGTCGCCTTCGCGCCGTTCAACAGGACGCCCAGCCCGGCGCCGGTGCGCGCCGTGGAAAAGGTTCCCATCCGGTTCTGACGATCGATTGAGTGCGCCGGCACGGCCCGTGACGCCACGGGTGCGCGCCGGCTTCGGTTCGTCATTGCTGGAGACTTTCCATGGAATTCGAGTTGTTCTCGGCCGCGTTCTTCTCGGCCCTCTTCGCCATCGTCCTGATCGACCTCGTACTGGCCGGCGACAATGCCCTGGTCATCGGCCTGGTCGCCCGCAACCTGCCCAAGCACATGCAGCGCAAGGTGATCTTCTGGGGCACCTTCGGCGCGATCGCCATCCGCGTCGTGATGGCGATGATGGTCGTCTGGATCCTCAAGGTGCCGGGCTTCATGCTGGCCGGCGGCCTCGCGCTGATCTGGATCGCCTACAAGCTGCTGACGCCGCAGGACCAGGCCAGCGCGCATGCCGCGGCGGCGCCGGCCGCGTCGTTCGCCGGCGCGATCCGCACCATCGTCATCGCCGACGCCGTGATGGGCGTCGACAACGTGCTGGCGATCGGCGGCGCGGCGCACGGCAGCATCCTGCTGATCACGCTGGGCCTCGCCATCAGCGTGCCGATCGTGGTGTGGGGCAGCCAGCTGGTGATCAAGCTGGTCGACCGCTACCCGTCGGTCATCCTGCTGGGCGGCGCGGTGCTGGCCTGGACCGGCTACACCATGGTGGTGCGCGAGCCGCTGGTCGCGCCGTGGTTCGCCCAGCACGCCTACGCCAAGGTGATGGTCGCGGTGCTGGTGTTCTCGCTGGCGCTGGCGCCGTGGTTCGCCGCCCGCCTCGAGGCCCGGCTGAAGCCGCTGGTCGTGCTGATGCCGGCCCTGCTGCTGTGGCTGCTCGCCTTCGAGGTCGCGGCCAGCGTCTGGTCGCAGCGCGTCGACTACCTGCTGGCCACCGATCTCGGCGGCTACCTGCTGGAGGCGGCGCGCTGGACCGGCTGGCTGCCGCTGGCCGCCGCCTTCCTGTGGCTGCGCGAGCGCTGGACCGGCGGCTACTCGGCCGCCGCCTCGACCAGGTAGGGATCCTCGGTCACGCCGTCCTGCTTCTCGGCGCCCCACAGCTTGCGGGTCGCCTTGAAGCGGGACAGCAGGAACTCGCCGGACATGACCGGCTCGTACTGGGCCTCGGCGTCGCTGACGCCGAGGTCCCTCGGGTCGACCATGGTGCGGAAGTTGGGATTGCAGAACAGCGGCATCGAGTAGCGCGGCATGTCGCGCAGGTGCACGACGCGATGGACCGTCGCCTGGAAGCGGCCATTGGTCCACCGCTTCATCAGTTCGCCGATGTTGATGACGTAGGAGCCGCGCAGCGGCGGCGCCGCCATCCACTGGCCGTCCTTGCCCATGACCTCGAGCCCGCCCAGCATGTCCTGCCACAGGATGGTGACGACGCCGTGGTCGGTGTGCGGCCCAGAGGCCTGGTCGGAGACGTGCAGGCCGGCGCTGCCGAGGTAGTGGTTGATCACCATGTCGGCCACCGGCTTGGTGAAGTGCTGCGTGAAGAAGTCCTCCGGCTTGCCGAGGTAGAGCGCGAAGCCCTCGAGGATCTTCATGCCAAGCCGGTAGGTCTCGAGGTAGTAGGTCTCGACGGCCTCGCGGAAGCCGGGCATGTCGGGCCAGTTGTTGGGCGCGTAGAGCGGCGTGCCCGCCTTGACCTCGGGGTCGTCGGCGGCGACCGGGAAGCCGAGGTCGAAGCTGTCCTTGGCGTTGGTCTTGCCGTTACGGTGGACGCTGTCCCAGATGTCGCGGTAGCCGCGGTTGTTGCTGTCGGCCTTGACCTTCAGCCGCTCGGCCTCGGGCAGGGCGAAGAAGCGGTCGACCGTGGCCACCGCGTTCTCGATGGTGGCGAGCGGCACGTTGTGGTTCACGACGTAGAAGAAGCCGCTGTCGTCGCAGGCCGCGCCGATCTTGGCCGCGACCGCCGCCTTGGCCGCCTTGTCGTCACCGTACAGCGCGCCGATGTCGATCACCGGGATGCTGGCGGGGATCGCGGGCTCCGCCGCCGGGACCGAAAGACCTGCTGCCATGGGAACCTCCTTGGAAGACCTAACGCCGTTGGTCGCCCGCCCGCCAGTCGAGCCGCTTGCCCAGCCAGTGAACGAACGTGAAGATCAGGAAGGACAGGGCCGTCGCCAGCAGGGCGACGGCGTAGACCTTGTCGCCGCGGTAGTTCTGCATCGCGTTGTTGATGACGTAGCCGAGCCCGGTCGACGAGATCATCCATTCCGCCGCGATCGCCACGATGATGGCGCCCGAGCCGGTGATCTCCTGCGCCGCGACGATCGAGGGGATCGCGTAGGGCAGCCGCACCTGGCTGAAGGTCTGCCACCAGCTGGCGTTGAGAATGCGCATCCGGTCGAGCTGGACCTCGTCGGCGGCGTGCAGGCCGGCCATGGTATTGACCAGCACCGGGAAGAAACCCGACAGCGCGACGATCGCCGTCTTGCTCAGGATCGAATCGCCGAACGCCAGCATCAGCACCGAGATCAGCGCGATGTACGGCACGTTGCGCAGCGTGATCGCCGCCGGCAGCAGCAGGTGCCGGGTCGGCGGCAGCAGGTCGAACAGCACGGCGAGGCCAATGCCCGCCACGTTGGCCCACAGGAAGCCGATCGCCGCGACCTGCAGCGTCGCCCACAGGTGCTCGAGGATGAAGGCATGGTCGGTCCACAGCACCTCGAGCACGCGCTCGGGCCTGGGGATCACGAAGGCCGGCAGGCCGGAGAACCAGATCGCGCAGTACCACAGCAGCAGCACCGAGCCGATCGGCGCGGCGATGCGCAGCAGCACGGCCATCGCCAGCGGAAGCAGCCGCCGCGACGCCGCACCCGTCGGCGCCGCGAGACCGGGAAGGGCGAGGTCGGGCTGGCTCATGCCGCGCCCCTCACGCCGCCTGCCGGTGCATCAGCAGCCCGCGCACGTGGGCGGCGATCGCGACGAAGCGCGGGTCCTGGCGGAACGCGGCATCGCGCGGCCGCGGCACCGGCACGCTGACCACCTCGAGCACCCGGCCCGGCGCCGGCGAGAACACCAGCAGCCGGTCGGCCAGCATCACCGCCTCGTCGATGTGGTGCGTCACGAACAGCACGGTCTTGGGCCGCGACGCCAGCTCGCGGTCGAACCACTCGCCGATCTCCTCGCGCTTCATCTCGTCGAGCGCGGCGAACGGCTCGTCCATCAGCAGCACCGACGGGTCGTGCGCCATCGCCGAGGCGATGTTGACCCGCTGCAGCATGCCGCCCGACAGCTGGCGGGCGCGCTTGGTTTCGTGGCCCGCCAGCCCGAACTCGCGCAGCACCCTGGACGGGTCGAAGCCGACCTTGCCGGCGATCTTCTGGGTGAAGCGCACGTCGTCGATCGCCCGCTTCCACGGCAGCACCGCGGGCCGCTGCGACACCAGGCCGAGCAGCCGCTTCTGGCGCGCCTCGCGGGCGCTGTCGTCGCCGATCCGCACCTCGCCGGTCGATGGCTCCACGAGGTCCGCCACGATGCGCAGCAGGGTAGTCTTGCCGCAGCCCGACGGGCCGACCAGGGCGATGAACTCGCCGGCCGCGATCTCGAGGTCCACCGGGCGCAGCGCCCACGTCTCGCCGAACCGGCGCGAGACGTTGCGGATGGAGATCGGCGCCGCCATGGCCGCTACTTCTTGTAGAAGTCGTTGGTCATGACCTCGGCGGCCGGGATCGACTTCGGGATCTGCTCGCCGTCCTTGAGGAACGCGACCATGCCGTCCCACACCGCCGGGTCCATGACCAGCGGGCCGTTCTTCTTCGACCAGTCGCTCTGGTACAGCGGGTTCTGCAACTTGAAGCGCCACGCCAGCTTCTTCGCGTCCTCGGTCTGGCCGGGGAACTTCGCGAGGATCTCGACCGCCTCGTCGGGATGGTCGATGGCGAACTGCATGCCCTTCTGCACCGCGCGCAGGTAGCGCTTCACCAGCTCGGGATTCTTCTTCAGCGTCTCGGCCGAGGCGAAGATCACGTCGGCGTAGAGCGGCACGCCCCACTCCGACAGCCGCAGCGCCCGCCAGCCCTTGCCCTTCACCGTGTCGGGCGCGTCGGCCTTCGCCGCCTCCTGCTCGACCTGGTAGGTCTGGTTGACGATCCAGCCGGTGAAGTAGTCGATCTTGCCGGCCATCAGCGGCTCGGCGGTGGCCTGCGCCGTCACCACCTTGACCTTCGACGGGTCGATGCCGTTCTTCTTCGCGAAGGCCTGGAACAGGAACTCGGTGCCGGGCTGGGTACCGAGCGTCTTGCCTTCCATGTCCTTCGGCTTGAGCGGCGGCGCGTCGGGCGCGGTGATCGCGATGTAGGACGACGGCGCCTGCTGGAACAGCGTGCCGATCGCCACGATGTCGACCGGGTCCTTGGCCAGCCGCGCCGTGATCACGGTCATGCCGTTGGTCGCGATGCCGAACTGGGCCTGGCCGACGGCGACGATCGGGATCGGGTTCTTGCCCGGCCCGCCGTCGACGATCTTGTGGTCGATGCCCTCTTCCTTGAAGTAGCCCTTGGCCTCGGCCAGCATGATCGGCGCGTACTCGCCGTTGCGCAGCCAGCCGAGCTGGGTGGTCGCGCTCATCGGCGCCTGCGCCGCGGCCGGCGCCAGCGGCCAGGCCGCGAGGGCGGTGGCGACCAGGAGATGGCGTTTCGAGAGTCTCACGGTGGCTTTCCCCCTTCGCGCAGCGAACCGGCCGGCCGGTTTTTCCGCCCGAAGAGGTGCAATTGCCATGCCGCCCCGCCGGTCGGGCCATGCGCGCCTTGCGAAGCCGCCCCTCGCCGCCTACCAAGCGGCATGACCCGCTTTCTCGCGCCGGCCCTCGCCTTCGCCCTCGGCCTCGCCGCCCTGCCCGCCCTCGCGCAGCAGCCGGGCCCGATGACCGACGCTGAGTACTGCGAGGCGCTGGTCACGACCTACAACCGCTTCCTCGGCCAGTCGTCGGCGCGCAGCCAGTTCCCCGACGTCACCGCCGGCAACGCCATCGCCGACTGCCAGAAGGGCAATGCCGCCGCCGGTATCCCGGTGCTCGAGCGCAAGCTGCGCAACGCCGGCTTCTCGCTGCCGGTGCGCGAGACCTACCCGACGCGCAACTAGGCGGCGGGCCGCGTCGCCTGCAGCGACACGGCGAGCGGCAGCCACGGCCGGTCGGGCCATTGCCAGTCACCGTCGTCGCGCCGTTCCAGAATCCGGAACATCCGCCACGGCAGCTGCGCGTGTTCGCGCAGCCAGTCGAGCCGCAGCCCGGCGCCGATCAGCCCGTTCACGATGTCCGACAGCGGGTGCAGCCACTCGATCTTGTCGGCATTGGCGAGCCGCGCCTCGGGGTCGGCGTAGTCGCGCGGGTCCGGCAGGTGGTGCGGCGTGCGCCCGAGGTAGGGCACGAACCAGCCGGGCCGGCCGTCGGGCCCCGCCGCGTCGTCGTCGTGCATCCATGCCGCGGGATGCGCCTCGGCGAAGTAGAACCGGCCGCCGGGCTTCAGGAAATGCGCCACGATTGCCGCCCAGCGCGCGATGTCGGGCAGCCAGCACACCGCGCCCCAGGTGACGTAGACGAGGTCGAACGCGGCCGGCCCGGCGATCGCGGCCGGCGCGTCGTAGAGGTCGGCCAGCACGAAGCGGGCGCGGTCCGCGAGCCCCAGCTCGTCGGCCAGTCCCCGCGCCGCCTCGATCGCCGGCGCGGAGAAGTCGAGCCCGACCACCGTGGCGCCGCGCTGCGCGAGCGTCAGCGTGTCGGCGCCGAAGTGGCACTGCAGGTGGAGCACGTTGAGGCCGTCGACCGGGCCCAGCTCGGCTTCCTCGATGGCGTTCAGGCGGCCACGCCCGGCGCGCAGCGGGGCGAGGTCGTAGTCGCTCGAGGGCGACAGGTGGATGCGGGTGCGCTCGTCCCAGTTGGCGCGGTTCAGGTCGCGCCAGTCGTCCGCCCGGGACGGCGGACGGCTCACAGGCTCAGCGCGTGGCCGGTCAGCCGGCGATAGGCCTCGAGGTAGCGCTTGCTGGTCGCCTCGACGACCTCGGGCGGCAGCTTCGGCGCCGGTGCGTCGCCGTTCCAGCGCCCGGCGTGGCGCTCGACGTCGAGCCAATCGCGCAGCGGCTGCTTGTCGAAGCTGGGCTGCGGCTTGCCCGGCGCGTATCCGTCGAGCGGCCAGAAGCGCGAGCTGTCGGGCGTCATCACCTCGTCGATCAGCAGGATCTCGCCGGCGGCGGTGCGGCCGAACTCGAACTTGGTGTCTGCGATGATGATGCCCTGCTTCAGCGCGACGTCGCGGCCCTGCGTGTAGACCAGCCGGGTCAGCCGCTCGAGTTCGGCCGTGACCTCGGCGCCGAGGATCTCGCGCATCCGGCCGATCGTGATGTTCTCGTCGTGGCCGCTCTCGGCCTTGGTCGCCGGGCTGAACACCGGCGGGTCGAGCCGGCCGCTCTCCTGCAGGCCCTTGGGCAGCGCCTCGCCGGCCAGCGTGCCGGCCTTGGCGTACTCGCGCCACGCCGAGCCCGACAGGTAGCCGCGCACCACGCACTCGATCGGGAAGACGGTGGCGCGGCGGCACAGCATGGCGCGGCCGGCGATCGCCGCCCGGTGCTTCGCCAGCGCCGGCACCGAAGCGATGATGGCGTCGGCATCGGCCGCCAGCATGTGGTGCTGCACCTTGCCCTCGAGCTGGCGGAACCACCACGCGCTGGTCTGGGTCAGCACCGCGCCCTTCATCGGGATCGGCTCGGCCATCACCACGTCGTAGGCGCTGACGCGGTCGGTCGCGACCAGCAGCAGGCGGTCGGCGTCGACCTCGTAGACATCGCGGACCTTGCCGCGCGCGATCCGCTTCAGCGGCAGATCGCTGGTCGTCATCAGCACCATCGTTCTCCCTTTTCCCGGGCCTTCTGCCGCGTCACTTCTCGTGACTCATCTCTTCGAACACCTCGATGGCGACCAGGAGCGCCTCGCGCACCGCGGGCACGCCGATATAGCCGCCCAGGTGCAGGAGCGCCTCGGACAATTCGTCCTCGGTCCAGCCCTGGTTGCGCGCCATGCGCAGGTGGATCTTGAGTTCCGGCCAGCGTGCCTGCGCGGTGTCGGAGATCACGCAGATCAGCGCCCGGGTCTTGAGGTCCAGCCCCGGCCGCCCCCACAGCATGCCGAACACCGCCTCGCGGGCGTAGTCGCCGAACTTCTTCATGATCGGGTGGTTGTAGACCGTCCGGTTCATGTCGGCGGCGTACTTCTCGCCCATCAGCTTGGTCCGGATCTCGCTGCCCTTCTTGTAGTTCTCGCTCTCGGCCATTGGCGTCCTCCTGTGCCGGGGGAGCCTAGCTCACCCCGCCGGGTAACGGTACAGGCCGCACAGCTTGTTGCCCTCGGGATCGCGCAGGTAGGCGAGGTACACGCGGCCCGGGCCGGTGCCGCGGTCGCCCGGCGGGTCCTCGATCGAGACGCCGCCGTTGGCGACGCCGGCGTCGTGCCAGGCGCGGGCCTGCTCCGGGCTCGCCATGAGGAACCCGATGGTGCCGCCGTTGGCATGGGTCGCCGGCTTGCCGTCGATCGGCCGCTTGACCAGGAAGCGACCGCCATTGAGGGCGTAGATCAGCCGCCCCTTCTCGTCCGGCACCGCCGGCCGGCCGCCCAGCACCGCGAACAGCGCGTCGTAGAACGTCTTGGAGCGCGGGATGTCGCTGCTGCCGACCATGATGTGGCTGAACACGGGGCTTGCCTCCTCCGGCTTGCGTCGCTGGAATGATAGCGCGGAGGACACGCAGATGGTGATCGTTCAAATCAACTACCGCCGACCCGACATGCCCGCCGAACAGTGGGCCAGCCGGTACACCGACGACATCGCCAAGCCGTTCGTCGACATGCCGGGACTGAACTGGAAGATCTGGATCGACGAACCGGAGCAGCAACTGTCCGGCGGCATCTACCTGTTCGCCACGCGGCAGGACGCCCAGGCCTACGTCGACGGTCCCATCGTGGCGCGCATGAAGGCGAACACGGCGCTCTCGGACCTGTCGATCCGCATCTTCGACATCCGCGAGCGCGTGAGCGGCCTGACCCGCGCGCCGCTCGGCGCTCAGACCAGCCGGTAGCCGACCCCGGGCTCGGTCAGCACGTGGCGCGGCGCCGAGGGGTCGGCCTCGACCTTCTGGCGCAGCTGGCGGACGTAGACCCGGAGGTACTGCGGGTCGACCGACTCGTTGCGCCAGACCTCGCGCAGCAGGTGCTTGTGCGTCAGCACCTTGCCGGCGTGGATCGCGAGCTGCTCGAGCAGGTCGTACTCCTTGGGCGACAGCTTCACGTCCTCCGAGCCGCGCCGCACGACGCGGCGCACCAGGTCGATCGACAGGTCGTCGCTGGTGAAGCCGCGCTCGGCGCCCTGCTGGGCGAGGCGGTGGCGCAGCGCGGTGCGCAGGCGGGCCATCAGCTCGGCCGCGCCGAACGGCTTGGTGACGTAGTCGTCGGCCCCGGCATCGAGGGCGGCGACCTTGGCGGTCTCCTCGCCGCGGCTCGACAGCACGACGATCGGCACCGGCGACAGCTCGCGGATGCGGCCGATCAGCGCCTGGCCGTCGATGTCGGGCAGGCCGAGGTCGAGCAGCACGAGGTCGGGCTTGTGATGGCGCAGCGCCGCCAGCGCCTGCGCGCCGGTCTCCGCCTCGAGCGTGCGGTAGTCGTGGGCGGCCAGCGTGGCGCGCAGCAGCCGCCGGATCGGTGGCTCGTCCTCGACGATCAGGATGGTCGCGTCGTCGGTGGTCATGGCGCGGGGAAGCTTAGCACGAAGGCCGCACCGGATCGGTCGGTGCGATTGCGCGCCGTCAACGTGCCGCCCAGCACCTCGACGAAGCCGCGCGCGATCGCCAGGCCCAGCCCGGTGCCGGCACGACGGCGGTCGCCGTCCTCGACGCGGTAGAACTTGTCGAACAGCCGGGGCAGCGACTCGGGCGGGAGGCCCGGCCCCTCGTCCTGCACCACGATCTCGATGCGGTCGCCGTCGCGCCGGGCGACGACCTCGACGCGGCTGCCCCCGGGGGCGTACTTGGCGGCGTTGTCGAGCAGGTTGAACAGCGCCTGCTCGGCCAGCACGAAGTCGAGCGACAGCGCCGGCAGGCCCGGGTCGACGCGGCTCGCCACGACGTGGCCGGCCAGCACCGGCGCGGCGCGGCGCAGCACCGTCGACACGAGGTCGCCGACCTCGACCGGCTCCCGGCGCGGCACGATCGCCCCGGCGTCGAGCCGCGTCATGTCGAGCAGGTTGCCGACGAAGCGGTCGAGCCGCTCGGCCTCCGACAGCGCCGTCACGGTGAGCTCGTCGCTTGTCTGGCGGTCGTAGAGGTCGCGGAAGCTGCGCAGGCTCGATAGCGCGCCGATGATCGAGGCGAGCGGCGTGCGCAGGTCGTGGCTGACCGAGGTCAGCATCGCCGAGCGCAACCGCTCGCGCTCCTCGCCCAGCCGCGCCTGGTCGATGTCCTGGGCCAGCGTGACCCGCTCGATGGCGACCGCCGCCTGGCTGCCCACCGCGTCGAGCAGGCGCCGCTGGCCGGCCGCGAGGACGCGGCCCTCCGGCAGGGCCAGCACGCCGACCACGCCGACCGGGCCGCGGCTGGTGCGGATCGGCACGAACAGCCAGCGCCCGCCCGGCAGCGTGTCGGTGCCCCGGCCGGTCGGGCTGTCGGCGTCCCACGACCAGCGCGCCGCCGCGAGGTCGGCGTCGGAGAAGTCGCTGTCCGGCGGGAACGCGGCGCGGCTCTCGAGCCGGCCGTCCTGCGGCATCAGGATCACGACCTCGGCCTGCAGCAGGCGCGCGAGGTGGGTCACGACGATCCACAGCAGGTCGTAGAGCTCGAGCACGCCGGCGATCTTGCGACTGAAGGCGTAGAGCTCGGCCGTGGTCCGCGCCTCGCGCCGCGCCGCCTCGGTCTGCGCCCGCGTCCGCGCCGCCAGCGCGCTCGCCAGCACCGCGACCAGCATGAAGAAGAACAGCGCGACCACGTTGGCCGGGTCGCGGATGGTGAACTCGTAGAGCGGCGGCAGGAAGAAGAAGTTGAAGCAGGCGGTGCCCAGCGCCGCGACCCACAGCGACGGTACCAGGCCGTGGCGCGCCGCCGCCGCCATCACCGGCACGACGAAGACCAGCGAGATGTTGGGCAGCACGATCGCGCGGTCGATCGCGACGCCGACCGCGGTGGCCAGCGCCGTGGTGGCGATGCCCTCGAGGTAGGGACCCGGCGAGGTCGGCACGCCGGTCAGCCAGTCCGGCGCGGCGGCCGTGTCGGTCTCGTCGCCCGACGGCGCGACCTCGATGGCCAGTCCCGAGCCGCTGCGCACCAGCGCGTCGACCACCGAGGGATGGCGGAGCTCGAACCAGCGCGAGCGGCGCGACTTGCCGACCACCACGCGGGTGGCGTTGCGCGCCCGCGCGAAGGCCAGGATCTCCTCGACCACCGAGGTGCCGGGCACGCTCACGACGTCGGCGCCCAGCTGCTCGGCCAGCCGCATCGTCGCGGCGAGCTGGCCGCGCTCGGCCTCGGACAGCAACCCGTGCCGGTCGGTCTCGACGTAGAGCGCGATCAGCTCGGCGTCGAGACCGTCGGCGGTGCGCTTGGCGGCCCGCACCGCGTTGGCCGACCCCGGACCGGGGTCGAGGCAGACGACCACGCGCTCGCCTGCCGCCCACGGTCCCGCGATGGCGTGCTCGCGCATGTAGCTCAGCATCTGCTCGTCGACGCGCAACGCGGTGCGCCGCAGCGCCAGCTCGCGCAGCGCCGTCAGGTTGCCCGGCGAGAAGTAGTGGCGCAGCGCGCGCTGCGCCTGCTCGCGGACATAGACCTTGCCCTCGTGCAGGCGGGCGATCAGGTCGCCCGGCGTGAGGTCGACCAGCTCGACCTCGTCGGCGGCGTCGATCACCCGGTCCGGCACGGTTTCGCGCACCCGGATGCGGGTGATGCGCGCCACGACGTCGTTCAGGCTCTCGACGTGCTGCACGTTCAGGGTCGAGTAGACGTCGATGCCGGCCGCCAGCAGCTCCTCGACGTCGAGGTAGCGCTTGGGATGGCGGCTGCCCTCGGCATTGCTGTGGGCCAGCTCGTCGACCAGCACGAGCTGCGGCCGGCGCCGCAGCACCGCGTCGATGTCCATTTCCTGGAGCGTGCGGCCGCGGTAGGCGACCGGCCGGCGCGGCACGACCTCGAGCCCGGCCAGCTGCGCCTCGGTCTCGGCCCGGCCATGCGTTTCGACCACGCCGGCCACCACGTCGACGCCCTCGTCGCGTCGCCGGCGCGCCGCCTGCAGCATGGCGTAGGTCTTGCCGACGCCCGGCGCCGCCCCGAGGAAGATCTTGTGCTTGCCCCGGCCCTCGCGCTCGGCTGCCTTCAGCAGCGCGTCCGGCGACGGGCGGCCGGGATCGGGAGCGTCAGCCATGACCCGTCCACCTTGTCACCCGGTCCGCAGGGCGTCGAGCGCGATGTTGAGCTGCAGGACGTTGACCCGCGGCTCGCCCAGCACGCCGAGCAATCGACCCTCGACGTGCCGGCGCACGAGATCGCGCACCCGCGCCTCCAGCAGGCCGCGCGCCTTCGCCACGCGCGGCACCTGGAAGTAGGCGGCGGCCGGGCTGATGTGCGGGTCGAGCCCCGACCCCGAGGTCGTGACGAGGTCGACCGGCACCGCGACACCGGGGTTCTCCGCGGCGAGCGCCGCGCGATCGGCCCGCACCCGCTCGACCAGCGCCTTCGAGGTCGGGCCGGCATTGCTGCCCGCCGAGTTGTTGGCGTTGTAGGGCGCCGGCACCGACTTCGTCGGGTCGGCGGGATCGCTGTCGGTGGTGGCCGACGGCCGGCCATGGAAGTAGCGATCCTGCGCGAAGGCCTGCCCGACCAGGACCGACCCCGCGACCTTGCCGTCGCGCACCACGAGGCTGCCGTTGGCCTGGTGCGGGAACAGCGCCTGGGCGAGGCCGGTCATCGCCAGCGGGTAGGCCAGCCCGGTGAGGATCGTGAACAGCGCGACCGTCACGAGGGCAGGGCGGATTTCCTTGAGCATGGCGGGATCCTCAGGCGAGGCCGATGGCGGTGACGAGCAGGTCGATCAGCTTGATGCCGACGAACGGCACGACGATGCCGCCCAGCCCGTAGACCAGCAGGTTGCGGCGCAGCACCGCCGAGGCGCCGACCGCGCGGTAGCGCACGCCGCGCAGGGCCAGCGGGATCAGCGCGACGATCACCAGCGCGTTGAAGATGATCGCCGACAGGATGGCGCTCTCCGGCGTGGCCAGCCGCATGACGTTGAGCGCGCCGAGTGGCGGGTAGACCGCGAGGAACATCGCCGGAATGATGGCGAAGTACTTGGCGACGTCGTTGGCGATCGAGAAGGTGGTGAGCGCGCCGCGGGTCATCAGCAGCTGCTTGCCGATCTCGACGATCTCGATGAGCTTGGCCGGGTCGCTGTCGAGGTCGACCATGTTGCCGGCCTCGCGCGCCGCCATGGTGCCGGTGTTCATCGCCACGCCGACATCGGCCTGGGCCAGCGCCGGCGCGTCGTTGGTGCCGTCGCCGCACATCGCCACCAGCTTGCCCTGCGCCTGCTCGTCGCGGATCAGCCGCAGCTTGGTCTCGGGTGTCGCCTGGGCGAGGAAGTCGTCGACCCCGGACTCGGCGGCGATCGCGGCGGCGGTCACCGGGTTGTCGCCGGTGATCATCACGGTGCGGATGCCCATGCGGCGCAGCGTGGCGAAGCGCTCGCGGATGCCGCCCTTCACGATGTCCTTGAGATGCACGATGCCGAGCAGTCGCCCGTCGCGCGCCACCGCGAGCGGCGTGCCGCCCGATTTCGCCACGCCGTCGGCCAGCGCCTCGACCTCGCGCGCCAGCGCCGGCGCGGTCGCGGCCGCCTTGACCTCGGCGAGGACGGCGTCGACCGCGCCCTTGCGGATCGACGAGCCGTCGAGGTCGATGCCGCTGATCCTCGTGTAGGCCGAGAACGGGATGAACTTCGCGTGCAGCGGCGCCATCTCGCGGCCGCGGATGCCGTACTTCTCCTTGGCCAGCACGACGATCGAGCGGCCCTCCGGCGTCTCGTCGGACAGCGAGGCGAGCTGCGCGGCGTCGGCGAGGTCGCGCGCGTCGACCCCGGTCACCGGCAGGAACGCCGTCGCCTGGCGGTTGCCCAGGGTGATCGTGCCGGTCTTGTCGAGCAGCAGCGTATCGACGTCGCCCGCCGCCTCGACCGCGCGGCCCGACATCGCCAGCACGTTGAAGCGCACCAGCCGGTCCATGCCGGCGATGCCGATCGCCGACAGGAGCGCGCCGATGGTCGTGGGGATGAGCGTCACGAACAGCGCCACCAGCACCAGCACGCCCATCGTGCCGCCGGCATAGGCGACGAAGCTCGGGATCGAGGCGACCGAGAAGACGAAGATCACCGTCATGCCGGCCAGCAGGATGTTGAGCGCGATCTCGTTCGGCGTCTTCTGGCGCGCCGCGCCCTCGACCAGGGCGATCATGCGGTCGAGGAAGGTCGAGCCCGGCTGCGCCGTGATCCGTACCTTGATGACGTCGGAGATCACCAGCGTGCCGCCGGTGACCGCCGAGCGGTCGCCGCCGGCCTCGCGGATGGCCGGCGCGGATTCGCCGGTGATCGCCGCCTCGTTGACCGAGGCCACGCCCTCGATCACCTCGCCGTCCGACGGCACGAGGTCGCCGGCCTCGACCAGCACGACGTCGCCCTTGCGCAGCGCCGTCGCCGGCACCGTCTCGAACGCCGTCCCGGCGGGATCGGCCAGCCGCTTGGCCATCGTGTCGGTGCGCGCCTTGCGCAGTGTCGCGGCCTGCGCCTTGCCGCGGCCCTCGGCCACCGCCTCGGCGAAGTTGGCGAACAGCACGGTGAACCAGAGCCAAAGGTTGACCTGGAAGGCGAAGCCCAGGCCGCCCCGTCCCTCGACGATGTCGCGCACGAACAGCACGGTGGTCAGCGTCGCCACCACCTCGACCGTGAACATCACCGGGTTGCGGATCATGACGCGCGGGTCGAGCTTGGCGAACGCCGCGACCAGCGCCGGTCCCAGGATCTTCGGGTCGGCGAGCGTCGACGCCGACGAGCGGCGGCCGGTGAGAGCCAGGTCGGACATGACGAACCTCGATCCTAGAAGAGGGTGCCGGCGTGCATCGCGACGTGCTCGACGATCGGGCCGAGCGCCAGCGCCGGGAAGAAGGTCAGGCCGCCGACGATCAGGATCACCCCGATCACCAGCCCGACGAACAGCGGCCCGTGGGTCGGGAAGGTGCCGGCCGAGGCGGGCACGCTCTTCTTGGCCGCCAGCGAGCCGGCGATCGCCAGCATCGGCACGATCATCAGGAAGCGGCCGACGAACATCGCGAGCCCGAGGGTCGTGTTGTAGAACAGCGTGTTGGCCGACAGGCCGGCGAAGGCCGAGCCGTTGTTCCCGGTCGCCGAGGTGTAGGCGTACAGGATCTCGCTGAAGCCGTGCGGCCCGGCGTTGGCCGGCCCGGCGAGGCCGGCCTCGACCACGGTCGCGACGGCGGCGAAGCCCAGGATCGAGAACGGCAGGATCAGGATGGCGAGCAGCGCCATCTTGACCTCGCGCGCCTCGATCTTCTTGCCGAGGTACTCGGGCGTGCGGCCGACCATCAGGCCGGCGATGAACACCGCCAGGATGGCAAACAGCAGCATGCCGTAGAGGCCGGCGCCGACACCGCCGACGATGATCTCGCCCAGCTGGATGTTGAACATCGGCACCAGCCCGCCGAGCGGCGTGAAGCTGTCGAGCATGGCGTTGACCGCGCCGCACGAGGCCGCCGTGGTGACGACCGCGAACAGCGCCGAGGCGACGATGCCGAAGCGGACCTCCTTGCCCTCCATGTTGCCGCCCGACGCGGCGACCAGCGGGTTGCCCGCCGCCTCGGCCGCGTAGACGACCAGGACGCCGGCCAGGAACAGCGCCGCCATGACGGCGAACACCGCCCAGCCCTGGCGCGGATCGCCGACCATGCGGCCGAACACGTTGGTCAGCGCCGCGCCCAGCGAGAAGATCAGCACGACCTGCACGAAGTTGGTGAGCGCGGTCGGGTTCTCGAACGGGTGCGCCGAGTTGGCGTTGAAGAAGCCGCCGCCGTTGGTGCCCAGCATCTTGATGGCTTCCTGCGACGCCACCGGCCCGAGGGCGATCGTCTGCTTCGCACCTTCCAGGGTCGTCGCCTCGGTGGCGGCGGCCAGCGTCTGCGGCACGCCCTGCCAGGCGAAGAACAGCCCGACCGCGATCGACAGCGGCAGCAGGATGTAGAGCGTGCAGCGCACGAGGTCGGCCCAGAAGTTGCCGATCCCCCGGGACGAGCGGCGGGCGAAGCCGCGCACCAGGGCGATCGCCAGCGCGATGCCGGTAGCCGCCGAGACGAAGTTGTGCACGGCCAGGCCCGCCATCTGCACCAGCAGGCTCATCGTCGCCTCCGGCACGTAGGACTGCCAGTTGGTGTTGGTGACGAAGCTCAGCGCGGTGTTGAAGGCGAGGCTCTCCTCGACCGGCGCCTGCCCGGCCGGGTTGAGCGGCAGCAACGCCTGCAGGCGCATCAGCGCGTACAGGCTGGCGAAGCCGGCCAGGCTGAAGACCAGCATGCTGACGGCGTAGGCCCCCCAGGGCTGGTCGACGCGCGGGTCGATGCCGGCCAGCCGGTAGAAGCCGCGCTCGAGCGGCCCGAGGACGGGCGACAGCGCGGTGCGCTCGCCCGCGAAGACGCGGGTCATGTAACCGCCCAGCGGCCTGACCAGCAGCGTGACGACCAACCCGAACAGGACGATCTGGATCCAGCCTTCGACCGACATGGTCCTCTCCCGCCCCTAGAACCGCTCGGGGCGCAGCAGCGCGTAGACGAGGTAGGCCAGCAGGCCGAGCGTCACGGCCCCGCCCAGCGTGTATTCGAACAGCATCGCGGCCCCCTCAGAGCTTGTCGCAGGCGCGGACATAGACGACCGCGACGCCGAAGTAGCCGCAGCCGACGACCAGCAGGATGATGTCCAGCATGCCGCCCTACCCGCCGACGACGCGGTCGAGCACGAGGTCGAGGGCGAGGCAGACCGCCAGCGCCACGGCGAGGTGAACGGCCAGCAGGCGGCCGATCTCGGCGACGACCGGTCCCGGCGCGGGATGGGGCGGCGCCGCGGGCGTCGCCTCGGCGGGCAGCGGCGAAAGGGTCGAGCGGTGGAGCATCATGGCCGGGACCGTGGACCCGCCGGCCATAAGAATTCGACGGCGTTGGCCCACGCTGTGCATAGGAATTGCATAAGGAAATTCACTGGAAGTGCAGCAAAAGACGGCACAGTCCGGCTTTCCCTATGAAGTTCCTATGGATTTGGCCCCGCGCCGACATGGACTTCGCAGGACACGAGCTGCGATGTGTCGGCAACAAAACGGGGAACATCGAGCATGAAGCGCAATTTCTGGGCATTCCTGTCGGCCGGTGCGATCCTCGCGGGGGCCACCACGACGCTGGCGCAGACGGCACCGCAGCAGCCGACGCCGGGCCAGGGCCCCGCCGAGAACACACCGGCGGCGCCGGAGAAGGAAACGTGGAAGGCGCCGTTCGGCGGCAGCTTCTCGGCCTCCTTCGCCTTCGCCACCGATTACTCCTACCGCGGCATCTCGCAGACCCAGCGCCAGGTCGCGTTCCAGCCCTCGCTGACCTACGAGACTCCGTCGATCGGCGAGCAGGTGTCGGTCAACGCCTATGTCGGCGCCTGGGGGTCGAACGTCTACTTCCCCAACACCCCGACCATCGCCGAGGTCGACCTGATCGCCGGCTTCCGCGGCAAGGCGCTGGACGGCAAGCTGACCGCCGACCTGGGCTACATCCGCTACAACTACCTCGGGGCGCCGTCGGACCTGTTCTACGACTTCAACGAGTTCGGCCTGGTGCTGGGCTACGATTTCGGCGTCGCCCAGCTGCAGGGCGCCTTGCGCTACAGCCCCAACTTCTTCGCCAACTCGGGCGCCGCCTGGTACAAGTGGGGCTCGCTCACCGTCCCGCTGAGCTTCATCAAGATCAACGAGAACGTGTCGTTCAAGCTGTTCGGCACGGTCGGCAACCAGTACGTCGAGCGCTTCGCCAACTACGGCATCGGCTACAACAACTACTGGGACTGGCAGATCGGCCTCGGCGCCACCGTCTACGGCTTCGACCTGTCGATCGCCTGGGTCGACACCAACCTCGACCAGGCGACCTGCGGCGCCACCATGAACTGCGATTCCCGCGCGATATTCATGATCAGCAAGACCTTCTAGTCACCCGGCCCAATCACCCGGCAAGCCAGAATCCCGTTGACACTCCCGCGGCCCGGCGCGATAGCGCGCCGGAGACCGGGGGGAGTTGTCCATTCCATGACGGGTGCTACTGGCGGTGCGCAGCCCGCAACCCGAAGCCGCACGGCTTCGCTCACGCTGGCGGCGCTGGGCGTCGTCTTTGGTGATATCGGCACCAGCCCGCTCTACACGGTCAAGGAGTGCTTCAGCGAGTTCACCGGGCTGAAGCCGACGCCCGAGAACCTGATGGGCATCCTGTCGCTCATCACCTGGGCGCTGATCGTCATCGTCACCCTGAAATACGTCGTCGTCGTGATGCGCGCCGACAACCGTGGCGAGGGTGGCGTGCTGGCGCTGATGGCGCTGGTGGCGCGCCAGCACGGCATCGTCGAGCGCCGCCGGCGCTTCTTCCTGTGGGCCGGCATGCTGGGCGCCGCGCTGTTCTACGGCGACTGCCTGCTGACGCCCGCCGTCTCGGTGCTGAGCGCCGTCGAGGGCCTGAACGTCGTCACGCCGGCGCTCGAACCGGTCGTCCTGCCGATCGCCATCGCCGTCCTGTTCGCCCTGTTCGCCGTGCAGCGCTTCGGCACGGCCGGCATCGGCAAGTGGTTCGGCCCGATCACGCTGGTCTGGTTCTTCGTGCTCGCGGTGCTCGGCCTGCGCCACATCCTCGACGCGCCGCAGATCCTGTGGGCGCTGTCGCCGACCCACGCGGTGGGCTTCGCCGCGCAGCACGGCCTCGCGACCTTCCTCGCCCTCGCGGCGGTGACCCTGGCCGTGACCGGCGCCGAGGCGCTGTACGCCGACATGGGCCACTTCGGCCGTGCCCCGATCCGGATGGCCTGGCTGTGGCTGGTGCTGCCGGCGCTGCTGATCAACTACTACGGCCAGGGAGCGCTCCTGCTGGCCAACCCCGCCGCGATCGACAACCCGTTCTTCCGGCTGGCGCCCGACTGGGCGACGGTGCCGCTGGTCGGGTTGGCGACGGTCGCCACGGTGATCGCCTCGCAGGCGACGATCTCGGGCGCCTTCTCGATGGCCCAGCAGTCGGCCCTGCTGGGGCTGAGCGCCCGCATCCGGGTCGACCATACGTCGGAGAGCGAGTTCGGCCAGATCTACGTGCCGGCGATCAACTGGCTGCTGCTGGCCGGCGTGATCGCGCTGGTGCTGTTCTTCAAGTCGTCGAGCGCGCTGGCGGCCGCCTACGGCATCGCCGTCACCGGCACCATGTTCGTCACCACCATGCTGGTGTTCGCGCTGGCGATCCGCCGCTGGAAATGGTCGTGGGCCCTCGCCACGCCGATCTTCGGCGCGTTCATGCTGGTCGACCTGACCTTCTTCTCGGCCAACATGCTGAAGTTTCACGAGGGCGGCTGGGTGCCGGTGGTGATCGCGCTGGCGATCTTCACCACCATGGCGACCTGGCGGCGCGGCCGCAGCATCGTGGTCGCGCGCGAGCGCGAGGGTACCTTGCCGATCGAGCAGCTGCTCGACAGCATCGTGCCGGGCGGCGTGCATCGCCCGCAGGGCACGGCGGTCTACCTGACCTCCTTCGCGGGCAACGCGCCGGGCTGCCTGCTGCACAACCTCAAGCACAACGAGGTGCTGCACCAGCACGTCGTGCTGCTGACCATCGAGATCGCCGACGAACCCTACGTGTCGGCCGACCAGCGCAGCGACATCGCCCACCTCGGCAAGGGCTTCCACCGCGTCGCCCTGCACTACGGCTTCATGGAGCAGCCCGACGTGCCGCGCGACCTCGAGCCGCTGGCCGACAAGGGCATCCCGATCGACCCGATGCGGACCTCCTACTTCGTCGGCCGCAACAGCTACGTCGCCGCCGCGCAGCCGCTGTTGCCGGCCTGGCAGCAGAAGCTGTTCCTCGTGCTGGCCCGCTTCGCCGTCAGCGCCGCCGACTTCTTCGGCCTGCCCGCCAACCGCACCGTCGAGCTGGGCAGCCGGATCGAGGTGTGACGTCGTGACCTGAAAGGTCCCTCGCTGCGCTCGGGATGACAGCCAAGACTTGTCATCCCGAGGGCGTAGCCCGCGGGACCTTTGCTCCCTCCCGGCAACCGACATAGACTCTCCCCGGCAACGTGGGGGAATGCTTGGGGGACGACAGGAAGCGGTTTGCCGGGCTGAGCCTGGCCGCGCTGGGCGTGGTGTTCGGCGACATCGGCACCAGCCCGCTCTACACCGTGCAGACCTGCTTCAGCGCCTTCACCGGGCTGCAGCCGACGCCGGACAACGTGCTCGGCATGCTGTCGCTGATCACCTGGGCGCTCGTGATCGTCGTCACGTTCAAGTACGTCTTCATCGTCATGCGCGCCGACAACCACGGCGAGGGCGGCGTGCTGGCGCTGATGGCGCTGGTCGCGCGCGCGCCCGCGATGAGCGATCGCCGCCGCAACGCCTACGTCCTGCTCGGCATGCTGGGCGCCTGCCTGTTCTACGGCGACTGCCTGCTGACGCCGGCGATCTCGGTGCTGAGCGCCGTCGAGGGGCTCAATGTCGCGACCCCGGAGTTCCAGCCGGTCGTGCTGCCGATCGCCATCGTCGTGCTGGTCGGGCTGTTCGCGGTCCAGCGCTTCGGCACCGGCGGCATCGGCAACCTGTTCGGCCCGGTCATGCTGGCCTGGTTCGTCATCCTGTTCCTGCTCGGGGCCCGCCAGGTCGCCCACCATCCCGAGGTGCTGGAGGCGCTGTCGCCGCTGCATGCAATCGACTTCGCGCGGCGCCACAAGGCCGGCGCCTTCGTGGCGCTGGGCGCGGTGACGCTGGCGCTGACCGGCGCCGAGGCGCTGTACGCCGACATGGGGCACTTCGGCCGCAACCCGATCCGCGCCGCCTGGCTGGTCGCGGTCTTTCCCGCCCTGCTCGCCAACTACTACGGCCAGGGCGCGCTGCTGCTGACCGACCCGGCGGCGGTCTCCAACCCGTTCTTCCGGATGGCGCCGGCGTGGGCGCTCTACCCGCTGGTCGTCGTGGCGACGCTCGCCACCGTGATCGCCTCGCAGGCGACCATCGCCGGCGCCTTCTCGATGGCCCAGCAGGCGACGCTGCTCGGCCTCAGCCCGCGCGTGCGCATCCTGCACACCTCGTCCAGCGAGTTCGGCCAGATCTACGTGCCGGCCGTGAACTGGCTGCAGCTGGCCGGCGTGCTGGGCATCGTGCTCGGCTTCCGCACCGGGCCCGACATCGCCTCGGCCTACGGCATCGCCGTCACCGGCACGATGCTGGTGACCACCATCCTCGTCTTCACGCTGGCGATCCGCGGCTGGAAGTGGTCGTGGCTGGCGGCGCTGCCGGTGTTCGCCCTGCTGCTCACCGTCGACGGCGCGCTGTTCGCCGCCAACATGACCAAGTTCGTCCAGGGCGGCTGGGTGCCGCTGGCGATCGGCAGCCTGCTGTTCGTCGCCATGTGGACCTGGTACCGCGGCCGGCACGCGGTCGAGCGGCGTATCCGCGAGCGCGCGCTGCCGATCGACACGCTGCTCGCGACCATCGAGCCGCACCGGCTGCATCGCACGCCCGGCACGGCGATCTACCTCACCACCTTCTCCGACGGCGGCTCGGGCACCCTGATGCAGAACCTGCGGCACAACGGCGTGCTGCATGCCCAGGTCGTGCTGCTGACGATCGAGTCGGGCGAGGACCCGGTGGTGTCGCCCGGCCAGCGGCTCGAGGTCACCGACCTCGGCGGCGGCATCTGGCGGGCCGTGCTGCGCTACGGCTTCATGGAGAGTCCCAACGTCGGCCGCGACATCGAGGGACTGGCGGCCCACGGCATCTCGCTCGCCCCGGTGCACACCTCGTTCTTCATCGGCCACAACAACATCGTGCGGGGTCCGCAGGCCCTGCTGCCGGGCTGGCAGCGACGCCTGTTCTTCGCGCTGGGCCGCCTGGCCGCCAGTCCCAGCGACTTCCTCGGCCTGCCGGCCGACCAGACGGTGGAACTGGGCAGCCGCATCGAGGTGTGACGAGGCCGCGCCGCTAGTTCAGTCGTCCACCGCCCTCGCCGGCGGACGGCGCGAGTCGCAGCCCGGCGTCCGCCAGCGCGAGGGCGAAAGTCTTGAGCCGGGCCGCGGCGACCCGCGAGGCGGCCGGCGCCATCAGGATGTCGAGCGACGCCGTCAGCGGACTGTCCATCGCGGCCTGCGCGAGACCGCACAAGGCGACCAACGTCGCCTCGTCCTGGCCCACCCCGGGACAGTCCGGACGGTGGATATGCAGCGCACGGCGCGCGCCGAACTGGATGGCGTCCATCGCGATCGCGAAGTCCGGGAGGGTCGCGATCACCCCCGCCATCTTGAAGCCGCGGTGAAGGGTCGACCCCTCCCGCGGCAACGCCCGATCCGCCTGCCATTGGCGCACCGCCCAAAGCACGAAGCGGTCGGCAAGGGGCAGCGCGCAGGCACAGCCGGGTCGGCCACAGCCCTGCCGGGGTCGTCCCGCTGCGGAGTCGTCTCGTCGCGTCGCGATGTGCATGGCTTCACCGGGTCCAATGGCGTTGACAGGCACCGAACCTTATGTAAATGAGAATCATTCGCAAGTTGAATTTCGAGGATTAGACAGACCATGACGCCGCGCGCTCGAACCGACGATGCCGCCCAGGGACCAGCCGATCCCGGCCCATCGGTTGCCCCTGCGTCGGTCGACAGCACCACGCTGATGAAGGGCGCCCGCGAACTCGTCATTCGCCACGGCGCCGACACCTATCGCCTGCGCCTCACCGCCTCGAACAAGCTGATCCTGACCAAGTAGCTCAGGCGCCGTACTCGGCCGGCGGCCGCTGCCGCGTCGCCTTCAGGATGAAGTGGTCGAGCGACACCGGCCCGGGACCGGCGACGGCGAGATAGCCGAACATCACGAAGTAGGAGACTTCCTCGAAGCCCAGCAGGGTCTCCAGCGAATCGACGTCGCCCCACTTCGCCGAGGCGATCGCCACCATCATCACGACCATCATCGGGATCGACACGATCCGGGTGCACAGCCCGACCAGCAGCAGCAGGCCGCCCGCGAACTCGATGCCCGAGACCAGCGGCGTCAGGACCTCCGGCGCGGGAATGCCCCACGACCGGAAGTTCTCGATCATGCGCGGCAGGATCTGCAGCTTCTGCCAGCCGCTCCACAGGAAGACCCAGCCGACGACGATGCGGATCGCCAGCGGCGGCAGCCAGGTGAACCAGCCGGTGACGACGCGCGGCCAGTCGTAGAGGACGGTGATCATGTTCGTTGCCTTGCGATGAGTGGCTTCCTCCCCTTCGCGGGCTCCGCGAAGGGGAGGTGTCCGCGCAGCGGACGGAGGGGTCATGGTTGGGGGTGGTGCTGCCCATGACCCCTCCGTCGCCGATGACGGCGACACCTCCCCGCGCTGACGCGCAGGGAGGAATCTCTCCTCACATCGTCTTGCCGCCCTTGGCCATGCAGTCCTGCGCGGTCGAGGTCTCGGTGAAGCCCTGGCCCTTGCAGGCGTTCTGGCCCTTGCAGGCGTTGCTCGCGCTCTTGCAGGAGCCCTGGCCCTTGCAGGCGTTGTTGCCGACGCACTTCACGCCGGCCGCGAACGACGTCGTGGCGAAGGTGGTGGCCGCGAACACGGCGGCGGCGGTGGTGATCAGGGTACGCTTGTCCATGGCAGTGCCTCCTCGAAGTGGGCGGGCTTCATGCCCGCCTTCGATCATTCGGGGGCCCGGGACGCGCCGTTACGCCGACACGGGAGGATTTTTTCCTGTAACGTTCACGAACCCGTCACCGAAGACGGGAAGACGGACCTCGTTGAGCGACCCGAACGAACTCTCCGCCTTGATGCGGCAGGCCCGGCGCGGTGACGACGAGGCCTATCGGCGACTGCTCCTGCAGCTGGCAGCGTGGCTGCGTGGGGTCGTGCGCCGGGGGCTGGCCGCGGCGGGACGGGGCCCGGCCGATCTCGAGGATATCGTGCAGGAGACCTTGCTGGCGATGCATCTGAAGCGTGACACCTGGGACGAGAGCCAGCCGCTCGAGCCGTGGGTGCGGGCGATCGCGCGCTACAAGCTGGTCGATCACCTGCGCCGCCGCGGCTTCCACGACCACCTCGACCTCGACGCGCTGGGCGACAGCCTCGCCGCACCGGCCGGGCAGGATGCAGGCGACGGGCTCGACGCGCGGCGGATGCTGGGCGGGCTGCCGGCCCGGCAGCGCCGCATCGTCGAGGAGATCACCATCGAGGGCCGCCGCTCGGCCGAGGTCGCGACGCGGCTCGGCATGAGCGAGGGCGCGGTGCGCGTGGCGCTGCACCGTGCGCTCAAGACGCTGGCCACCCTCTACCGGAAGGACGTGGCATGAAGACCGACCGCCTGATCGACGCGCTGGTCGCCGACCGCGCCGCGCCGTCGCGGCCGATCGCGACGGCGCTGGCCGGCGCGCTGGCGCTGGGCGGCCTCGTCTCGCTGGTCGTCTTCGCCATCGAGCTGGGTGTGCGCAAGGACCTGGGCGCGGCGCTGGCGACCTGGCGCTTCGACCTCAAGATCGTGCTGGTCGCGTTCGCGGTCGTGCTGGCGTTCGGCGCGTGCCGCGCGCTGGCCAACCCGGCCGCCGGGCCGCGCGCCTTGCGCCGCCTGCTGCCGCTGCTGGCGTTGGCCGCCGGGCTGGTCGCGGTCGAGCTGGTCGTGTCGCCGGCCGCGAGCTGGTCGACACGCCTGGTCGGCAGCAACGCGCGGTTCTGCCTGACCTTCATCCCGATCCTGTCGCTGGCGCCGCTGGCCGCCGCCCTGCTGGTGCTGCGTCGCGGCGCCCCCACCTCGCCGACGCTGGCCGGCGCCGCCGCCGGGCTGCTGGCGGCCGCGAGCGGCGCGCTGCTCTACGCCTTCCACTGCTTCGACGATTCGCCGCTGTTCGTCATGACCTGGTACAGCCTCGCCGCCGTGCCGATCGTCGCCCTGGGCGCGCTGGCCGGGCGGCGCCTGCTGCGCTGGTAGATTGCCAGCAGTGCATGCACACGAAATGAACCCCCTCCACGGTACGCAATAATTCCCCGGCGTTGCCCGCCGCAATGACTTGGGTTATACTTTCGCATCGAACATAATCCCGTCGGATTCGGCGGGCGTTATGGCGGTCCCCCGGAACCACGGAAGGCCATGGGCGACCGCCCCACCCTGATCCTCACGACTCGACTGGGCGTTCGGCCGCTGGGCGTGCGCGGCGATCCCCTGCACGCGGTGGCGGGCCAGTTGCGCGCGGTGATCCGCCGCCGGCTGGGCGACGAGACGGCGAGCCTGCTGGCCGAGCCGCAGATGCACGAGTCGGGCGACGGCATCGACTGGTACGCCGACCGCGCCGGCCCGGTGCAATCGTTCGCGTCGCTCGACGCCGCGCAGCAGGCGGCCATCCTCGACACCATCGACACCCGCCTGTCGGCGATCCGCTCGCTGGGCGGCGTGCTGCAGGAGATGTCGGGCAGCGAGGAAGCCCGCCTGGTCGGCCAGTCGCTGGCGTTGGCCACCGTGCGGCCGTCCGACGACTTCATTTTCGTGGTCGACGGCGAGCCGGTGATCGCCGCCTGGGGCTACGAATCCGACGCCTTGGCCGCGCTGCAGCCCTACGTGCCGCCGCCGGTCCCCGTCCCCGCCCCGCCGCCGCCCGTCGTCGCGACCCCGGCGCCGGCCGCCGTGCTGGCGACCGCGCCCGCCGCCGTCCTGCCGGGCCGCCTCGCCTGGGCGCCGTGGCTTTCCGCCCTGCTGTTCGGCGTGATGCTGCTGCTCCTGCTGCTGCTCACGTCGTGGCTGCTGCGGACCTGCGCTCCGGTCGATCCGTCGCTCAACGTCGCGATGCACGAGACGCCGGC
>JAIUOX010000199.1 GCA_020160955.1 Pseudomonadota bacterium
TGACCGCGCGATTCGTGTCGCGGAGGTTGAAATAGGCGATCGAGGCGTTGATGCCGCCGTCGAAGAGTTCGGCCTTCAGCCCGATCTCGTACTGGCGGCCCTCGCGCGGGTCGAGCACGTTGCCGGCCGCGTCGAGGTTCACCTGCGGCTGGAAGATATGGGTATAGCTCGCATAGGCCGACAGCCAGTCGGTCAGGTCGAGGACCGCGCCGGCATAGGGCGTGGTGTAGGCGTCGATGTCGACCCGGTTCTGCACCGCCCCGTTGACGAGATTGATCGTCGTGGCGTCATACCAGGACAGACGGCCGCCGCCGATCAGGGTCAGCCGTTCGAACGGCTTCACGCGGAGCTGGCCGTAGATGCCGAACTGGGTAGGGTCCTGGTCCGTCTGCTGGTTGTAGACGACATTCGGCATCGGCACGGCCGAGTTCCAGTTGCGGAGGTCGAAGGGCCCGTTGATCGTCCCTGTGGCGCTGAGAGTGGTCGTCCCCACCTTACGGTAGTCCGCGCCGAGGATCACATTGTGCTCCTGTCCCCACAGTTCGAACGGCTTGGAGACGTGGGCGTCGATGGCGAGCGACGTTTCCTTGAAGTCGCGCGCCAGCCAGGTCATGCGCGGGACGATGCCCGCCGCGTTCGCCGCGGCGCCGGCATAGGCGTAGAGGAAGTCGACGTCGCGGTCTGAATAGCGCGCCGAGAGCTTGGCATGCCCGCCGCCGTCGAACTTGTGTTCTACCTCGGCGATGTAGTCCGTCACCCTGTTGTCGAAGTGGTTCCAGTCGGCGCCGGTGAAGGTCGAGCGCGGAAGGTTGAGCAGCACGCCGCCCGGCCCGGTCGGCAGGCCGTTGAACGGGGTGATGTCGCGCTGCATGTGGCTGATCGAGAAGGTCGCGGTGGTGTTCTCGGTCAAGTCCGCCTGGATCGTGCCGTAGGCGACGCCGACCTTGTTGTCGACCACGTCGACCCAGCTGTCCTGCCCCTGCAGGGCGCCGACGAAGCGGGCATTGAGGCCCAGCCAGTGCGACACCTTGATGTCGTCGCGGCCCAGCATCCGGCGGATCTCGTCGGCCAGCCGCGGTGCCGCCTGGGGATCGGCCAGGTCGAGATCGATCGACGTCACCGCGTTGGGCCCGTACTCGAGATCGTCCTGCAGCATGGCCAGCGGCACGAACACCAGGCCGCCGTCGAACTCGTAGCGCCGGGTGACGAAGCTTCCCAGCACCTCGTAGTCGGAATAGCGCGGCGCGATGGTGCCGCCGTCGTTCAGCCGGTGGGTCACCAGCGTGACCTTGTCGCCGGGCCGTGCGCCGAGCGCCTGGCGCAGCCGTTCGCCCATCACCACGCCCGGGGTCGTGCCGAAGCCGTCGAGGCTGCCATTGGCGATGTTGCGGGTGACCAGCGGCCGCGACAGCAGGTCGTCGGGCCGCACGCCGCGCAGCAGCGCCCCCCTCGTCTGGCCGCCCGGGCCGCTGACCAGCGCCTGGCGCTCGAGGTTCAGCCGCACCGCCCGCACGCCGGGCAGCGCTATCAGCCGGTCGACCAGCGCCGGCGTCGCGTCGAGCGTCGCGGCCTTCGTCGAGGTCAGCACGACGTGGCCGTTGATGCCGACGATGCGGCCCAGCAGCTGCTGGCGAAAGCCGCCCATCACCGACAGCACGACGATCAGCGTCGCCACGCCCAGCGCCACGCCGATCAGCGAGAACACGGCGATGAACGACACGAAGCCCTCGCTCTGCCGGGTCGCGAGGTAGCGCCACGCCAGCCAGCGTTCGACCGCGCCGGCGCTACTCACGGCGCAGCCCCTCGACCGGGTCGAGCCGGGCCGCGCGCGCCGCCGGGTAGAGCGAGGCCAGCAGGGCGAAGACCAGCGCCATGCCGGCGATCACCGCGACCTCTCCCCAGCCGATGCGCGACGGGATCTCGGCCAGCAGGTACAGCGTCTCGTCGAACAGCACGATGTCGAAGGTGCGCTGCAGCCACTGGCGGATCGCCTCGATGTTGCGCGCGAAGGCGAGGCCCAGCACGACGCCGAGCACCGTCCCGACCCCTCCGATCGCCAGTCCGTCGAGCAGGAAGATGCGCAGGATGGTCCAGCGGCTCGCGCCCATGGTGCGCAGGATGGCGATGTCGGCGGTCTTGGTGCGGACCAGCATCACCAGGCTCGACACGATGTTGAAGGCGGCCACCAGCACGATCATGGTCAGCACCAGGAACATGACGTTGGTCTGGGCCTGGATGGCGGCGAAGTAGCCGTAGTTGGCCTGGAACCAGTCGAACACCCAGGCCTGCATGCCGACGACGCGGGCGATGTCCTGGCGGACCCGCGCCGCCGACGCGCCGTCGGCCACGAACACCTCGACACCGGTGATCTTCGAGCCCAGCCCGAGCAGGCGCTGCACGTCCTGCAGCGGCGCGTAGATGAAGTTGGCGTCGTAGTCGTACATGCCGGCGCAGTAGATCGCGCCGACCTTGGCCTGGGCCGAGCGCGGCATGACGCCGAGCGGGGTCGAGATCGAGACCGGCGACACCAGCTGGATCGGGTCGCCGACCCGCACGCCCAGCAGCTCGGCCAGGCGGCGGCCGATCACCAGGGTGAAGTCGTCGCCGAAATCCTTGAGCGTGCCCCACTCGATCGGCCCGTCGCCGTCGCCGCGGCACAGCGCGCGGTAGCGGTCGCGGACCTCCGGCGCGCCGTCGATCGCCGCCGCCAGCGGCACGCGGGCTCGCAGGTCGTCCGGCACCACCCCGCGCAGCACGACGCCGCGCACCCGGTCGCCC
Organism: Pseudomonadota bacterium; assembly: GCA_020160955.1. Lineage (GTDB taxonomy): Bacteria > Pseudomonadota > Alphaproteobacteria > Reyranellales > Reyranellaceae > Reyranella. The sequence goes on from JAIUOX010000199.1 coordinate 2,779, forward strand.
GCCACCGCCATGACCTGGCCCTCCGCGGCCGGGGTCGCGGTGACCACGCCCGGCACGGCGCGGACCTCGGCCAGCGCCTCGGGCGGCATGACCAGCCCGTCGCGGTTGCCCTGGATGCCGAGCTGGCCGCTGATCGACGACATCTGGCGCAGCATCTCGGCCTGGAAGCCGTTCATCACCGCCATCACCACGATCAGCGTGCCGACGCCCAGCGTGATGCCGACCAGCGAGAAGGTGGCGATGACCGAGATGAAGCCCTCCTCGCGGCGGGCGCGCAGGTAGCGGAAGGCGACGAGGCGCTCGACGGCGGCGAAGGCCATGTTTCCGCAGGGCTCAGCCGAAGCGCTGCACGACCTGGTCGAGCGGCACTTCCTCGCGGTTGCCGGTCTTGCGGTTCTTGATCTCCGCCTTGCCGGCCGCCAGTCCCTTCGGCCCGACGATGACCTGCCAGGGAATGCCGATCAGGTCCATGTCGGCGAACTTGCCGCCCGGCCGCACGTCGCGGTCGTCGTGCAGCGGCTCGATGCCCTTCGCCCTGAGGCCGTCGTACAGCTTCTGGCAGGCGCCCGAGACCGCGCCGTCGTCCGGCTTGAGGTTGACGATCGCCACCTTGAAGGGCGCCACCGCCTCCGGCCACACGATGCCGGCGTCGTCGTGGCTGGCCTCGATGATGCCGCCGACCAGGCGCGACACGCCGATGCCGTAGGAACCCATCTCGACCGTGACCTGCTCGCCCTTCGGCCCGGCCACCACCGCCTTCATCGGCGCGGAATACTTGGTGCCGAAGTAGAAGATATGCCCGACCTCGATGCCGCGCGCCGACAGGCGCTCGCCCTCCGGGATCTTCTCGAAGGCGGCCGCGTCGTGCATCTCGTCGGTCGCGGCGTAGAGCGAGGTCCACTCGTTGACCAGCGGCTGCAGGTCGGCGCCGTAGTCGATGGTGCGCGACAGGATAT
>JAIUOX010000200.1 GCA_020160955.1 Pseudomonadota bacterium
CTACACGACGCTCTTCCGATCTCCTTCTGCTGGAAGCGCTCGACGAAGCCGTGCGGGTTGCCGTCGGCGACCTCGATCTTGATCTCCGGCGTCGCCACGCCGCCGGGCAGCGCCTTGAGCGTGTCGCTGGGCGCATCCGGGTCGAGCGCGAGGATCTCCAGCAGGCGCGCGGCGGCGTAGATGCCGTCGTCGAAGCCGTACCAGCGTTCGGCGAAGAAGAAGTGGCCGCTCATCTCGCCGGCCAGCTCGGCCTCGGTCTCGCGCATCTTCGCCTTGATCAGCGAGTGCCCGGTCTTCCACATCAGCGGGCTGCCGCCGTGGCGCAGGATGTGGCCGGGCAGGCGGCCGGTGCACTTGACGTCGTACACGATCACCGCGCCCGGGTTGCGGTCGAGCACGTCGGCCGCGAACAGCATCAGCAGGCGGTCGGGGAAGATGTTCTCGCCGTCCGCGGTGACCACGCCCAGGCGGTCGCCGTCGCCGTCGAAGGCGATGCCGAGGTCGGCCTCGAAGCGCTTCACCGTGCCGATCAGGTCCTCGAGGTTGTGCGGCTCGCTCGGGTCGGGATGGTGGTTCGGGAAGGTGCCGTCGACCTCGCAGAACAGCGGGATCACCTCGGCGCCGATCGCCTCCAGCACGCGCGGGCCGATCTCGCCGGCCGCACCGTTGCCGGCGTCGACCACCACCTTCAGCGGGCGCGCGAGCTGGATGTCGGCGCTGATGCGCTCGACGTAGGCATCGGAAATGTCGCGCTCGACCACGCCGCCCGGCGAGGGCGCGTCGTACAGGCGGCCGTCGGCGATGCGCCCGTGCAGGTCGGCGATCGCATCGCCCGACAGCGTCAGCCCGCCGACCACGATCTTGAAGCCGTTGTAGTCGGGCGGGTTGTGGCTGCCGGTGACCGAGATGCAGCAGCCGGTGCGCAGGTGGTAGGCACCGAAATAGGTGACCGGCGTGGGCACCATGCCGATGTCGATGACGTTGCGCCCGGCCCGGCGCAGGCCGCGCACCAGCCCGGCGACGAGCTCCGGCCCGGACAGGCGGCCGTCGCGGCCGATGACGATGTCGGTCAGGTCCTGCTCGCGCATCAGCGAGCCGACCGAATGCCCGATCAGCTCGGCGACGCCGGCATCGAGGGTCTGCCCGACCACGCCGCGGATGTCGTAGGCGCGGAAGATGCTGCGGTCGATCTGCACCGGCACCGGCTTGGGCGCGTCGTGCACCACCACCTTCGGCGCCGCCGCGGCGTCGGCATCTTCCTCCGGCGGCAGGGTGAGGGCTTCGGCCAGCGTCGGCTCGGGCCCGGCATCGGCCGCCGGCGCGGCGGCGAACACGCGCTGCACGCGCGCGGGCAGGCGGAACAGCAGGTAGGCCAGCAGCAACAGCCCCACGGCCACCACGAACAGCGGCAGCCCGCTCAGGCCCAGCGGCGGGCGGCCGACATGCGGCACCGCGGCGGCCAGGCGCAGGTCGGTGCCCGGCACCGGCACGGCCATGCGTTCGGCGGCCTCGGCCTGCGAGGCGTCGCCGCGTTCGAGCAGGGTGAAGTTGCCCTGGCGCAGGGCCACGTAGGTGTCCGGATCGACGCTGGCGCTCTCCAGCCCGAGCGTCGCGCGCGACAGCGGCAGCTGCAGGCAGGCGACGCCGACCAGGGTGTCGCCCACGCGCGCCGGCGCGGCCAGCGCCACGCGCGGCTCGCCGCCGACGCGGATGACCGCGGTCACCGGCGCATCCTGGACCAGCGCGGCCTCCATCGCCGCCAGCGGTCCGAAGCCGCCGTCGGGCAGGCTGGCGTAGGCGGGATCGAGGTCGGGCGGCAGGATCCGCGCCGCTTCGAGGTTGGGCCAGTCGGCGGCCAGCGCCTTGGCGGCGGCCTCGAGGTCGCCCGCCTGCAGCGCCGCCTGCACGGTGGCATCGGCCAGGCGCTCCTGCAGGCGCTTGCGATCGCCGGCCAGGGTGCTGGCGGTGATGCCGGCGGCGGTGTCGCGCGCCAGCACCACGCTGTCGCGGCGGGTGCCGTCCTGCAGCTGGCGCCAGCCGCTCCAGGCCAGCCAGACCGCAAGCACGGCCAGCAGCGCCGCCAGGTACGGCAGGAAAGGGCGAAGCTGCGCGAAGACGCGCGCCTGGGTCTGTTCGCGGGTGCTCATGTGCGCATTGTCCCCTGTCAGCGCACGCCGGTGTGGCCGAAACCGCCGGCACCGCGCGCGCTGTCGGTGAAAGTATCCACGACTTGCAGGGTGGCGCGCACGATCGGAAGGATGACCAACTGCGCAATCCGGTCACCCGGTTCGATCGTGAACGGCTCGCGGCCGCGGTTCCAGGTGCTGATCAGCAGCGGGCCCTGGTAGTCGGCGTCGATCAGGCCGGTGCCGTTGCCGAGCACGATGCCGTGCCGGTGCCCCAGCCCCGAGCGCGGCAACACCACCGCGCACAGGCCGGGATCGGCGAGGTGGATCGCCAGGCCCGAGGGCACCAGTGCGGTGTCGCCCGGGGCGAGGGTCAGCGCCTGTTCCAGCGCGGCGCGCAGGTCGAGGCCGGCGCTGGCGGCGGTGGCGTAGGCCGGCAGCGGCCAGTCCGTGCCGAAGCGCGGGTCGAGCACCTTCACTTCCAGCGACCGCGTGGCCACCACGTCCCTGTCCTGCATCATGTTGATCCGTCCAGTCGTTCCGCCACCAGCGCCATCAGCTGCGCGGCGACTTCGGTCTTCGCCGCCGGTCCCAGCGTGCGTGCGCCGCCGTTCCAGTACACGTCCAGCGCATTGTCGTCGCGCTCGAACCCGCCTTCGGCCGCGCCGACGAGGTTGGCCGCGATCAGGTCGAGCTGCTTGGCCGCCAGCTTGCCGCGCGCGTAGCGCTCCACGTCGTGCGTCTCCGCGGCGAAGCCGACCACCAGCGCCGGCCGCCGCGGATGCGAGGCGACCTCGGCCAGGATGTCCGGCGTGCGCACCAGTTCCAGCACCAGCGTATCGCTGCCGGCGGTCTTCTTGAGCTTGTGCCCGGACACGCTGCGCGGGGTGAAATCGGCCACCGCCGCGGCGCCGACGTAGACATCCGCCGGCAGTGCGCCGAGCACCGCCTCGCGCATCTGCGCCGCCGAGCGCACGTCGATGCGCTCCACGCCCTCCGGCGTGGGCAGGTGCACGGGACCCGCGACCAGCACCACCTCGGCGCCGAGCGCGCGCGCGGCCGCGGCCAGCGCGAAGCCCATCTTGCCGCTGCTGCGGTTGCCGACGAAGCGGACCGGATCGATGTCCTCGAAGGTCGGGCCGGCGCTGACCAGCACCCGCTTTCCGGCGAGCGCGCCCGCGGCCTGGCTCGCGCTCACGCCGCCTCCAGCGCGGCAACGATCACCGCCGGTTCGCTGAGCCGGCCGGGGCCGGATTCGCCCTCGGCCAGCGGCCCGTCCTCCGGCCCGACCACCTGCGCCCCGCGCTCGCGCAGCACGGCGATGTTGGCCTCGGTGGCCGGGTGCAGCCACATGCGGTGGTTCATCGCCGGACACAACGTGATCGGCGCGGTCGTGGCCAGGCACAGCGTGCTGACCAGGTCGTCGGCGAAGCCGTGGGCCAGCTTCGCGATCGTGTTCGCGGTCGCCGGCGCGACCACCACCCGGTCGGCCCAGCGCGCGAGTTCGAGATGGCCCATCGCGGCCTCGGCGGCGGCATCCCACAGCGAGGTGCGCACCGGCAGGCCGGACAGCGCCTGGAAGGTCTGCGCACCGACGAAACGCTGC
>JAIUOX010000201.1 GCA_020160955.1 Pseudomonadota bacterium
ACAGCTTCTCGCTGGTCCTGTCGGTGTTCCTGCTGGGCGACGCGGCCGGCCTGCTGGTCGGCGCGCGCACCATCGACCGCATCGCCGACCCGCGCCGCTTCTTCTTCCTGATGCAGGGCCTCGCGACCGCGCTGGCGCTGGCCGGCGCGTGGGCGGTCTACGGCGCGATCGGCTTCGGCTGGCTGCCCGATACCTTCGCCGACCGCGACATCATGAGTGGCCAGCCGCGCGACGTCGCGGTCATCGCCATGCTGCTGGCCATCGTCGTGCTGCCGGCGTCGTTCGTCATGGGCTTCTCCTTCCCGGTGGTGCAGAAGGCGGTGCAGAGCGACATCGGCCGGCTGGGCGAGCGGGTCGGGCTGGTGCAGCTGGCCAACATTGTCGGCAACAGCGCCGGCAGCCTGGTCGCCGGCCTGCTGCTGCTCGACCTCGCCGGCACCGCCGGCACGCTGAAGCTCTTGTCGGTGATCGGGCTGGCCTTCGCGCTGCTGCAGGTGACGTCGGCGCCGGACAGCCGCTGGGCATGGCCGCCGGCGCTGCTGCTGGCGCTCGGCCTCGCCTTCTTTCCGCCGGGCGAGGCGTTCTGGCGCCGCCTGCACGGACTCACGACCGAGCCGGCGATCGTCGCCGAGGACAAGACCGGTCTCAGCCTGCTCAAGATGGCCAACGCGCAGGACGGCCGCCTGTACATCCAGGGCCACTCGCAGAGCTGGCTGCCGTTCCACACCGTGCACGCCTTCCTCGGCGGCATCGGGCCGCTCACCCACCCGGCGCCGAAGCGCGTGCTGGTGATCGGCTCGGGCACCGGCGGCACGCCCTATGCCGCCGGGTTGCGGCCCGACACCGACCGGGTGCGCGTGGTCGAGATCGTGAAGCCGGTCATGGACACGCTGCAGGTCTACCGCGCGGTCCATCCCGGCTCGGCGGTCGACCGCCTGCTCGGCACGGCCAAGTTCGAGATCGTCGTCGCCGACGGGCGTCACACCCTGGCGCTCGACACGGGCAAGTGGGACGTCATCGAGGCCGACGCGATCCTGCCCAAGACCGGCCTGTCCGGCCTGCTGAACTCGCGCGAGTTCTTCGAGCAGGTGCGGTCACGCCTCGCGCCGGGCGGCCTCTACGTGCAATGGGCGCCGACCGATCGCACGGTCGCGACCTTCCGCTCGGTGTTTCCCTACGTGACGATGGTGCACCCGGCGCTGATCGGCAGCGACCGGCCGATCCCCTACGATCGCGACCGGCTGCTCGGCCTGCTGGCCGACCCGCGGATCGACGACCACCTCGCGGCCGCGCGGGTCGATCGCGGCGAGCTCCGGCAATGGTTCGCCGACAAGAAGATCGAGGTGCTGAACGACGGCCGCACGGTGCCGGCGGCGACGCCCAACACCGACCTTTTCCCGCGCGACGAGTTCTACCTCAATCGTCCTTGATCTCGTCCTCGTCGGCGATGTCGCGCGCGACGTCGGGGCGGCGCAGCAGCGCGCCGATGCGGTCGGCCTCGTCGAAGGTCCGGTCGACCTGGAAGCGGATCTCGGGCGCGTAGCGCAGGCCGGCCTTCTCGCCGACCCGGGCGCGGAACCACGGCGCGGCGCGCTTCATGGCGGCGAGCAGCCGCTGCTCGTCCTGGCCGCCGAGCGGCATCACGAAGGCGGTGGCGTTGCGCAGGTCGGGGCTGACATCGACCGCGGTGACGGTGATCGACGCGCCGCGCAGCTCGGGATCGCGCATGTCGCCGCGCTCGAGCAGCTCGGCCAGCAGGTGGCGCACTTCCTCGCCGACGCGCAGCTGGCGCTGGCTCGGACCCTTCTTCTCGCGTTCGGTGGGGCGGCGACGGGACATGCCTGGCCTCCTCTGGCCCGGCCCGACGGGAGCCGTCCCGGCGCACGACGCGCCGGGACGGGACCGGTCACAGGGTCGGACGGACTTCCTCGACGTCGAAGCACTCGATGACGTCGCCGACCTTGATGTCGTCGTAGTTCTCGAAGGCCATGCCGCACTCGAAGCCGTGCTGGACCTCGCGGACCTCGTCCTTGAAGCGGCGCAGCGTCTTCAGCGTGCCCTCGTGGATCACCACGTTGTCGCGCAGCAGGCGGACCTTGGCGCCGCGCTTGACCTGGCCCTCGGTGATCATGCAGCCGGCGACGTTGCCGACCTTGGTGATGCGGAAGACCTCGCGGATCTGCGCGTTGCCGAGGAAGGTTTCCTTGAAGGTCGGGTCGAGCAGGCCGACCATCAGCTGCTGGATGTCCTCGGTCACCTTGTAGATGATCGAGTAGTAGCGGATGTCGATCTTGTCGCGCTTGGCGATCTCGCGGGCCTGCGGGTTGGCGCGGACGTTGAAGCCGATGATCAGCGCGCCCGACGCCTTGGCCAGCGTGACGTCGGCCTCGGAGATGCCGCCGACGCCGTTGTAGACCACGCGGGTCGCGACCTTGTCGGTCGACAGCCGCGCCAGCGCGCCGGCCAGCGCTTCCGCCGAGCCCTGCACGTCCGCCTTGATCAGCACCGGCAGTTCCTTGGCGGTGCCCTCGCGGATGCCCTTGATCATCTCCTCGAGGGTGCCGCGGCCGCCCGCGGCGCGGGCCAGTTCGAGCTGGCGATCGCGACGGGCGCGGAAGTCGGCGATCTCGCGCGCACGCGCCTCGTTATCGACCACGCGGAACTCGTCGCCCGCCTGCGGCGTGCCGGCGAGACCCAGGACCTCGACCGGGAAGGCCGGCCCTGCTTCCACGACGGCCTGTCCGCGATCGTCGACGAGGCGACGCACGCGGCCCCACACCGAGCCGGCGACGAGGATGTCGCCCACCATCAGCGTGCCGCGCTGCACCAGCACCGTGGCGACCGAGCCGCGGCCCGGATCAAGCTTGGCTTCGATCACGACGCCGTCGGCTTCACGGTCCGGATTGGCCTTGAGTTCGAGAACCTCGGCCTGCAGCAGGATGGCTTCCTCGAGCTTGTCGAGATTCATGCGCTTGGTCGCCGAAACCTCGATCGACTGGACGTCGCCACCCAGCGCTTCGACCTGGATTTCCTCGCGCAGCAGCTCGTTCTGGACCCGGCTCGCATCCGCGCCCGGCTTGTCCATCTTGTTGATGGCCACGATCAGCGGAACGCCGGCTGCCTTGGCATGGGCGATCGCTTCCTTGGTCTGCGGCATGACGCCGTCGTCGCCAGCCACCACCAGCACGACGATGTCGGTCACCTTGGCGCCGCGGGCGCGCATGGCGGTGAACGCCTCGTGACCCGGCGTGTCGAGGAAGGTGATCTTCTGCTGCGACGGCAGGGTCACCTGATAGGCGCCGATATGCTGGGTGATGCCGCCGGCCTCGTGCGCCGCCACGTCGGTCGCGCGCAGCGCGTCGAGCAGCGAGGTCTTGCCGTGATCGACATGGCCCATGATCGTCACCACCGGCGGACGCGGCATGAGCGAGTCTTCCGAATCCGGAACATCGGCGAGCCCGGTCTCGACGTCGCCTTCGGTGACGCGCTTGGAGCGGTGGCCCATCTCGGTCACGACCAGGTCGGCCGTGTCGGCGTCGATCGCCTGGTTGATGGTGGCCATCACGCCCATGCGCATCAGCGTCTTGATGACGTCGGCACCGCGCTCGGACATGCGTGCCGCGAGTTCCTGGACGGTGATCGACTCGGGGATCGTGACTTCGCGATAGACCTTCTGCTGCGGCTCGCTGCCGAACTGCTGGCGACGCTCGCGCTCCAGGCG
>JAIUOX010000048.1 GCA_020160955.1 Pseudomonadota bacterium
CGGCCGGCACGACCGTCTCGCCGAGCTGCTTCTCCAGCACGATGCGGTGGGCGCCGTGGGTCTCCAGCGCGGCGACCAGCGGCGCGGCGTGGCTGACCACGATCAGCTGGCTCGCCGTCGCGGCGCGCGCGATCAGGCGCGACAGCGCCGGCAGCAGGTCGGGATGCAGGCTGGTCTCGGGCTCGTTCAGGATCATCAGGGTCGGTGGCCGCGGCGTCAGCAGCGCCGCCACCAGCAGCAGGTAGCGCAGCGTGCCGTCCGACAGCTCGGCGGCGCGCAGCGGGCGCAGCAGCCCGTGCTGGCGCATCTCGATCTCGAAGCCGCCGTCCTGTTCCGACACCTCGATCGAGCCGCCGGGAAAGGCGTCGGCGATCGTCTCGTCGAGCGCCTCGACCCGGCCGATCTCCTGGACGGTGGCGATCGCGGCGGCGAGATCGGCGCCATCCGACGCCAGCACCGGCGTGCGCGTGCCGACCTGGCGGCGGCGGGCCGGCGCCTCGGCGTCGGTGCGGAAGTGATCGTAGAAGCGCCAGTCGCGCAGCGTCTCGCGCAGCATCAGCAGTTCGGCCGCGTCGCGCGGATCGCTGCAGTGGGTCAGCATGCTGTCGCCGGCACCGAGACGGTCCGACGCCATCCGCCACGCGCCCTCGGCGTTGCGCAGGCTGACCACCGGGCCCTTGCGCTGGGCGAAGGTGTTGGCGCGGCCGAGCAGCGGCCCGGTCCACAGGCTCTCGGCCTTGATGACGGGATCGCGCCCGAACCGCGTCGCCCCGGAAACCGGCAGGCCGAGATCGATCGCGTAGCCGTAGGAGGCCGACGAGAAGCCGAGCTTCAGCGCGACCGGCGACCGGCGCGGACCACCCTGCACCGGCACCGCGCCGCGCTTCATGCCGCGCGACAGGACCTCCGGCCCGGCCCACAGCACCGACGACAGGCCGCCCTCGGCGGCCAGGGCGCCGACCACGCGGCCCTGCGCGATGTCGGCGAGCAGGCGCAGCGCCCGGTAGAGGCTCGACTTGCCGCTGCCGTTGGCGCCGGTCACGACGGTCAGCGGCGCGATCGCGAGGCGCAGGTCGCGCAGCGACCGGTAGCCCTCGATGCACAGGCACTCGACGATGCTCATGCCGCCCATCGTAGAGCGGCGCGGCACCGCTGCGCTACGCTGCCTGCAGTCGTCGTGCCGGCGCCCGCAGGGCGTCGAGGAAGCGCTGGCAGTAGACGGCGGCGGTGGTGCGCAACACCTTGGCCTTGAGCGCAGCCTGGCGCTCGCGGCGTTCCTCGATCGGCATGGTCAGCGCCACGTGCATGGCGTCGGCGATCGCGTCGGGGTCGAACGGGTTGACGATCAGCGCCGCGTCGAGCTCGTGCGCGGCGCCGGCGAAGCGCGACAGCACCAGCACGCCGGGATCGTCGTCGGGCTGGGCGGCGACGAACTCCTTGGCCACCAGGTTCATGCCGTCGCGCAGCGGCGTCACCACGCCGATGCGGGCGATGCGGTAAAGGCCGGCCAGCGTCGCGCGCGGCGCCGGCCGCGTCGAGTAGCGCAGCGGCGTCCAGTCGAACTCCGAGAAGCGACCGTTGATGCGGCCGGTCAGGCGGTCGAGCTCGGCGCGCAGCTTGCGGTACTCGTCGACCTCCTCGCGCGAGCGCGGGCAGATCTGCATGAAGTGAATGTGGCGGCGATGGTCGGGATGGCGCTCGAGCAGCCGTCCGTAGGCCTCGAAGCGCTGCGGCAGGCCCTTCGAATAGTCCATGCGGTCGACGCCGACCGCCAGCGCGCGGCCCGACAGGCTGCCGGCGACGCGGTGCACCAGCTTGTCGCTGGCCGAGCGCGCCGCCTCCTCGGCGAAGGCCTCGGCGTCGATGCCGATCGGGTCGGCGAAGGCGCGCAGCTGCCGGCCGTTGAGGCGCACCGTTTCGCCGTCGACCGTGGCGCCCAGCAGCCGCTGGGCGCAGTCGCGGAAGTCGCGGGCATGTTCCTCGGTCTGGAAGCCGACCACGTCGTAGGCGCAGAGATCGGCCACCAGCTCGCGCGCCACCGGCATCGCCTCGAGCATCGACGGCGGCACGAACGGCACATGCAGGAAGAAGCCGAGCGGCCCGGAGAAGCCCTGCTGGCGCAGCAGCCGGCCGAGCGGCAGCAGGTGGTAGTCGTGCGCCCACACCGTGTCGTCGGCCTGCAGCACGGTGGCCAGCGACTCGGCGAAGAAGCGGTTGACGCCGAGGTAGCCGAGGTAGTCCTCGCGCCGGTAGTGCATCAGGCCCAGCCTGAAATGCAGCAGCGGCCACAGCGCGCCGTTGGCGAAGCCGACGTAGAAGGCGCGGTGCGCCTCGGCCGAGAGGTCGACGGTGGCGTAGGTGACGCCGCGCGCCTCGACCAGCGCCGGCTGCAGCGACGGCTCGGGCGACAGCCGGCCGCTCCAGCCGAACCACATCGCACCGGGGATCAGCAGGTCGCGCAGCGCCACGGTCAGGCCGCCGGCCGCGGGCACGCGCGCCTTGGGAATCGGCACCCGGTTCGAGACGATCACGATGCGTGCCATAGGCCCTCCTCCCAGCTGCGCGACAGCCGCATGGCGGACAGGATCAGCCCGACCTGCGAGTAGGTTTGCGGAAAGTTGCCCCACAGCTCGCCGGTCGCGGGGTCGATGTCCTCCGACAGCAGGCCGAGGTGGTTGCGCCGGCCGAGGATGTTGTTGAACAGCTCCAGCGCCTCGTCGCGCCGGCCGACGCTGGCCAGCGCATCGATGTACCAGAAGGTGCAGAGCAGGAAGGCGTTCGAGGGCTCGCCGAAATCGTCGGCCTCGCGGTAGCGCATCAGGAAGCCGTTCTTCATCAGCCGGCGCGCCGCGACGTCGAGCGTGGCGTGGAAGCGCGGATCGTCGGAGCGCAGCAGGCCGATCTCCGGCAGCACGAGGCTCGACGCGTCGAGCATGTCGCGGTCGAGCACGCCGGACAGCCAGCCCTCGGCCGTGGTGCCGCGCTGCAGCACCTCCTGGCGCAGCACGCCGGCGCGGGCCAGCCACTCGCGCGCTTCCGAATCCACCCCGACCCGCTTGGCGATCAGGCCCAGCCGGTGCTGCGCGGCCCAGCACATCGCGGCGGAAAACGTGTGCACCTCCGCGCGCTCGCGGTACTCCCAGAGGCCCGCATCGGGCGTCAGCGCCGCGCGGTGGGCCTCGTTCCCCACCACGCACAGCCGGCGGTAGAGCTCGAGGTCGCCCTGGCGCGGCAGGCGCTCGTCCCAGAACATCTGGGCCGCCGTCAGCACCATCGAGCCGTAGGTGTCGTTCTGCCGCTGCACCACCGCGGCGTTGCCGGTGCGCACCGGCCCGTAGCCGCGGTAGCCCGGCAGCGTGTCGACCAGCCGCTCGGCGGTGTCGGTGCCCGGCGCGATCGCGAACAGCGGCGCGATGGCGCTGGCCTCGCCCTGCGCGCTGCCGGTCTCGACGATGTCGACGATGAAGCGCACGTAGCGCTCCATGGTGCGCGTCACCGACAGCCGGTTGAGCGCCGTCACGGTGAAGAACGAATCGCGCAGCCAGGAGAAGCGGTAATCCCAGGTGCGCGGCGTGCCCGCCGCCTCGGGCACCGAGGTGGTCAGTGCCGCGACGATCGCGCCGGTGTCCTCGAAGCTGCACAGCTTGAGCGTGATCGCCGCGCGGATCACCGCCGCCTGCCAGTCGAACGGCGTGTTGAGGTCGCGCGCCCACGCCTGCCAGTAGGCCTCTGTCTGGGCGAGGAAGGTGCGGGCCAGCGTGTCGGGACTGTCGGCCACCGACTCGTCGGCGCCGACGATCAGGTTGACCGGCCGGTCGAGCGAGAACGCGGTCTCGTGCAGGATGTAGTTGATCGACGCGTCGGTGGTGAGGCGCAGCACCGAGGTGTCGCTGAAGAAGCGCGCGTGGTTGCTGCCCGAGGTCAGCTGCGCCTTGTGCGCGCCGTAGCCGAAGGTCGGCCGCACCCTGAGCGTGACGCGCGGCCGGCCGGCCACCGGCTCGAGCCGGCGCACCAGCATCGGCGGCCGGAACATGCGCCCGAAGCGCTGGAAGCGCGGCGCGAAGTCGACGACCCGCACCGAGCCGCTGGCGCCGTCGAGCACGGTCTCGAGGATCGCCGTGTTGTGCAGGTAGCGCTGGCGGCCCGGTCCCTCGGACCCGGCGACCAGGACATCCATGAAGCCGCCCTCGGGCTCGCTGCCGCCGAGCAGCGCGTTGAACACCGGGTCGCCGTCGAGCCGGCCGAGCCCGTGCCAGACGTGGCGGCCGCGGCGGTCGACCAGGCTGGCGATGGCGCAGTTGCCGATCACGCCGAGATCGAGGCTGCTCATCGGCCCGCTCCCGACGCCGGCACCTGTCGCTCCAGCAGGGCGAGGCCGTGCCGCAGCCACGCCCGCACCGCGGCGGGTTCGCCGCCGAACACCTCGGCCACCCGCAGGCCGATCCCGCCATGGCTCCGTGCCGCTTCCATGCCTGCCTCGTCGGTGACGTCGTCGCCCACGAAAATCGGCCGCCGCCCGGTGAAGGGGCTGCGCGCCATGAACTGCCGCACGGCCAGTCCCTTGGAGACGCCGCGCGGCCCGATCTCGACCGCCTCGCGCGCCGGGATCAGCCTGAAGGACGGGTGGTCCGGCGGCACCAGGCCGCGCACCAGCGCCCACACCGCCTCGCCGCGCTCGGGCACCAGCCGGAAGTGCACGCCTAAGCCGTGCGGCTTGGGCTCGATCAGCACGCCCGGCCAGCGGTCGGCGGCGGCCGACAGCGCCTCGCGCCACGCGGCCGGCACGACGGGGTCCTGCGGCAGCGCCTGCACCGCGCCGCCGGGAAAGCGCACCGACGCGCCGTGCTCGCCGGCGGCGACCGCGACGAAGGGGTTGAGCAGGTCGTCGACCACGCCGATCGAGCGCCCGGTGACAATCGCCAGCGCGCCGCCGAGCTGGGCCTGCAGCGCTTGCAGGAGATGCGGCAGGCCGGGCGGCACCGCCACGGCTTCGGGAGTCGCGGCGATCTCGAGCAGCGTGCCGTCGAGGTCGAGGAAAAGCGCGTGGCCCCGGTCGAGATCCGGCGGTGACATCGTTGGAGAGAACGGCCGGCCACCGGAAAGGTTCCGACGAAAGGTCCCTCGCTCCGCTCGGGATGACAGGCCTTTCCTGTGTCATCCCGAGCGCAGCGAGGGACCCTTCACGTCATCGCAAGGCCGCCACCAGCGCATCCAGCCCGTCGGTGAGCGCTGCCGGGCCGGGCTGCAGGATCAGCGGCGACTTGATCTCGACGATGCGTTGGCCGGCGACCGCGGGCAGGTCCGACCAGCCGGGGCGCGATGCGATCTGTTCGGGCACCACCTTGCGGCCGCACCACGAGGCGACGATCACGTCGGGACGCGCCGCCAGCACCGCGTCGGGCGTCACGATCCGTCCCGTCGCCGCCGCCGCGCCGCGCCGGTCGGCGAAGACGTCGATCCCGCCCGCGACCTCGATCAGCTCCGACACCCAGCCGATGGCACTGATCATGGGGTCGTTCCATTCCTCGAAGTAGACGCGTGGCCGCGTCGCCGCAGCGCGAGCGGCCGACACCTCCACCACGCGCGCCTCCAGTGTGCGCGCCAGCGCCTCGGCGTTGTCGGAAGCGCCGACCAGGGCGCCCAGCGTGCGGATCATCGCGAAGATGCCGGCGAGGTCGCGCTGGTTGAACAGGTGGACCGCGACGCCGGCCCGCGCCAGCTGGGCCACGATGTCGGCCTGCATGTCGGAGAAGGCCAGCACGAGGTCGGGCTTCAGGTCGAGGATCTTGTCGATCTTGGCCGAGGTGAAGGCACTGACCCGCGGCTTCAGCCGCACCTCGGGCGGCCGCACGGCGTAGCCGGAGACGCCGACGATGCGGTCCTGCTCGCCCAGCAGGTACAGGGTCTCGACGGTCTCCTCGGTCAGGCAGACCAGGCGTTCGGGGGGAAAGCGGCGCATGTCCCTCTATAGCGCCGTGGGCTGCCTTGAGAAATTGTCGGGCGTCGCCTTCCGCCGGCACGCTACTGTGCGCCCAACCGGAGGATTGAAGATGCTGCCCAGCCAGCGCGCCCTGTTCGATATCCCGCGCGACGTCTGCTACCTCAACGCCGCGTCGTGGAGCCCGCTGCCGCTCGCCTCGCAGGAGGCCGGCCGCGCCGCGATCGGGCGCAAGGGCCAGCCGTGGAAGCTGCCGGCGGAGTTCGCGGGCCAGCAGTACGAGCGCGCCCGCAAGGCCGCCGCCGCCCTGATCGGCGCCGACCCGGACGACGTCGCGCTGATCCCGTCGGTCGGCTACGGCGTCTCGACCGCCGGCAAGATCCTGGCGATCCCGCGCGGCAGCCGCGTGGTGGTGCTGCAGGACGACCACACCTCGCCGGTGCTGGAATGGATGAGCCGCGCCGGCGCGGCCGGCTTCACGGTCGACACGGTGCGGCAGCCGGCCGACGGCGACTGGACCGCGGCGGTGCTGGAGACCCTGGCCCGGCCGGGCGCGGCGCCGGTGGCGCTGGTCTCGATCTCGTCGGTCCACTGGTCGGACGGCGGCGCGCTCGACATGGAGCGGATCTCCGCGGCGGCGAAGAAGCAGGGCGCGATGCTGCTGGTCGATGCCACGCACGACGCCGGCGTGCGCGCCATCGACGTCAAGGCGCTCGACCCCGACTTCCTGATCTTCCCGACATACAAGTGGGTGCTCGGTCCCTACGGCCGCGCTTTCCTGTACGTGGCGAAGCGCCACCAGAAGGGCGTGCCGCTGGAACAGCCGGCGCCGGCCCGCAAGGCGGTGGCGGCCGAGGACACGGTGTACTTCCGCGACCTCGCCTACCACGACAACGCGCGGCGCTTCGACATGGGCGAGCGCGACCACTTCGTGTCGATGGAGATGGCGTCGATCGGCATGGAGATGATGGCGGCGTGGGGCAACGGGCCGATCGTCGAGCGGCTGGCCATGCTGACCGACCGGCTGGCCGAGGGAGTCGCCAACACCGGCGTGCGGGTGATCGACCGCAAGCTGCGCGCGCCGCACGTGCTCAGCCTGCAGTTCCCCAAGGGCATGCCGACCGATCTCGCCAAGCGGCTGGCGGCCGAGAACGTCCATGCCGCACCGCGGCTCGGCCGCCTGCGCATCAGCCCGCACGTCTACAATGACGAGGCCGACGTCGACCGCTTCGTCGAGGTCTTCCGCAAAGTGGCGATGTAGGGCCGGTCCCTGTAGGCTGGACGGACAAGACTTGCCCGAGAGGAAACGCGCCATGTGGCAGCCCAACGACCGCTACCCCGATCCCGCGGTACGCGTGCTCGATCCCGCCTTCAACCGCTACCGGCTGGCGTTGGCCTCGGTCGAGCGCCTCTACACCGGCTGCCGCTGGTCGGAAGGCCCAGTCTACTTCGGCGACGGCCGCTACCTCCTGTGGAGCGACATCCCGAACAACCGCGTGCTGCGCTGGGACGAGGAGTCGGGCAACGTCACGATCTTCCGCAAGCCGTCGAACAACGCCAACGGTCACACCCGCGACCGCCGCGGCCGGCTGATCGCCTGCGAGCACGACGCCCGCCGCCTGGTGCGCTTCGAGTACGACGGCGCGATCACGGTGCTGGCCGACAGCTACAACGGCAAGCCGCTCAACTCGCCCAACGACGTCGTGGTGAAATCGGACGGCTCGATCTGGTTCACCGACCCGCCGTTCGGCATCTGGAGCAACTACGAAGGCCACGTCGCCGAGGTCGAGAACAAGCCGGCGGTCTACCGGCTCGACCCGTCGACCGGCAAGCTGACCGTGGTGGCCGACGACATCCCCGGCCCCAACGGGCTGGCCTTCTCGCCCGACGAGAAGAAGCTGTACATCGTCGCCTCGCGCGCCGAGCCGAACCGCCAGATCCTGGCCTACGACGTGACCGGCGACGGCACCAAGCTCGGCAAGGGCTCGGTCTTCATCGATGCCGGCCCGGGCTCGCCCGACGGCTTCCGCGTCGACGTCGACGGCAACCTGTGGTGCGGCTGGGGCATGGGCTCGCCCGAGCTCGACGGCGTGCGCGTGTTCGACCCGACCGGCAAGCCGATCGGCCACATCGAGCTGCCCGAGCGCTGCGCCAACCTGTGCTTCGGCGGCCGCTACCGCAACCGTCTCTTCATGGCCGCCAGCCACTCGCTGTACGCGCTCTACGTCAACACCCAGGGCGTCGCCGGCGGCTGACCCGCGAAAGCAAGGCATCTTGAAAACAAGCGGTATCGATTCGCGCTACGCGTGGTGGCGGCTGCTCGCCAGCGTGGCACTGAGCACGGTCGGCGGCGCCGGCATGTGGTCGCTGACGGTGGCGATCCCGGCGGTACAGGCCGACTTCGGCATCACCCGCGCCGACATCTCGTTCGCCTACACCATGAACACGATGGGCTTCTTCGCCGGCGGCATCCTGATCGGCCGGCTGGTCGACCGCCGCGGCATCGTGTTCGCCTCGATCCTGAGCGCGCTCGGCCTGACCGCCGGCTTCGCGGCGGCGCCGCTGGCGACCTCGCTGGTGCCGTTCGCGCTGGCCCAGGCGCTGATCGGCTTCAGCTCGGCCGCCACCTTCGCGCCGCTGGTCGCCGACATCTCGCACTGGTTCGACAAGCGCCGCGGCATCGCCGTCGCGATCGCCGCCTCGGGCAACTACGTGGCCGGCGCGCTGTGGCCGCCGATCGTCGGCTGGATCATCGGTGCCCACGGCTGGCGCACCATGTCGGCCTCGGCCGCCGTGCTGTGCATCCTGACCATGATCCCGTTGGCCCTGACGCTGCGCCGCCGCGCGCCCGACCATGCCGAGACCACGCTGATCCGGGTCGCCCGCCAGTCGCGCGAGGCGCTCGGCCTGTCGCCCAACGCCCTGCAGGGCGTGATCTTCATGATGGGCATCGGCTGCTGCGTCGCGATGTCGATGCCGCAGGTCCACATCGTCGCCTACTGCAGCGACCTCGGCTACGGCGTGGCGCGCGGCGCCGAGATGCTGTCGCTGATGCTGGGCTTCGGCATCATCAGCCGCGTCGCCTCGGGCTGGATCGCCGACAAGGTCGGCGGCCTGCGCACCCTGCTGCTGGGCGCGATCCTGCAGGGCATCGCGCTGGCCTTCTACCTGATCGACGACAAGCTGACCTCGCTCTACATCGCCTCGGCGCTGTTCGGCCTGTTCCAGGGCGGCATCGTGCCGTCCTATGCCATCATCGTGCGCGAGTACTTCCCGTCGTCCGAGGCCGCGACCCGCGTCGGCCTCGCGGTGTCGGCGACGCTGCTCGGCATGGCGCTGGGCGGCTGGATGGGCGGCGTGCTGTTCGACTGGACCGGCTCGTACCGCGCCGCCTTCATCAACGGCATCGCCTGGAACATCATGACGGTCAGCCTGGCCTGGTGGCTGGTCAGCCGCCAGGCCCGTCGCACCGCCGCCGCCGCGGCCGCCGCCCCCTGACCGGAAGTCCCGGAGGACCCATGCGCATCGTCTCCATCCGCGACGTCGTCTCGCCGATCCGCTCGCAGATCGCCAACGCCTACATCGACTTCAGCCAGATGACCGCCAGCGTCGTCGCGGTCGAGACCGACGTGATGGTCGAGGGCAAGCCGGTGATCGGCTACGGCTTCAACTCGAACGGCCGCTACGCCCAGAAGGGCCTGCTGGCCGAGCGCTTCATCCCGCGCCTGCGCGATGCGAAGCCGGAGACGCTGGTCGATGGCGACGGGCTGCTCGACCCGGCGCGCTGCTGGGCGGCGATGATGGCCAACGAGAAGCCGGGCGGCCACGGCGAGCGCTCGGTCGCGGTCGGCGTGGTCGACATGGCGCTGTGGGACGCCGTGGCCAAGGCGAAGCGCGTGCCGCTGTGGAAGCTGCTCAGCGACCGCTACAACGGCGGCAACCACGATGCGACGGCGTGGGTCTACGCGGCCGGCGGCTACTACTACCCGGGCAAGGACCTGTCGGCGCTGCAGGACGAGATGAGGCATTACCTCGACCTCGGCTATTCCTGCGTGAAGATGAAGGTCGGCGGCGTGCCGCTGGCCGAGGATCTCGCGCGCATCGAGGCGGTGCTGAAGATCGTCGGCGACGGTTCGCGCCTGGCGGTCGACGTCAACGGCCGCTTCGACCTCACGACGGCCATCGACTTCGGCCGCGCCATCGCGGGCTACGGGCTGCGCTGGTACGAGGAGCCGGTCGACCCGCTCGACTACCTGGCGCACGCCGCGCTGGCCACCGAGTACGCGGGCCCGCTGGCCACCGGCGAGAACCTGTTCTCGATGCAGGACGCCCGCAACCTGGTGCGGCACGGCGGGCTGCGGCCCGACCGCGACGTGCTGCAGTATGATCCGGCGCTGTCCTACGGGCTGGTCGAGTACCTGCGCACGCTCGACATGCTGAAGGCCCACGGCTGGTCGCCGCGGCGCTGCGTGCCGCACGGCGGCCACCAGTTCGCGCTCAACATCGCGGTCGGCCTGCAGTGCGGCGGCAACGAATCCTACCCGCAGGTCTTCGCCCCGTTCGGCGGCTTCGCCGACGATTGCCCGGTCAAGGACAGCCGCGTCGCCCTGCCCGACGCCCCCGGCATCGGCTTCGAACGCAAGGCCGCGCTGTGGGCGGTGATGAAGGAAGTCTGAAAGAAAGGTCCCTCGCTGCGCTCGGGATGACAGGAAAAGCGTGTCATCCCGAGCGCAGCGAGGGACCTTTCGTCAGGCCCTGAAGTTCTCCCAGCCGGTGCCCGCGCCGGGGCGCACGGTGTTGGGATTGCCGGTGCCGGTGGACTGGTTGCAGGCCGCGACGGCGAGGCCCAGCAGGACGGCGAGAACGGTGGCGGTCAGGCGGAACATGGCGCTGTATTGCGCCCGCTTCACTCCGGCTTCAACAGTCCCGATTTCACAAGTTCGCTAACGCCCGCCTCCTGGTCCTTGAGGTAGGCGGCGAATTCAGCCCGCGTGCAGGGCCGCACGACGGCGCCTAGA
The DNA here is from genome assembly GCA_020160955.1 of Pseudomonadota bacterium. Lineage (GTDB taxonomy): Bacteria > Pseudomonadota > Alphaproteobacteria > Reyranellales > Reyranellaceae > Reyranella. The sequence continues at coordinate 10,957 of JAIUOX010000048.1, forward strand.
TCGGCCAGCTTGCGCACCACCTCCTCGTCCTTCAGCGCCGCCACGCAGGCGGCGTTCAGCGTGTCGAGGATCGGCGCCGGCGTGTCGGCCCGGGCCAGCAGGCCGGCCGTGGTGCCGCCGTCGAACGGCACGCTGCCGATATCCTTGAGGCTGGGCACGTCGGGCAGCTGGGCGATGCGGTCGGGGCTCATCACCGCCAGCGCCCTGAGCTTGCCGGCCTTGATCTGCGGCAGCGAGGTCGAGAGCTGGTCCATGTAGAGATCGAGCTGGCCGCCGACGAGGTCGGCGAGGCCCGGCGCCGAACCCTTGTAGGGGATGATGTTGAACTGGACCTTGTCGTTCACCTGCAGGCGCAGGATGGCGATGTGGTTGGTCGTGCCGTTGCCGGCATGGCCGACGCTGATCGTGCCGGGCTTGGCGCGCGCCGCCGCCAGCACCGCCTTCATGTCCTGCCACGGGCCGTCGGCCCGCGCGACCAGCACCATCGGCACGGTGGTGAGCATGCTGATCGGCGCGAACTGCGCCACCATCGGCGGCTTGCCCGCGAGGTAGGGCGAGATCCACATCACGCTGAAGCTGCCCATCACCACCGTGTAGCCGTCGGCCGGCGCGGCCGCCGCCGCCTCCATGCCGACCACGCCGCCGGCGCCCGGCCGGTTGTCCGGAACCACCGTCTGGCCGAGCTTGCGACCCATCGCTTCGCCGACCAGCCGCGAAGTCACGTCGTAGTTGCCGCCGGCCGCGAACGGGATGACCCAGCGGATCGGCTTGCTCGGAAAGGCCTGGGCGGCGGCGCGTCCGGCCGACAGGACGACCGGCAGCCCGGCGGTGGCGGCGAGCGTTGCACCCAGCAGGGCGCGGCGGTTCAGGATCACGCGATTCTGGGTCACGACAGGTCTCCCGGCGATTTCAGGAGGGGAGATTGCATTGTCAGTGTCCCGTCGCCAAATCAAACCCGTTGACCGTCGCACCGCGGAGAGAAATCAACGATGCCTGAACACCAGACACCGCTGATTGCAGCCCTCGCCGCGGGCCTGTCGCTGGCCTTCGTGCTGGGCCTGGTGGCGCACCGGCTGCGCGTGCCGCCGCTGGTCGGCTACCTGCTGGCGGGCGTGCTGGTCGGGCCCTACACGCCGGGCTTCACCGCCGACGGCGCGCTGGCCGCGCAGCTGGCCGAGATCGGCGTCATCCTGCTGATGTTCGGCGTCGGCCTGCACTTCTCGCTGAAGGACCTGCTGTCGGTCGCGAAGATCGCCGTGCCCGGCGCGGTCGGCCAGATCGTGGTCGCCACCCTGATGGGCGCCGGCCTCGCGCACCTGCTCGGCTGGTCGCCGATGGCGGGCCTGGTGTTCGGCCTCAGCCTGTCGGTTGCCAGCACGGTGGTGCTGGTGCGCGCGCTGCAGGACCGCCACATCCTCGAGACCCACCGCGGCAAGATCGCGGTCGGCTGGCTGGTCGTCGAGGACCTCGCGATGGTGTTGGCGCTGGTCCTGCTGCCGGCGCTGGCCACCATCACCGCCGGCGACGGCGTGCCGCCGTCGCGCATCGTCTTCCACCTGCTGGTGACGTTGGCCAAGGTGTCGGTGTTCGTCGCCGTGATGCTGATCGTCGGCCGGCGGGTGATCCCGTGGCTGATGCACCACACCGCCCACACCGGCTCGCGCGAGCTGTTCCGGCTGGCCGTTTACGCCATCGCGCTGGGCGTCGCCTACGGCGCGGCCCACCTGTTCGGCGTGTCGTTCGCGCTCGGCGCCTTCTTCGCCGGCGTCGTGCTGGGCGAGACCAACCTCAGCCAGCAGGCGACCGAGGAGGCGATGCCGCTGCGCGACGCCTTCGCCGTGCTGTTCTTCGTCTCGGTCGGCATGCTCCTGAACCCGATGGTGTTCGTGACCGCACCGCTGGCGGTCGCGGCGGTGGTGGCGATCATCGTGGTCGGCAAGTCGCTGGCGGCGTGGCTGATCGTGCGCGCCTTCGGCCACACCAACTCGACGGCGCTCACCGTGGCGGCCAGCCTCGCCCAGATCGGCGAGTTCTCCTTCATCCTGATCGGGCTCGGCATCGACCAGAAGATGGTGCCGCCCGAGGCGCGCGACCTCGTGCTGGCCGGCGCCATCCTGTCGATCCTGCTGAACCCGCTGGTGTTCGCCGCGCTCGAGCGCGTGCGCGGCGGCGGCGAGCCGGTGCCCGCGCCGCCGGTCGAGACGCCGCCGGCGCCATCGACCGGGCACGACGTTCTGGTCGGCTACGGCCGCGTCGGCTCGCGCATCGGCGCCCGGCTGGCCGGCCAGGGCCACGACCTGGTGGTGATCGAGAGCGGCGGCGAGGGCATCGAGAAGGCGCGGGCCAGCACGGCGCACGTGCTGGTCGGCAACGCCGCCGAGCCGACGCTGCTCGAGGCGGCCAACATCGCGGCGGCGCGACGGCTGTTCGTCACCATCCCCGAACCGTTCGAGGCCGGCCAGGTCGTGCAGCAGGCGCGCGCCGCCAATCCCGGCCTCGACATCCTGGCCCGCGCGCACTCGGAGGCGGCGGTCGAGCACCTCGCCGCGATGGGCGCCAACCTGGTGGTGCTGGGCGAGCACGAGATCGCCCACCGCATGATCGAGAGGGCGTCGGGCGGCGGCGGCCGCCGCGCATGACAGGACCGGCCCCAAGCTCTATACGGCAGGTCGAGGAGGCTTCCGCCATGTGGACACGACGCTCGACCTTCCGGCTCGCGGCCGCCGCCCCCCTCGCCGCATCCCTCGCCGCCCCGTTGCACGCCTTCGCCCAGGCCGCATCGTCCGCGACGCGCCTCGCGCTCAAGGGCTACGACCCGGTCGCCTACTTCACCGCTGCCGCGCCGACGCCGGGGCGGCCGGAGTTCGAGCTGCTGCACGACGGGGTGCTCTACCGCTTCGCCTCGGCGCAGAACCGCGACCTGTTCAAGGCCGATCCCGACAAGTACGCACCGCAGTTCGGCGGGGCCTGCGCCAACAACATGGCCAACGGCCAGCGCCGCGAGTCCGATCCGACGGTGTGGCTGATCGCCGACGGCAGGCTCTACGTGTTCGCGGGCGCGGCCGGCGCCGAGGCGTTCCGCAAGGATACGCGTACCGCCTCGCTGCGTGCCGCCGAGAACTGGAAGACGCTCAAGCCGGCCGGCAACTAGGCCGCGCCCGGCGGTTCAGTCGAAGCCGGCCTTGCGCAGGCTGGTCTCGACACGGCGCTGCAGGTCGGCGTCCTGGAAGCGCGAACCGAAGGTCGCGAGGTCGAACCACGGGTTCTTGAGGCGCGCCGCCTTGACCGCTTCCGTCGCCTCTTCGCGGCGCCCCAGCTCGGCGTAGGCGGCGGCCAGCGGCAGGTCGAGCAGCGGGTAGGCCGGGTAGCGCGTCCGCTCGCGCTCGAGCAGGCGCACCGCGTCGTCGTAGCGGCCGGCCAGCAGGTAGGCCATGCCGAGGTTGAAGGCGGCTTCCGGTCCGATGTTGGCGTCGAGCCGCAGCGCGCCCTCGGCGGCGGCGATCGAGTCGGCGATGCGGCCGGTCCACAGGAGGACGGCGGCGCGCGCCAGCATCGCCTCGGCATCGCTGGGGTTGAGCTGCAGCGCGCGCTCGGACTCGGCCAGCGCGAGGTCGTACTTGCGCACCGCGGTGTAGGCGCGCGCCAGCACGCCGTGCGCCAGCACGTTGTCGCGGTCCATCTCCAGCGCCTTCTGCGCCAGCCGGATCGCCGCCTCGACATCCTGCTCGGCGAATTCCGACCAGCCGTAGCTGGCGCGCTGGAACAGCACGTCGGCCAGCTTGGCGTAGGCGTCGGCGTAGCCCGGCGCCATCTCGGTCACCTTCTCCAGCATCTGGCGGGCGCCGCGGTTGGCCGGCATCGTCGGCTGCGCCGCCATGGCGCGCGCCTTCAGCAGCATGTCGTAGGCGGCGAGGTCGTCGGTCGGCTTGCGCATCGCCTGCTGCTGGGCGATCTGCTGCAGGTTGCTGGCGAGGCTACCGGCGACGCGGCGGGCGATGCGGTCCTGCACGGCGAAGATGTCGGACAGCTCGTCGTCGTACTGCTCGCTCCACAGCTGGGTGCCGGCCGCGGTGTCGGTGAGCTGCACGGTGACGCGCACGCGCGGGCCCATGCGGCGCACGCTGCCGCTCACCAGGTAGCGCGCGTTGAGGCTGCGGCCGAGCTCGGCCGGCGGCAGCTCCTTGTTCCGGAACGGCAGCACGGCGTTGTACGAGATCACCGTCAGGTCCCGGAAGCGGCCGAGCGCGCGCGTGATGTCCTCGGTCAGGCCGTCGGAGAAGTAGTCCTGCGCCGCGTCGCCGCTCTGGTTGGCGAACAGCAGGACGGCGACCGACAGGCCGTCGGCGACCGGCGCGGGCGGGCGGGCCGCCGTCACGGCGGGAGGCGCCGGCCGGGCCAGCCACCACGCGGCGCCGCCGGCCACGGCCAACGCCACCACGCCCGCCATCGCCAGCACCGGAACCCATCCGCGCCCCGCCTTGGGGGGCGGTGGCGGCGGCGGCGGCGCGTCGAAGGCCGCGCCGGCGTCGAGCGCCCAGATCTCGACCGGCCGGTCGATGTTCTTGACGCTGCGCGCGCCCAGCGCCCGGAACGGCAGGCTGAGCTTGTCGCGCACCTGCTCGTGCACGCCGGCCGACAGCACGATCGCGCCGGGATCGGCCAGGCCCTCGAGGCGCGCGGCAACGTTGACCGCGTCGCCGAACACGTCGTCGCCCGCGACGATGACGTCGCCGAGATGCAGGCCGATGCGGAAGGTGAGCCGTCGCTCGGCCTCGACGTCGCGGTTGCGCGTCGCCATGCCGGCCTGCAGCTCGACCGCGGCGCGCACCGCCTCGACGGCGCTGCCGAACTCGACCAGCACGCCGTCGCCCACCGTCTTGACGATGCGGCCGCCGAACCGCGTCACCACCGGCGCGACCCACTCGGCGAGGTGGGCCGAGAGGTCGCGCAGCGTGCGCTCCTCGTCGGCCCGCATCAGCCGGCTGTAGCCGACGACGTCGGCGAACAGGATGGTGGCGAGCCGCCGCGAGGTCGCCGGGGTGTCGCTCACGGGGCGTACCCGCCTAGAGGTAGACCGCCTTGAGCGCGGCCTCGGGGTAGCGCGCGCCGGCCGCGGCGCCGGGCGGCAGCGCCGCCGACAGCGACGCGACCTCGGCTTCGGTGAGCGCCAGGCTGGCCGCCGCGACGTTCTCGTCGACCCGCTCGGCGCGCTTGGTGCCGGGAATCGGCACGATGTCGTCGCCCTGCGCCAGCAGCCAGGCCAGCGCCACCTGCCCCGGCGTCACGCCGTGAGCCCGCGCCACCGTCTCGATCGCGGCGGTGCGCGCGAGGTTGTGCGCGAGGTTCTCGGCGGCGAAGCGCGGGTGACGGCCGCGGCCGTCGCCGGCCGGGATGTCGGAGGCCTGCCGCACCGTGCCGGTCAGCAGGCTGCGGCCGAGCGGCGAGTAGGCGACGAACGAAATGCCGAGCGCCCGCGTGGTGGCCAGCGTCTCCTCGGCCTGCTCGCGGTAGAGCAGCGAGTACTCGCTCTGCACGGCGGCGATCGGGTGCACGGCATGGGCGCGCCGGATGGTCTCGGGCCTGGCCTCGCTCAAGCCCAGCGCCCGCACCTTGCCGGCCTTCACCAGGCCCGCCATCGCGCCGACCGTGTCCTCGATCGGCACCGTCGGGTCGACGCGGTGCTGGTAGTAGAGGTCGATGACGTCGACGCCCAGCCGCTTCAGGCTGGCGTCGCAGGCGGCGACCACGTATTCGGGCCGGCCGTCGACGCCGTTGGCGCCGCCCGGCCGCTGGGTCTGGCCGAACTTGGTCGCCAGCACGACCTTGTCGCGCCAGCCGCCGCTAAGCGCCTGGCCGAGCAGCGTCTCGTTGTGGCCCCAGCCGTACATGTCGGAACTGTCGAGCAGCGTGACGCCGCGCTCGATCGCGTGGTGGACGACGCGGATGCCGTCGGCGTCGGCGCTCTGGCCGTAGGCACCGCTCAGCGACATGCAGCCCAACCCGATCGGGAAGACGCTGAGCGGACTGGCGCCGAGGCGGCGTGATGATGTGGACATGCCGGGAGACTAGCCCCGGCGTGCCGCGGCGTCACCCGGAGCGCGGGCCTCCGGAGCGTCTTAGGCGCCGTCGGCCTTGATGCCCAGCGACGTGATCAGCTTGCCGAGCCGGTCGTACTCGGCCTTCGCCCAGGCCGTGACCTCGGCCACCGTCATCGGCGTCGGCTGGATGTAGGCGGCCTCAAGCCGCGCCTTCACCGCCGGGTCGGCCAGCGCCTTGGCGACCGACGCGTTCAGCCGCTGCACGATCGGGCCGGGCAGGCCCTTCGGCCCGAGCAGCGGCAGCGCCGACTGGATCTCGATGCCGCCGTAGCCCTGCTCGCGCAGCGTCGGCACGTTGGGGATCTCGGACAGGCGTGCCGCGCCCGACACCGCGATCGGCACCACGGCGCCCGACTTGACGTGGCCGAGGATCAGCGGCGCGCTGACCAGCCCGACCTGGATGCGCTCGCCCAGCAGGTCCTGCACGCCGGGCGGCAGGCCCTTGTAGGGTACCGACACCAGCTCGATCTTCTTCTCGATCTTCAGCTGCTCGGGCACCAGGTGGGTCGAGGTGCCGTTGCCGGAGTTCAGGTAGGTGAGCGGCGCCGGCGCCTTGCGCGCGTAGGCCACCAGCTCGTCGACCGAGCGCACCGGCAGCGACTTCGCCACGCACAGCACCGCCGCGGTCACGCCGACCATGGCGATCGGCGTGAAGTCGGCGACCACGTCGAACGGCGCCTTCATCAGGAACGGCAGGCCGTAGTGAGCCGACACCGTCGCTTCCAGCGTGTAGCCGTCGGCTGGCGCGCCGGTGACGATCTGGCCGGCGACGATGCCGTTGCCGCCCGGCCGCGGGTCGATGACGATCTGCTGGCCGAGATCGGCGGTCAGCGCGTCGGAGATGCTGCGCATGCCGACGTCGATGATGCCGCCGGCCGGACCCGGCAGCACGACGCGGATCGGCTTGGTGGGCCAGGCCTGCGCGTGGGCGCGGCCGGCAAACAGCGGCAGCGCCGCCGCGCCGGCCAGCAGCCGGCGGCGGGTCATCTCGAACATCGTCGTTTCCTTCCCCAATCGTCCACGGCTCTGGCGGCCGCCTAGATGAACATGTCGAGCTGGTTGTAGTTCTTGAGCACGGACTGCCGCGCCGCCTCGCTCCAGCGGTTCTCGTCCTCGCGGCCGGCCAGCGGCCGGTAGACGAATGGCGTCTCGTTCGGGAAGCGCTGGCGGCGCGCGTCGATCGCCAGCGCGATCAGGCGCGAGCGCGCCTCGATGCGGGCCGCGTCGTAGGTCTCGACGGCGCCGTGCAGGCGGCGCGTCGTGATGTTGAGCACGCGCCGGCGCGGGAAGAACCCGGCATTGAGGGTGATGCGCCGGTCGGGCGAGCTGTTGGCGAACGAGCCGTGCACCAGCTGGCGGTTGGTCATGAAGGTGTCGCCGGCGTCGCACAGCATCGGCACCGCGCCCTCGAGCCGGTCCGAGCCGCCGTTGTCCTCGACCATGCGCTTGATGTCGGCCTTGCCCAGCCGGTGGCTGCCCGGCAGCACCCAGACGCCGTTGGCCGCCGTGCTGGGATAGAGCTGGGTCATGAAGTTGAAGCCGTGGGCGCCCTCGTCCCAGTCCGGCGCGGTCCAGTGCGTCGTGCCGTCCTGGTGCCAGGCGACCGACGGGCCGAGGCCCGGCTCCTTGACGAAGGTGACCTCGTTGTAGGGCACGAAGTCGTCGCCCAGGATCGAGGCCGCCGCGGCCAGCAGGCCGGGATGGCCGTAGAGCCGCAGGCAGGCGTCGGACAGATGCAGGTTGCCGTCGAGCAGCTCGACCGTCCAGGCCGGCGCGGCGGCGCCCGGGTCGGGCTGCGCCATCGCCGCGGGGTGGCGGCCGTTGTTGGCGTCGGTGCCGCCGCGCGGGTCGCTGAGCGGCCGCGCCCAGCGATAGGGCGGCTTGCGGATGCCGAGGTCGATCACCGGACGGCCCAGCCGGTCGACCGTGGCGTCGGGCGCGACCGGTGCGCGGTCCAGCACCGCGTCGAGCTCGGCGCGCAGTTCGTTCAGCTCCTCCGGCGAGAGCACGCCCTGGAAGACGAAGAAGCCGTGGGTCCGGTAGGCCTCGACGATCTCCGGTACCAGCTTGCCGTCGGGTCCCAGCCGGATCGGGCCGCGGTTGCCGAGCGACCGCGCGCGCGCCTCGGCGCGGCGACCGTACTCGGCCATGGCGCGCTGGTGGTCGGCGGCGCTGGGGACGACGGACATCGATGAACTCCCGGGCATTGGCCCACTTGTGCCGCGGGCTCCGCGACAGCCTAGCGCAGGAGCCGCCGTCCCGCGAAGTCCGGTGTTGCTCCCGCCCGCCGGCTTGCCCATACAAAAGGACATGGCCCGTCCCCAGACCCCGGTGCCCGACAGCGTGCGCCAGAGCATCAAGGCCGGCCGCTTCGCCGCGGCGGCCGAGGCGTTGCGCGGGCTGGCGGCGCGCGACCCGTCGGCGCCGATCCTCGCCGCCCTGTCCGACATGGCGCTGCAGCTCGGCCTGCTGACCGAGGCCAAGGACGCCGCGCAGAAGGCGGTGGCCGCCGATCCGACCTTCCACAACGCGCGCGTCATGCTGGCGCGCGCCCATGTCGCGCTCGACGAGGACGAGGCGGCGATCGCCGACTTCAAGGTCGCGCTGGCGATGACCCGGCCCGGCCAGTCGCCGATGCCGAATGGACCGCTGCCGGTGCCGGCCCACCAGGCGCTGCACACGCTCGAGCAGCTGGCGTGGATGGAGCAGGCCGAGAAGCGGCCGCCGGGCGCGCTGCTGCCGGTCGATCCGAACGTCCGCGCCGCGGCGCAGGCCAAGCTCGAGCAGATGCTGGCCGACCCCACGCGCGAGATCCCGACGCTGCCGATGGGCGGCGCCTACGGCCGCATCCTCGCCGACCCGCCGCTGGTGCGGCTCGACGAGCCGGCGCCGGCGCGTTGCCTCAACCCGCGCGCCGACTGGGACGAGATCGTCGCGACCTTCAAGGGACCGGGCAAGGGCATCGCCTGGTTCGACGGGCTGCTGACACCCGAGGCCCTGGCGCAGCTGCAACGCTTCTGCCTGCACTCGACGGTGTGGCGGAAGCCCTACCCGCGCGGCTACATCGGCGCCAGCCCGGAGTCCGGCTTCTTCAGCCCGCTGCTGCTGCGCATCGCGGCCGAGCTGCGCGCCGCCGTGCCCGGCCTGCTGGACGGCCATCACCTCAGCTACTGGTGGTCGTTCGTCTGCCAGCACCAGCGCCCCGGGGTCGACATCCATGCCGACCAGTCAGACGTCAGCATCAACTTCTGGATCACGCCCGACTCGGCCAACCTCGACCCGGGCGGCGGCGGCCTCGACATGTGGGATGTCCAGGCGCCGCCCGACTGGAGCTTCGCCGACTACAACAACGGCGAGAAGGACATCGAGGGCTTCCTGCGCGACTCGAAGGCCGACCGGCACGCCATCCCCTACGGCGAGAACCGCGCGCTGCTGTTCCACGGCCTGATCTTCCACCAGTCGGCCGAGGCGAGGTTCAGGCCCGGCTTCGAGAACCGCCGGCGCAACGTCACGATGCTGTTCCGAAAGACGCGGGGGTAAGTTCTAACTGAGAGGCCATCCGCTAGCAGCAGCCCAATACTTCACAGCACGCTTCTGTTCGCCGTCGACGTAAGTTCGCCACTGGCCTTCATCCTGCACCGCCTTCGGGAACGCTCCTGATTGTTCCGCGAAGATTCGAAACCATTGCTCAGGTTTCCGTGTCGTTGCGCTTACTGCGAGGACCGAGAGGATCGGCAATTGGGCTGAGTGACAGCGCCTTGCAATCTCTGGCAGGACCTTGCTGACCAGCGTCACGCGCGCCCCGCTATCGAACTCGCTTGCCCAACCCATCTTCTGAAGCAACTGCGTGTAGGTTAGCGAGCGTCCCTTCGCTGCAGCATCATGGATCAGAAGATCGGCCAACTTCACCAGCGAGGCTTCAATGTCAGCGCTCACGACCAAGTCCTTATCCAAGCTTTCCGGCCAAACGTCTGGTTCTGGCCTTTAGGCTGGGGCTTCACTCGAGGGGTGAGGCTTAGGGATCGCCCCCCCACTCTTGCCGCGAGCAGTTCGCTGCAAGGAACGCACGCCGACGCCATCGGTACGAGTTTCAGCCTTTCAGGATCGATACGCTTCCCACAGTGAGAGCAGGACTTCCACACGTTGATGCGATCCACTTTTCGGCTCCCTGCCTGTGTCTAGGTGTTGCGCGCGACCTCAACGAACAAAGGGTCTCCAATCGACCCGCAAGGCCCAATGAGAACATAACGGGAACTTTGGTGTCAATTGGGCTGATCCATTCAAACTGACGCTAGCGCCCTAGGTCATTGTCCTTGGCCGACAATTTCTTGTCGCTGCGGAGAGCGCTTCAGCCGCCCTTCTCATCAAGCAGCTTCGTGAAGGCGTCGATGGCGTGGCGGCGGACGCCGGTGTCGGGCTCGACGGGCCGCGCGACGCGGTCGTCGATCGGCGGCAGGGCGTCGCGTTCCTCCATCGAGGTCACGGTCGGGCCGAGGTCGCGCAGCAGGCCGTCGTGCATGCCGTAGATCCAGCCGTGCAGGTGCAGTTCCTGGCCGCGCGCCCAGGCGTTCTCGACGGTCGGGATCGAGGCGATGCGGCGGACCTGCATCTCGACGTTGAGTTCGCACATCCGGTCGATGCGGGCGTTGTCGTCGGCGATGGCATCGAACACGGCGCGGTGGCGGCGGTACAGCGTGACCACCGGCTGCAGCCAGTGATCGACCAGCGCCGAGCGGTCCTCGCCCAGCGCGCGGCGGATGCCGCCGCAGCCGTAGTGGCCGCACACGATCAGGTGGCGGACCTTGAGGATGTCGATCGCGAACTCGAGCACCGCCAGCAGGTTCATGTCGTTGCTGTGGGCGATGTTGGCGATGTTGCGCTGGACGAACACCGCGCCGGGATCGAGTCCCAGCACGTCGTTGGCGGTGACCCGGCTGTCCGAGCAGCCGAGCCACAGGTACTGCGGCGACTGCTGCTCGGCCATGCGCACGAAGTAGGTCGGGTCCTCCTGCGTCTTGCGCTGGGCCCACGCCACGTTGTTGTCGAACAACCTGTCGAGGTCCATCGGCGCTACTTCCCGCAGAACGGCGCGTTCTGCGCCACCCACGCGACCTGGCAGCTGACGTGGGGGAACAGCGCCGCCACCGCGATGGCGACAGCGGCGAGGAAGACCAGCGGGCGCAGCAGCCGGAAGGTCGCCGGGATCAGCGCCTTGCCGGCCCAGTAGGCCAGCAGCACCGCGCCCAGCGCGATGCCCAGCCGGGTCGTCAGGCCCCAGGTTTCCCAGCCGGTGCGTTCGGCCAGCGTCGACGACACGGTGGAGACCAGCTCGGTGAACTTTTCCATCAGGCGGCGGGCTTGTGCAGGCGCACCGGCTCGCGCGTCACGGTGCGCTTGCCGCGCTTCCAGGCGCCCAGCACCGGCGCCACGGTGCGCAGCGCCATGATCTCGTCCGGCGCGTCGAGCACCACGAGGTCGGCCGGGCCGCCGACCGCGATGCCGTAGTCGGCCTTGCGCATCAGCTTCGCCGCCGCCGCCGTGGTCATGTCCCACAGCCGCCGCACGTCGTCGTCGGTGCTGCGCTGGGTGACGATCGCCTGCATGTTGACCTGGCGCAGCAGCTGGCCGTCGCCGAACGGCGTGAACGGGTTCAGGATGTTGTTCGAGGCGACCGAGCAGGTGACGCCGAACTCGGTCAGCCGGTTGAGGTCGACGACGTTGCGCGGCACGTTGTGATCGGTGTGGCGGCCGCCGAGGAACAGGTCGGTGGCGGTCAGCACGGTGGCGGCGACGCCGGCGTCGGCCATGCGCCTGGCCACCTTGTCGAGGTCGGGCTGCTTCATCGAGGCCAGCTTGGAGATGTGGCCGACCGCGACGCGGCCGCCCCAGCCGTACTTTTCCGTCAGCTCACAGACCAGCAGCGTGTCGAGTTCCTCCGCCGAGGCGCCGCTGTCGAGGTGCATGTCGATGTCGACGTCGAACTCGCGCGCCATCTCGAACACGCGGTGGATCTGCGCCGCGCGGTCGCTGTCGTAGTTGGGCGCCGCGCCGACCACGGTGGCGCCGTTCTTCAGCGCCGCGACCATCAGCTCGTCGGTGCCGGGATTGTTGGTCAGGCCCTCCTGCGGCATGACGCAGATCTCGAGGTCGATCGCCCACTTGTAGCGGTCGATCAGCGCGCGCACGCCCTCCATGCCGCGCAAGCCGACCTTGGGGTCGACCTCGACATGGGTGCGCATGCGCGTCGCGCCGTGGCCGATGCACTTCTCCAGCGTGCCCGAGGCGCGCTCGAACACGTCCTCGACGGTGAAGGTGTGCTTGACCGCCGAGGTGCGCTCCATCGCGAGGTGCGGGAAGCGCTTGGCCTCGCAGTCGCAGCGCCCGAGGATGCAGGTCTTGTCGAGGTGGATGTGGGTCTCGACGAAGCCCGAGCAGACCAGCCGGCCGCCGGCGCGGTACTCCTCCGGCGCGGTGCCGGCCAGGTTCGGCGCGATGGCGGCCACCTTGCCGTCCTTGACGCCGATGTCGACCGCCGGTTGACCGGCCGCGCTGCCCGGCAGCCGCACCTCGCGCAGAACCACGTCGAACGCCATCGCAAATCCTCTCCCCGAAACGGTACCGGCATGCATGTTGCACCACCCCGGTCGACACTTACAATCGCGGCACACAGCGGAGGCCTGCTTTCGATGCTCACACGGCGAAAGGTCACGATGACGGCGGCGGCGCTGCTGGCCGCGGCGCCCGCCCGGGCGCAAGCACCGGGACCGGCGGGCTGGCCCGCCAAGCCGATCCGCTGGATCGTCAACTTCCCGCCGGCCGGCGCCGCCGACATCCTGTCGCGCACGCTGGCGGAGTATTACGGCAATCGCCTCGGCCAGCCGATCGTGGTCGAGAACAAGCCGGGCGCCGGCGGCCTGCTGGGCGCCGACATCGTCGCCAAGGGGCGCGGCGACCAGTACCTCGTGATGATGTCGAGCGCGGCCTCGCACGGCATCGGGCCGGTGCTCTACAAGGACGTGCCCTACGATCCGCTGGCCGACTTCACGCACATCCACCTGGTCGGCACCTTCCCGACCGTGCTGGCGGTCAAGGCCGACTCGCCGATCAAGAGCCTGGCCGACCTCGTGGCGATGGCCAAGGCCAAGCCCGGCGAGGTCACCTACGGCTCGGGCGGCAACGGCACGATGAACCACCTGACCGGCCAGGTGCTGGCGCGCGCCGCCGGCATCCAGCTGACGCACGTGCCCTACCGCGGCTCGGCGCCGGCGATGAACGACCTGCTGGGCGGCCAGATCGTCGCCCTGATGGAGAGCCTGCCGACGGCGATCGGCTACTTCACCTCGGGCCGCATGCGGCCGCTGGCGGTCAGCGAGGACGTGCGCTCGCCCAGCCTGCCCGACGTGCCGACGTTCAGGCAGGCCGGCGTCGACGTGGTGACGACCAACTGGTTCGGCTTCTCCGGCCCGGCCGGCCTGCCGCCGGAACTGGTCAAGCGCTGGGAGACCGAGACTGGCACCGCGCTCAAGAGCGACCAGGTCAAGGAGGCGTTCGCCAAGATCGGCGTCCGTCCCGGCACGCTCGACTCGGCCGGCTACACCGCGCTGATCAAGGCCGAGCTGGCGCGCTGGAAAGAAGTGATCACGGCGATGAACATCAAGGCGGATTGAGGAAAGCTCCCTCGCTGCGCTCGGGATGACAGGCAAAGGTGTGTCATCCCGAGCGTAGCGAGGGACCTTTCGCCTTGACCCATGCCCTCCCTCTTCCTCTCATGGGCGGAGAACAAGAAGCGGGAGGATCGATGCAACGGCGGACGTTTCTCGGCACCACGGCGGCCTCGCTGCTTGCGACGGCGGCGGCCGCCGACGCGCAGACCGCGCCGTGGCCCGGCAAGCCGATCACCTTCCTCGTGCCGTTCGCGGCGGGCGGGCCGTCGGATGCGCTGGCCCGCGTGCTGGCGCGCGGCCTCACCGCCGAGCTCGGCCAGCAGGTGGTGATCGAGAACAAGGGCGGCATGGGCGGGCTGGTCGGCGTCACCGCGCTCGCGAAGGCGCCGGCCGACGGCTACACGATCGGCATGAACGCCACCGGCCCGACCGCGATCGCGCCGTTCATGCTGGCGACCATGCCGGTCGAGGACAAGGACCTCGCCCTGCTGACGCCGATCGCGCTGGTCCAGATGGTGATCGGCGTGTCGCCGCGCCTGCCGGTGAACACGGTGGCCGAGCTGATTGCCTACGCCAAGGCCAACCCGGGCAAGGTGAACTACGGCTCGTCGGGCCCGGGCGGCATCAGCCACCTCGCCGCCGAGCTGTTCCGCAGCGCCGCCGGCATCGACATCGTGCACGTGCCCTACCGCGGCGCCGCGCCGGCGGTGCAGGACCTGCTGGCCGGCCAGGTGCAGATGGCGGTGCTCGACGTCGGCGTGCTGCTGCCGCACATCAAGGCGGGCAACGTCAGGCCGCTGGCGGTGCCGAGCCGGACGCGCTCGGGCCTGCTGCCCGACGTGCCGACCACGGCCGAGGCCGGGCTGCCGACCGTGCTCAGCGACAACTGGTACGGCCTCGCCGCGCCGGCCGGCGTGCCGGCGCCGGTGCTCGACCGCATCCATGCCGCGACGGTGAAGGCGCTCGGCCAGAAGGACATCGCCGACCCGATGATCGCCCAAGGCGCGCTGATCCGGCCGATGACGCCGGCCGAGTTCGCCGACTTCATCCGCCAGGAGCGCGCCAAGTGGGGCCCGGTCGTCAAGGCGAGCGGCGCGAAGATGGAGTGAAAGCCGCCGGGACACCGCCGCAGGACAAGCTCCTCGGCCTCGAGATCATCCGCTTCGTGTCGGCGCTGTCGGTGCTGGTGTGGCACTACCAGCTGTTCTTCCACGTCGGCGCCGGGCCGGTCGACTTCGTGCGTGCCGACCAGCCGTTCTACGGCGCGCTCCGCCTGTTCTACGAGCACGGCCTGTACGGCGTGCAGGTCTTCTGGTGCATCAGCGGCTTCATCTTCGCCTGGAAGTACCGTGATCCCGTCGCCGCGCGGACCGTCGGGCCGCGGACCTTCTTCATCCTGCGCCTGTCGCGGCTGTACCCGCTGCACCTCGCGACGCTGCTGGCCGTGGCGGCGCTGCAGTCGCTCTACGTCGCGCGACAGGGCGCCTTCTTCGTCTACCAGCACAACGACCTCTACAACTTCGTCGTCCAGCTGTTCATGGCCAGCGAGTGGGGCTTCGCCAACGGCGAGAGCTTCAACGCGCCGATCTGGTCGATCTCGGTCGAGGTCCTGGTCTACGGCCTGTTCTTCGCCATCCTGCGCCATGTCAGCCGGTCGCCGCTGGTGAATGTCGGCGTGCTGCTGCTCTGCCTCGCCGCCCGGCGCCTCGACATCCATCACCCGTTCGTCGACTGCCTGGCGTTCTTCTACGCCGGCGGCCTCGCCTCCATCGGGCTCGAGGCGCTGCAGGGCACGCGGCTGCGGCGGCCGCTGACGCTGCTGGCCGGCGCCCTCGTCGTCGCGGTCCCGCTGCTGCTGCCGGACCGCGTCGCGCAGAACCGCAACCTGTTCCTGCTGGCGTGGGTGCCGGTGCTGCTGTTCGTCGCCGCCCAGCCGCTGCGCCTGCCGCCGCGGCTGCAGCACCTCGTCGCCGCCGCCGGCAACATGACCTACTCGAGCTACCTGCTGCAGTTCCCGATCCAGCTGGCGATCTCGCTCGCACTGCTGGGCACCGGGCCGGCGCCGCTGTTCTACAGCCCGGCGTTCTTCGTGGCCTACATCGCGATCACGCTGGTCGCCGCGCGGCTGGTCTACCGGTTCTTCGAGCTCCCCGCCCAGCGCGCGATCCGCCGGCGCTTCGCCTGACGACCCGCCGACCACGCTGCCGCGTCAGTCGCCATCGCCGCCGTTGAGCGACGACAGGCCGTTGGCCGACGCCTGCGCGCGGCAGACGCCGATCCAGTAGCGCGCGCGGCTGGCCAGCGCCTCCTCGGGGCCGTTCTCCAGCGCGTGCAGGTCGATCGGCACGCCGGCCCGCACCGCCGCGACCATCTCGAGGTGGATGCGGCGATAGCCGCCCGGCGCGCCGGCGCGATAGGGCAGCCCGGCGAGCAGGTTGGCGACGTCGCGCCAGTACGCGCGCCGCGTCTTGCGGGCATTCGTCGTCGTCCCGACATACACGCCGACGCCGCGGATCGTGATGCGGTAGATCACCGGCTCCGTCCAGCTCACGCCGGGTTCCGCCGTCACCTCCGCGAAGCCATGCCTCGCCATTGCATCCTCTCCCGATGGCAATGGCCCTTCGTACCGGCAGCACGCGCGGCCCTCGTTGATCGCGCCCGACAGTTCATTGATCGGGGCCGCCATCCCGTTCGCGGGAGGGCTGGCCGCGCCTGTCAACGCAATGTCGCGCGCCGTCAATGTCCCGGGCGGCCCGGCCCCGCATCCTGGCGCCATGCCGAACACCTTCACCGGGAAAGACCTTCTCGACATCGCGGCCGGCCGCTTCGGCCGCGGCGAGATCGATTGCCTGTGCATCGTCGGACCGCGCGACCGTTCGCTGGGCTGGATCGACACCGGCGTCACCCGCTACCTGGAGCCGTCCTTCCCGGTCCGCAAGCAGGCCCTGCTCGGCGACGCCGAGCCGCGACCCGACGTGATGTCGGCTGACCCGCAGCCTCCCCGGGCTCTCCGCGTCCTCGCGCTCGGCGCGATCGACATCGCGTCGCGGGCCGCGACGGCGGACCGGTTCATTCGCTCCGGCACGTGCATGATGATCGTCGACGATGCCGAGACCGCCAGCCGCTGCCGTTCGCTGCCGGCCGCCCATCCCCTCCGGGACATTCCCCTGGAGCTCAACAGGCTGTGCCGGGCCGCCGCATTCGTCGTCCGACCGTCGAGGACGATCGCGCTGGGCTGGGTCGACGACACTGCCCGCTACTGCCACCCGTGCGCGGCTCGGATCATGGACGCCTGGAAGGGATGGCCGTTGCGCAAGCCCCTTCCGCTCCTGCCCGTCGCCGGCGACTGGGGGTGCGAGTCGTGCGGGTCGACCGAGACGCCGACCCTGTCGAGGCGACAGATCTCGTGGATCAACGTGCACGGGATTCACAACACGGGCCTGCCCGACTTCTGGGCGCTGGTGCCGCGGCCCGACCTCGTGGACCAGTGGGGCATGCCCTACGCCGGCCAAACCGTCTGCCCGCTGTGCCGGCGCCGCGCGGTTCTCAGCGAGCACTCGGAGCACGCGGCGATCAATTGCGGCCGCTGCGGTCTCGTCGATCCGCACGCGCCGGCGTGGCGCGACGACGCGCGCAGCGACGTCGACGGGCTCGAAGCGTTCGAGCACGCCGCCGTGGACGACGATGGTCCCTGGCGGTCCTACGAGAGCGCGCATCCCCAGCGGGCGCAGTGGATCGCGCAGCACGAACACGCGTCCGGGTTCGCCGCCGACATGCGCGCGACGATCCTGCGGCGGGGCGGCTTGCGCGAGCGGCAGGTGCGGGAACTCGATGCCCGGATGCGCCTCGACGAGCCGAACGCGGCCGAGATGCTGCCGGACCGGCCGTGGCAGCGGCTCGAGGGATCGGCGATCCACGAACGCTACGCGCTGCTCGACGTCGGCAAGCTGGGCAAGGCGCTGGCCCGGGCCGGGCACCCTTCCCATCCGGACGGACCTGCCCCCAGGCTCACGTTCGGCCGCCTGGTCGTCACCCTGGGCCGCCGGCACCCGCTCGATCCGAGCGGCATCTACTGGTCCCGCAACGGGCTGGTGCTGGGCAAGGTCCGCGAGGACAGCAGCCTGTTCCTGCCGTCGCGCGCCTTCACCGAGTTGCCGCGCGCGGAGCAGGACGCCCTGCTCGACGACATGGCGGCGATCTGCGCCGATCCCCCGGCCACCGCGGCGCGCTACGGCCGGGAGTCCTTCCGGTGCCCGTGCTGCGACGAGCCGTTGACCAGCCGGACCGAGATCGAGAGAGGCATCCATCTCCCCTGCGCGAGCCGGTTCTTCCGCCGCTACCCGGACTAGCGGAGGCGTCCCTAGAGGACGTGGATACCCTCGGGGTGGAAGCGCAGCGACACCTTCTGCCCGACGTCGATCGGCGGGCGGCGATACGTGTCGGTGGCGGCGACCTGCAGGGTGATGCCGCCGAGCTCGACGACGTAGTCGGTCTTCTCGCCGAGGAAGGTGCGGTGCGTCACCCGCCCCGGGCCATCGCCGGGGTCGAGCCCGATCATCTCGGGGCGGATCACCAGCGTCGCCGGCGTTCCGGCGGCACGGCCGGTCGCCAGCCGCACGACCAGGCCGTCCGCGATCTCGACCGCGTCGGCGTCCCGGACGCGCGCGGCGACGAGGTTGGCGCGGCCGATGAAGCGCGCGACGAATTCGCTGGCCGGGCGATAGTAGAGGTCCTGCGCGGTGCCCTGCTGCACCACCTGGCCGCGGTCCATCACGGCGATGCGATCGGACATCACCATCGCCTCCTCCTGGTCGTGCGTGACGTAGACCGTGGTGATGCCGATGCGCTTCTGCAGGGCGCGGATCTCCTCGCGCATCTCGACCCTGAGCTTGGCGTCGAGGTTGCTGAGCGGCTCGTCGAACAGCAGCACGCGCGGCTGGAAGACCACGGCGCGGGCCAGCGCCACGCGCTGCTGCTCGCCGCCCGACAGTTGGTGCGGCTGCTGGCGCTCGTAGCTCGCCAACCCGACCAGCGACAGCACCTCGGCCACGGCGCGGCCGATCTCGGCCTCGCCCTTGCCCTGCACGCGCAGCCCGTAGGCCACGTTCTCGAAGATCGTGAGGTGCGGGAACAGCGCGTAGTTCTGGAACACGAAGCCGATGCCGCGCCGGTTGGGCAGCACCCGCGTGACGTCGGTGCCGCCGATCGAGATGCGGCCGGCATCCGGCTCCTCGAAGCCGGCGATCATGCGCAGGGTCGTCGACTTGCCACAGCCCGACGGCCCGAGCAGCGTCAGGAGCTCGCCCTCCGCCACCGACAGGCTGACGTCGCGCACGGCATAGACCTCGCCCTTGACCGTGTGATCGAAGCGCTTGGAGACGCCCGAGAGTTCGATGGCGGCCACGGTCACCCTCCCAGCAGGCTTTGCGCCGCGGCGCCGGCGGTCGGCGTGCGCAGCCGCCGCAGCACGGCGCTGAGGCAGGCCACCACGGCGAACACCACGACGATCACGAAGACGGAAAACGCCGCCGCCGGCCCCAGCGCCAGCTCGGTCATGTTCTCGAGGATGCGCACGGTGATCAGCGTCCAGCTGAGCGACACCAGGAAGATGGTGGCGCTGATCGCCGTCATCGAGCGGATGAACACCACGCCCAGCCCGGCGAAGAAGGCCGGCGCGATCAGCGGCAGGGTGACCCGCCGGAAGGTCTGCACCGTGCCGGCGCCGAGGCTGGCCGACGCTTCCTCGATGCTGCGGTCGATCTGCTGCAGCAGCGCCACCGTGGCGCGGATGCCGGTCGGGCTGTAGCGGAAGACGTAGCAGGCGACGATGATCATCACGCCGCCGGTCAGCGCCAGCGGCGGGTCGTTGAACGCCATCAGGTAGGCGATGCCGACGATGGTGCCGGGCAGCGCGTAGTTGATCATCGACACCACTTCCATCGCCTGCCGCCCGGGGAAGCGCCGCCGCGCGATCAGCCAGAGATAAATCCGCGTGTAGAGGTCGAATTTCATTTCTTCCGCAACAACCGCGCAAGGCCGTAAGTTAAAATCATGCCCGTCACCGAAACGATGACCGCGAGCGCCACACTGCCCACCGCCCATTCCCACGCGTGCGCCTTGGCCGTCGTCCACCAGTCGGCGCGCGACATCTTTTCAAACGCAAACCATTCCCCGCGCAACAACCGACACCCCAAAGTCAGCGCGCCAAAAAAAATCAACGGCATCATCGGCGGAATGGAGATGTTGCTCGCCACGGCGGCCACAACCTTGTTGAGCTTTAGCCGGTGTGCAACCCACAGCGAGATGAGCAATTGCAGCCCCCACAGCGGCGCGATGCCAAAGAACAATCCCACCCCGACTGACGCCGCCATCTTGCCCGGCTCGTGCGCGTTGTCCGTGAAAAATTCGTGGATGATGTGCCAGAACTTGTCCTTCCGCCCATGCGACCAATCCACGCGCAGCGACAGCGGCACGAACCACGATTGCAGCACGAGGATGATGTTGCGATTCGTGATGTGAACGAAGTCGCGCACGGTGCGGAAGTGCGACGTACCGGTTTTTCCCGGCTCGTAAGTGCATTTCACCGGCACGGGCACGATAGCCGTCCCCACCCACGCCGCACGCACCATGAATTCCAATTCATACGCGTAACGATCCGACCGGATCTTCAACTGCTGCACGAGCGTGAGCGGATAACAGCGGAAGCCGCATTGCGTGTCGCGCAATCGCACGCCCGTCTCCACGCGATACCAGAACGTCGAGATGGCATTTGAGCGCCGCCGATGCGTGGGGCAACCCGCCTCACGAAAATTCCGCACCCCGACGAGATAGGCCTGAGGCTGCTGCTTTGCCTCCGTGAGAAACTTCGGCAAGTCCTCTGCAAAATGCTGCCCGTCCGCATCCATCGTGATCGCGTGCGTAAAACCCAGTTCTGTTGCGCGTTGAAAGCCTGCTTTGAGCGCCGACGCCTTGCCACCGTTCTGCTTCAACTGGATCACATCGCATCCCGCCAGCTCCGGCAGCGGCTCGGTCGAGCCGTCATCTACCACGATCACCGGCGCATGAGCCAAAGCCGCCTGCGCCACCGCGCCCACGGTCGCCGAGTGATTGTAGCAAGGAATGAGAACGCAGGGCTTCATGCTCTAAAAAAATACGCGCCGAAGCCCCTCACCCTAACCCTCTCCCCCGAGGAGAGGGAACAGCGATTGAAAACACTTTGAAACCCGAAAGCACCCGGCTCGAATCCAGGGCTAGATTCACGAAAAAAGCAGCAACAATTTCTCCCTCTCCCCACGGGAGAGGGCCGGGGTGAGGGGCGGCGCAACTTCAAAGGCCACCTCCGCCAACTTTTTCATGTCTCAAATCCACGAACGTCCGCCGCTTCCGCGCCTGCGGTGGCATTTGCAACGCCTCGATCTCCTCCCGGGTCGCATGACGGATTTGCGGGGCAATTTTTGCCCGCGCTTGAAACGCCTCGCGCAATTGCGCCACCGGCACTGCGCCATGCACGAGCACCTCCACCGCGTCAGACAATTCATTTTCCTTTCGCGCGATGATGACAAACGCCTCAACCGCGGCGCTCTGTTCCAACACCGCCGCCAGCGTCGCGGGATACAACGATGTGCCCTTGAACTTCAGCTTCTGATTCTTGCGCCCGATGATCGGTCCAAGCCGTGGCGTCGTCCGCCCACACGCGCATTTGCCACGATACAAAGCCGCGCAATCGCCGGTGCGGTAGCGAATCACCGGCATTGCTTCGACACCAAAAGTCGTCGCCACCACTTCGCCCACCTCCCCGTCCGCCACGGGCTGGCCCGCGTCGTCGAGGATTTCGAGGTGCAACTGTTGGTCGTGCAAGTGACCGCCCTGCCCGACTTCGCATTCGCACAGCGAGTTGGCCAGTTCCGTCACACCGTAGGTGGAATAAACCTTCGCGCCCCACGCCGCTTCAAGCGTCGCGCCAGAATGATTCAATCGAAACGCGGCATCGCGGATCGGTTCGCCGATGCAGATGAGTTTCCTGACGGAGGTTTTCCTTAAATCAAGCCCTGCCTCGCGCGCCTTTTCGGCAACGATCCGTAGGAACGACGGCACGCCGACAATCGCTGTGGGCTGAACGCGCTGAATCATCTCCAACACCAGCAACGGCGACGTCGCGCCCGTCCGCACAATGCCACAGCCGATTTCACGCAAGCCCAGCCAGTAGGCCTGCCCCGCCATGAAACAGCGATCCATCGCCACCGCGACCACTACGGTGTCGTTCGCGGTTAGCCCCGCGCAGCCGAAGGAGATTTGTTCGTTCACCGCGAGCCGTTTCACATCGGCTTCGGTCAACATCCACAGCAGCGGATTCCCGGTCGTGCCGCTGGTGGTGACGATCTCAACCACGCGTTCACGCGGCACGCAGAGAAAATCCAGATTGCGCTCGGACAACGTCGGCTTGTCGAGCAACGGAACATTTGCCAACGCGGGTACGGCCTTCTGGCCGCGAAACAGCTCGCGATAGAACGGCGAACATTCCGCCGCATAGCGAAACGTCTCGGCCCATAGTTGGTCAAAAGTTTTGGTCACTTGATGTCGGCTGATGCTACGAACTTCGCCGCCAGAACTCCAGCCGCAGCACCGGTCGCGAGACAACAGCCCATCACCCGCGCGCTGGCGACAGCCTCCACATCCGCGCTGATGGTTTTGCCGGCCATGAACAAATTCTCCACCCGCACCGCTTGCAACGACCGCGCGGGAATCTCGTAATGTGTTCCCGCCGGAAGGTATTTGAACCGCACCGCGCCCTTCGCATCCCACTGCTCAATGGGCCACGCGCACCGGGCAACGGCGTCAGGGAACTTCGCGCCAGCCAGCACCTCCACGCCCGTCAACAGGTGTCGCCCGACGATCATCCGCCCGGCGCGACGGGACAGAGCAAATTCCTTCTGCGGTGTTTCACACTGCTCAAAACCTGAAATGTTGGCGCGCAGGAAGGCAAGCAACGGCGGCACTTGTTCCGGTGTTCCGGCGAACTTGGCGGTGAATTCGCCAGGAGTCAGGCTGGCTTGCAAGTTCAGCGGCGGGAAGCCGGCTCGCGCCAGGGGTAACAGCACTTGCGCCATGTCGGCGGACGTTTCCAGCCGTCGTGTCACATTCCACAGCGGGAAAACAACAGCGGACGCTTGCGTGGTATCGTCGGTGGCGAGCGTTTCCGCACCGATG
>JAIUOX010000202.1 GCA_020160955.1 Pseudomonadota bacterium
TCTTGCCCGAGACACAGCTTTTGCACTGCCGGCATTCCGGCGTGTAGAGCGGGATCACGTGGTCGCCCTTCTTGAGCGACACGATGCCGGGACCGACATCGACCACGACGCCCGCACCCTCGTGCCCGAAGATCACCGGGAACAGGCCCTCGGGATCGCCGCCGGAGCGCGTGAACTCGTCGGTGTGGCAGACGCCGGACGCCTTGATCTCGACCAGCACCTCGCCGAACTTCGGCCCCTCGAGGTCGACTTCCTCGATCTCGAGGTTCTTGCCCGCCTCGAAACACACCGCTGCCTTGGTCTTCACGCGCTACCCTCCATCGAAGGGCAAAGCGTAGAGCAGGGCGGGACGGGCCGTCTATGCCGCCGCGCGGCCCGACAGGCGGCGGGCCATTCCAGACTTCGCCTCGCGGTATTGCTGCACGAGGCGGCGGCACAGCTCGGCGGCGGGCGGCACGTCCTCGATGTTCCCGACGCCGTGGCCGGCGGTGTAGATGTCCTTCCAGCGCTTCTTGTTCTCGGCGGCACCGACGATCTTGCCGGGCAGGGTGGTGCGCAGCACGTCGAGGTCGATGCCGGCCGCCTGCAGGCTGGGCGTCAGCCAGTTGGCCGGCGCGCCGTCGATCGAGGCGGTCAGGAACACGTCGGTGGCGCGGGTCTCGAGGATCATCTGCTTGTGCGCCTCGGCGGCCATCGCCTCGCGGGTCGCGATGAAGCGCGTGCCGATGTAGGCCATGTCGGCGCCCATCGCCTCGGCGGCCAGCACGTCGCGGCCGGTGGTCTGGCCGCCGGCCAGCACGACGGCGAACGAGTCGCCCAGCTGCCGCACCTCGTTCATCAGGGCGAAGGGATTGATCGTGCCGGTGTGGCCGCCGGCGCCGCCCGCCACCGCGATCACGCCGTCGACGCCGGCTTCCAGCGCCTTCTCGGCGTGGCGGCGGTTGGCGATGTCGTGCAGGGCGACCGCGCCCCAGCCGTGGATGCGCTTGATGGCGTCGCCGGGCGCGCCCTTCGAGGTCAGGATCACCGGCACCCGGTACTTCTCGGTCAGCTCGAGGTCGCCCTGGTAGCGCGGGTTCGAGGCGTGCACGACCAGGTTCACCGCCCACGGCGCCGGCTTCTTCCCAGCGTCCTCCAGCCGCTTGATGCCGTCGACCATCTCGTCGAGCCAGGCCTGGAACTCCTCGCGGCTGCGCGTGCCGTGCGCCGGGAAGCTGCCCATCAGCCCCTCGCCGCAGCAGGCCAGCGCCAGCGCCGGGTTGGAGACGAGGAACATCGGCGCGGCGATCGCCGGGATCGACATCCGGTCGATCAGCGTCTGGACTTCGGCACGCGGCATCAGATGTCTCCCACGGTGGGCGTCGTCGCGGTGACGCCGGCGGTCTCAAGGGCGGCGAGCTCGGCGTCGCCGTAGCCCAGCAACTGGCGCAGCACGGCGTCGGTATGCTGGCCGAGGTCGGGCGCGGCACGCTCGATGGCGATGCCCTTTCCGTCGAGACGGTAGGGCAGGCCCTTGACCAGCGCGCCGGCCTCGTCGCGGACCAGCGTGACGCCGGCCAGTGCCGTGTCGCGCAACAGGTCGTTGCCGTCGTTGCACGGCGCGGCGGCAATGCCGCGCGCCAGCAACGCGGCGACGGCGTCGGCCGAATCGCGCGCCGCGCAGAACGCCGCGATGGTGTCATCCGGCGCGTCGAGGGTGGCGGCGATCCAGCGGCCGTCGCGGCAGCGCCAGGCGTCCTGCGCGGCGATGCCGGGCTCGCCGTTGCCGCGCGGTCCCGGCCGATGCGCCGGGTCGGCGGACGCGGCGACGATCTCCTCGCCCAGCGTGAACGAGGCGACCTCGCGTTGCGAGAAGTCGAGGAAGCAGCCGGCGCCGGTGCGGCGCGCTTCCATCACGGCGGTGATGACGAGGCCGGTGGCGAACAGCGACACGATCTGGTCGGGGTAGTTCACGTCCATGCCCGAGATGCGCGGCGAGGCGCCCTCGTAGCCGGTCAGCGCCGCGATGCCCGAGGTGGCGTCGAGCGTGCTGCCGAACGAGACGTTCATGCGCTCCGGCCCGGTGTCGCCCTGGCTGGAGATCGCGGCGAAGACCAGCCGGGGGTTGACCGCCTTCAGGGCTTCCCAGCCGAGCCCGGCGCGGTCGAGCACGCCGCGGCGGAAGTTCTCGACCACGACATCGCAGTGCGCCGCCAGCTCGCGGATCACGCGCTGGCCTTCCGGCGCCTTGAGGTTCAGCGCCAGGCCGCGCTTGTTGCGGTTGGTGAAGCGGAACTGCGGCGAGCGGTTCCACCAGCCCTCGTCGCTGTCGATCTTGCCGACCACGCGGAAGGGATCGAGATAGGCGCCGGACTCGATCTTGATCACGTCGGCACCCAGGTCGGCCAGCATGGCCGATGTGTTCGCGCCGGCGGTCAGCAGACCGAAGTCGAGGACACGTATGCCGGCGAGGGGACGGTCATTTCCCTCCCCTTTCAAATGGGGAGATGTCGCTGTCTTCAGCGATGGAGGGGTCATCGTCTCCGAATGATCGGCGCTGACCCCTCCGCCCTCGTACGACGAGGGCACCTCCCCATTTGAATGGGGAGGCGAAAGAGGAGGCGCGGGCCGTGGCGCGAAGGACCGGCCGTTCCATTGCACGGGGAGTTGCGGGAGCCGCGACCGGCCCTGCGTCGGATGCGCCAGGTCGGCCAGAAAGCCGCGCGCCACATATTGCTCGGTCTGCAGCAATTCGGCGGGCGAGAAGATTGGACCGAATGGCACGCCCTTGGCCTGCGCGACCTTCTGGATCTCCTCGCGCGTCTTGTCGGCAAACCACGGCGCGAGTGCCGCATAGAGTTCGCCGATGTTCTGGCGTCGCCCGGCGCGTGTGGCGAACTTCGGGTCGTCGAGCCTTGGATCGCCGATCAGGGCGCGGGTCGCTGGCCACTGCGTCACGGTGTAGACCACGGCCACATGTCCGTCGCCGCAGGGCAGTACCTGGAATTCCGAGTTCTTGCCCTCGCGGCCAGGCGAGATGCCTGAGGCAGCGGCGCCGGACGCGGCCTTCCAGTTCACCCACTGCATGACTTCGGCGAGTGACACGCGGACCGCAGGCGCCCGTCGTCCGGCATCGCGCGCCGCCAGCGCCGCCATGAGTCCGGTGAAGGCGGTGAGGCCGGCGGCGTAGGACGCCTGATGACCGCCCAGCTTCAGCGGCTTGCGCTTCGGTTCGCCCACCATGTGCATCAGCCCACCCAGCGCCTGGATCGCCAGCTCGCTGACGGGACGCTGGGCCGCTTCCATCTCGACCGGAAAGGCCGCGATCTCGACCGGCGTCGCCCTTGCGCTGCGCAGGGAAGCTGCAACGCAGGCCGGCTCCTCGAACAGCACGACGTCGGCCTTGTCGACGAGTGCAGCGAGCGCGGTGCGGCCCGACTCGCTCGCCAGATCGAGCGTCAGGGAGCGCTTCGAGGTGTTGAGGAACTGGAACAGCGCGCTTCCGCCCTGCGGCAGCAGAGGCGGCGCCTGGCGCACCGGGTCGCCGCCCGGCGGCTCGATCTTGAGCACGTCGGCGCCTAGATCGGCTGCGATCTTCGCCGCGAGCGACGTCGCAAGACGCAGGCAGAGCGGCACTTTCGCGTCGTTCACTTCGACGATCGT
>JAIUOX010000049.1 GCA_020160955.1 Pseudomonadota bacterium
GCCGGGCCGACCAGGATCGGCTTCAGCAGGCCGAGCTTGGCCGCTTCGACCGCACTCTCGAGCGAGACCGTGTCGCAGGGATGGGCGACCGCCGTCACCATCGGCGCGTTCCTGGCCGCGGCAGCGATCAGGGCATCGTACTTGTCGTGCCGCCGGGGCGTGGCGGGGGCGCTGTCGGGCATGTCTCTTCTTTCAACGGCGGGGGGAAGGGGCGTCGAACAGGTCGGCGATCCGCTGTGTGCGGCGGCGCGTTTCGTCGGTGTCGTCGCCGCTGGCGCCGGTGACCTCGCGAATGGCGGCCAGCGCGGCGGCGCGCTGCTGGCCGTCCCCGGGCAGCAGTCGCGGGATCGATCGCACCGCGCGCTCCTCGTCGAGGCGCAGCAGCAGGTACTGGTCGCGGAACATCGCCTTGAGTTCGCCGAAGGTCGGCCGCCGGTTGGCGGTCTGGAGCTTGCGGATCGCCTCGAGCACGCGGAAGCCGCGCTCGTCGACCGCGCGCTGCGGCAGCCGGACATACATGATCGACCGGATCACCGCCTCGACCAGGCCGCCGACATCGAAGCGCTTCTCCAGGTCGGCCTGCCAGTGGGTCGCGATGGCTTCGCGCGCGAGATCGCGCTCGATGCGGCGTTGCGTCGGCGCGGCGGGCGTGCCCAGCCCGACCATCGCCTGCAGCACCGGCGAGCCGTAGGCGGCGAGGAAGGTCGCCTCGGTCATGGCGTCGCGCGCCAGGCGGTAGCCCTCCCACCAGGTCGAGATCCAGGTCGAGGCGACCTTCTCGGCCGTGAGCAGGGGGTTGTTCTCCGACACCGGGCGGCGATCCTTGCGCACCGCCTCGGCCAGCTCCTTGACCGGTTTCATCAGCGGATTGCGGTCGGACAGGGCGGAGAAGCGCAGGCGGTTGGGATGCAGTTCGCGGGCGAGGTCGGCGGCCGGCTGGCTGGCCAGCGCCCGGACCGCCGGCTGGGCCAGCGCGCGGTACAGCCCGTGGCCGACCTCGGACACGCGCGCCACCGTGGCGAAGCGCCTGGTGTCCTCCTCGTCGTTGTTGCCCAGCGCGCGGATGTCGTCGAGTGACCGGGCCTCGAGGCGGAACAGGTACTTGCCGTGGATCAGCCCGGCGTTGGTGGTGTCCTCGGCGACCTCGGTGATGACCGCCTCGTAGAGGCCGGGCGGCAGCAGGTCGATCATTTCCATGCAGGAGGCGAACTCGGCGTGCTCCTTGGTCGCGACCTTGCCGGAGACGAAGATGCCGAGGTGACCGATCGACTGGTGCATCGTGTAGACGATGGTCTGGCCGTTGGCGACGATCTCGTCGTCCTTCTCGTAGAGGTCGGTCACCCAGCCGAGCGCCTGTTGCGGCGGCGTGATGTTGTCGCCCCACGAGCACAGCACGATGATCGGCGAGCGGATGTTGCGCAGGTCGATCCGGATGCCGTCCGAGGTCCGGATCTCGCCCGAGGTCAGCTTGTTGCCGACGAACAGGTTGTCGGCGATCCACTGCATCTCGCCGGCATTCAGCAGCACCGGGCTGCCCCACCAGGTCTCGAATTCGAGGAAGCGATCCTTCTCCGTGTCGACCTTGGAATAGAGGCCGTAGGGTTTCTCCCAGTAGGTGTTGGCCGGGTTCAGCGCCTCGAAATTGGCGACCAGGTTGGCGCCGTCGAAGATGCCGTTGCCGAGGTCGCCGGCCATCGCGGTCAGCCAGGTGCCGCCCAGGGTGCCGCCGAGGTAGCGCATCGGGTTCTTGCCGTGCACGCCGGCCCAGTAGGACAGCGGCGATCCCGCCAGCACGATCGGGCCGAACAGGCCGGGATGCAGGGCGGCCGTCATCATGATCTGCCAGCCGGCCTGGCAGTTGCCGACCACCACCGGCTTGCTCTCGGCCTCGGGGTGCAGGCTGGCGACCTCGGCCAGGAAGGCCGCTTCCGCCGCGCACACATCCTCGATCGTCTGGCCGGGCGCCGGCTGGGGCAGGAAGCCGACGAAGTAGCAGGGATGGCCGGCCGCCATCGCCACGCCGATCTCGCTGTCGTGCTTCATGCCGCCGATGCCCGGGCCGTGACCGGCCCGCGGGTCGACGACCACGAAGGGCGGCTTGGCCGGATCGACCGGCGCGCCGGCCGGTGGCTTGATCCGGACCAGCATGTAGTTGACCGGCCGCGGCAGGGTCAGGCCGTTGCGGACCAGCTCGAAGCCGAACGTCAGGACGTGCGGCGCGTCCTTCTCGCTCTGGCTGTTGTGGATGTTGCCGCGCTCGCGCAGGGCGTCCAGCGTGAGGATCCAGCGCTGGCAGGCGTCGAGCCAGTATTCCTGGACGAAGTCGAGGGGCTGCGGGGCGGCGGCCATGGAGGGGGTCCTGTTCGCGGGTCGGTGGTGAATGCCACGGACTGATAGACGAAATTCGTGAAGGTTGATTGATGGAGGTCAAGGGCCAGACAGCGAAATCCTTTGATCCTCATCAAGGCGTTGCGAAAAGTGCGCTGACAGTGTGTATTTGTTGCTCAACCGAACAGCGGGGGATTTGAAAATGACTTTTACTCGTCGGACGACGTTCCGGATGCTTGGCGGGGCCGCGATCGCGGGCGCCGGCATGTCGGGCCTGCCGCGTCTCGCGGGCGCCCAGGGCATGGACCTCGTGGTGCCGAACACCTACCAGAACTTCAAGCGCGGCACGATCCATAGCCTCCACCCGGAGCGCCGCATCTTCAACATCATCTGGGAAGACCTCGGCCGCGTGAAGATGCGCGCCGCCGACCTGGTCACCAACTACAACAGCCTCAAGGTCGGCCAGATCGTCGACGTGCAGTGGTACGACTACCTCGACTTCCTGATTGCCAAGAAGTCGCCGCAGGCCGACGCGCAGGCCAACGCGATGATCGCCAAGGGCGCCCGCCTCGAGGGCATCCCGGGCATGCAGGAGCCGATCAAGCTGTGGCGCCAGGACGGCATGCTGACCAAGGTCGATGCCGCCTCGAACACGCTGTTCATCATCAACGCCTCGGCCGGCCGTCCGGAAGAGCCGACGCCGTCGAGCGGTGAAGTCGTGCAGATGCCGCAGATCCAGACCCAGGCCGGCATCGCGGCCATGAAGACCCTGAACCCGGGCGAGAACGTCGTCACGGTTTGGAGCCAGCAGACCGCGATCCGCGTCACGATCATCCGCTGATCGATCGTCACGACGATCAAAGGAAGCGCCCCGGGACACGCCCGTCCCGGGGCGCTTTTCTTTTCAGCGCGCCCGCGAACGGCCGCTCACGAACAGGATCACCGGGATCGCCAGCGCCGAGGCCAGCGTGTAGTAGCCGAAGGCGTTGATGTAGCCCAGCATCGCCGCCTGGCGGCCGATCTCCTTCGACAGCTTGGCGAGGCCGCCGAGCGTCTCGACGTCCCAGGCGCCGGTCACCCAGGGCAGCAGCAGGGTGCGGTTGAAGGGCGTCACCATCTCGACCAGGCGGCTGTAGTTGGCGCTGCCGGCGCGCACCACCTCGGCGACGCAGATCGAGATGAAGAAGCTCGAGCCGATGTTGCGCAGCAGGTGGTAGATCGCGGTGCCCTCGGCGAGATCGGCCGACGAGATGGTGGCGAAGGTGGCGAGCGTCAGGGGCACCCAGATCGTGCCGGTCGCGACGCCCTGCAGGAAGCTATTCAGCATCAGCGCGTCGGTGCCGGTATTGAGGTCCATGCCCATCAGCCACACGCCGCACCCGGTCTGCAGCGCGAAGCCGCCGACCAGGCCGATGCGCGGGTCGAGCTTGCCGAGGAAGATCGCGAGGAAGAAGCCGAGGGTTCCACCGGCGCCGCGGGCGGCGATGATCTCGCCGATCAGCCGGTCGGGGAAACCGGCGTGCTGCTGCAGCAGCGGCGGCAACAGCACCATCGGCGTGAAGTTCAGCATGCCGTAGATCGTCACCAGCACGAGGCCGAGCGCGTAGTTGCGGTCGCCCAGCAGGCGCAGGTTCAGGAACGGGTGACGGGCGGTCAGGCTGTGGGCGATGAAGACCCAGAAGGCCACGGCAGCGATGAAGGCCTCGACCATGATCTCACCCGAGTCGAACCAGTCGAGCCGCTGGCCGCGCGACAGCACGAGCTGGACGCAGGCGATCGCGACGGCGAGAGACAGGAACCCCGTCCAGTCGAGCGACACGCGCCCGGTCGGTCGGTCGCGGGGCAGCACCAGCCGCAACCCGACCACCGAGACCAGGCCGACCGGCACGATCATGTAGAAGGCCCAGCGCCAGCTGTAGAGCTCTGACAGCATCCCGCCCAGGGTCGGCCCGATCACCGGGCCGATCACCACCGCCATGCCGAAGATCGAGGTCACGAGGCCCTGCTGGTGCTTGGGGAAGGCGTCGAGCAGGATGGTCTGCGACAGCGGCACGACCGGCGCGCCGAGCCCGCCCTGCAGCACCCGCCACAGGATCAGCGATTCGAGCGAGGTCGCGGCGCCGCACATGAAGGTCGTCAGCGTGAACAGCAGGACCGACCAGATCATCGTCTGGCGCCGGCCGAAGCGGTTGGCCAGCCAGCCGGTCATCGGCGTCATCACTGCCGTCGCCAGGATGTTGAAGGTCATCGCCCAGGCGATCTCGTCCTGGGTCGCCGACA
Source organism: Pseudomonadota bacterium (assembly GCA_020160955.1). Classification (GTDB taxonomy): domain Bacteria; phylum Pseudomonadota; class Alphaproteobacteria; order Reyranellales; family Reyranellaceae; genus Reyranella. The sequence goes on from JAIUOX010000049.1 coordinate 4,609, forward strand.
TCGCGCCCTGCATCTGCGGCAGCAGCGTCGAGGCCACGAGGAGGGTGGTCGCGTAAAGGGTCGAGCCCAGCACCACCATGATGAGGATCAGCACGCGGCGGCCGACCGACAGGGTTTCCGGTGGCAGCGGCACGGCGAGGGGCGCGGCGGAAGCCGGCGCGGCGGGGGCGCTTGAACTCATAGCCGAGGCTAATGTAGCCTATGCAACAATCATGAGCCAAGCCCACGCTGCCCCCGAAGACGAAGCCTACATCGGCTACATGCTGTCGGACGTCGCGCGCCTGATCCGCACGGTGTTCGACCGACGGGTTCGCGACATCGGCCTGACCCGCGCGCAGTGGCTGGTCCTGACGCGGCTCTATCGCCGTCCCGGCGCCAGCCAGACCGAACTGGCCGACATGCTCGAGATCGACCGGGCGAGCGCCGGCCGCATGATCGACCGCATGGAGAAGAACGGCTGGGTCGAGCGCCGTCCCGATCGCGAGGACCGCCGGATCAACCGCCTGCACCTGACCGATGACGCGCGGCGCGCCCATGCCGCGATGTGGACGATCGCCGAGGCGACCGTCGACGACGCGCTGGCGCCGCTGTCGGCGGCCGAGCGCGAGCAGTACACGAAGATGACCGAGCGGGTGAAAGGTCGCCTGCAAGCCCTGGCCGGGAGCGAACCGTGAGGCGGCTGGCCGGCATGCGGCTGGTGCTGCTGGTCGTGGCGCCGTTGCTGGCGACGTTGGCCGCCGGCGCCTGGTGGCTGACCGGCGGGCGCTACGTCAGCACCGAGAATGCCTACGTGAAGGCCCACATCGTGCAGATCGCGCCCGAGGTCTCGGGCCAGGTCCGCCGCGTGCTGGCGCGCGACCACCAGCAGGTCGCCGCCGGCGACACGCTGATGACCATCGAGCAGCGCCCCTTCAAGCTGGCGCTCGACAGCGCCGAGGCCGAGCTCGACGCGGCGCGCAGCCAGGTCGAGACGCTGCGCGGCACGTGGCGCGAGGTGATGGCCGAACTGGCCGACGCCGAGGCGCGCGCCGACTACTTCAAGAAGCAGTGGCAGCGCCAGGAAGATCTCGCCAGCCGCGGCGTCGCCTCGGTCGCCAAGCGCGAGGAGGCGCAGAACGACGCGCGCGCGGCGGCCGACCGGGTGACCTCGGTGCGCGAGAAGCTGCAGCGCGTGCTGGTCGCCCTGAACGGCGATCCCAAGCTGCCGGCCGAGGAACACCACCTGGTGCGCGACAAGGTGGCGGCGCGCGAGCGGGCGGCGCTCGACCTCGCGCGCACCACGATCCGCGCCCCGGTCGACGGCGTGGTGGTGAACATGCGCGTCCAGCAGGGCGAGCAGGTCAAGGCGGCGCAGCCGCTGTTCGTGGTGGTGGTGGTCAGCCGGCCGTGGGTCGAGGCCAACTTCAAGGAGACCGAGCTGACCCACGTGCGGGTCGGCCAGAAGGCGACGGTGGTGCTCGACACCTATCCCGACGTGACCTGGGACGCCGAGGTCGAGAGCCTGAGCCCGGCGACCGGCGCGGAGTTCGCCGTGCTGCCGCCGCAGAACGCCTCGGGCAACTGGGTCAAGGTGGTGCAGCGCCTGCCGGTCAAGCTGCGGCTGTCGCCGCAGCCCGGCGAGCCGCCGCTGCGCGCCGGCATGACGGCGACCGTCCGCATCGACACCGGGCGCCAGCGCTCGCTGGCCAGCAGCGTCGGCCAGCTGACCGGCAGCAAGCCGGCCGATGCCGCGACCGGCAGCCGCCAGCCCTAGAGGTTGATGCTGGACCGGGTCGCCTTGCCCCAGTCGATGAAGTCCCGGAACGGCAGGAACGAGCCGTCGTCGACGCCGATCTCGCGGGCGATCGCGGCATTCAGCTTGCCGTTCATGCGCGCGACCAGGTCGCGGTTGCGCTCGAAGTCGTGCGCGAGGTTCACGACCTCGTCCGGATCGGCCTGGAGATCGTAGAGCTCGAGGTCGTTGTCGCGCCGCAGGTCGTCGAGCGTGAGCGGCGTGTTGAAGCCGCGGAAGCCGAAGTAGCGCGTGAAGCGGTAGCGCTCGTCGGTGATCGAGCGGATGCAGACGCGCAGCGACCAGTCGACCGGCAGGGCCTCGATCGTCTTCAGCTGGTCGGCGCGGGCGATCGCCTTGTTCTCCAGCGTCTCGTAGAGGAAGCGGGTGAACGCCGGGTCGTGCACCATCAGCTGGCTGTAGCAGAACAGCACGCCGCCGCGCGATCGCGTGAACTCGGGATCGACCGGCTTGCGCAGCAGCGGCGACAGGTCCTTGCCCTTCATCCGGGCCATCGTGTCGGCGACCGCGGCGGTGGGCTTGCCGGTGAGGCCGACCACGGTCGGCACGATGTCGAGGTGCGAGGTCAGCTCGCGGCAGCTCTGGCCGCCCGGCGTCTCGGGGTGGACCACCAGGAACGGCACGTGGTTCTGCTGCCGGTAGGCGGTGGTGCCCTTGCCCGTGAGGCCGCCGTGCGAGCTCAGCAGTTCGCCGTGATCGGAGGTGAAGATCACGATGGTCTTGTCGGTCAGGCCGAGCCGGTCGAGCTGGTCGAGCAGGGCGACGACCTGCTGGTCGACGTCGCGGATCGCGTTGAGATAGTAGTTCTGGCGCTGGCGGACGCGTCGTTCCTCGTTCGGCACGATGCCGGTCAGGTAGCCGTTGGCGGCGTGGTAGATGCGGTGCGCCGGGACGCGGCCGGGCGCATCGAGCGGCTGTTGCCACGTCGATTGCAGCGGCACGTCGTTCCATTGCGGACGGTAGAACGAATCCTCGGGCGGGAAGGCGATGGCGAGCTTCGCATCCTTGCCCTGCACGACCGGGCCGCCCGGCTGGTCGGTGTTCACCCACATCACGTCGTGCGGGTTCACGAAGTTGACCGCGAGGTACCAGGGTTGGCGCTTGTCGGTCATTGGCCGGCCCTTGGCCTTCAGCCACTGGACCGCCTGCGCCGTGGTCAGCGCGTCGTACTGGTAGCCGCCCAGCGCGCCCTCGATGTAGTCGCCGGTGCCGGTGTAGTCGAAGAAGCCGTAGTCGCGATCCATCGTGCTCTCGAAGAGCGCCTTGATGTGATCGGGATGGTTCTCCATCGCCATCGCGGCGTTGAGGTGCCACTTGCCCTTGTAGGCGGGGTAGTAGCCCAGGGTGCTCAGGATCTTGCCGACCGTCGGCAGGCGCGCGTCGAGGCTCTTCATGTAGGGCACGCCGGCATTGTCGAAGATGCCGTTCAGCGGCATGTGCAGGCCGGTATAGATCACGGCGCGCGAGGCCGAGCACATGTCGGCCGCGATGTGGTGGTTCTCGAAGAAGGTGCCGGTGCGCCGCAGCCGCTCGCGGCCGGGCAGGGGGATCGGCCAGGCCGGGCCGAAGTAGCGTTCCTGGTCGGTCAGGATGAACAGGATGTTGTAGCCGCCGTCGTTCGAGCCCGGCGCCTGCGGCGACGGGAAGGCGCCCTGGCTGCCGCCGCTGATCGACGGCGCCTGCGCCAGCACGGTGTCTGGCAGAAGCCCGGCGCCCGCCGTGGCGGCGCCGGCCTTGAGGAATTCGCGACGGGAGGAGGGCTGGGTCACCGGGGTGACATAGCCCGCCGGTCAGCCGCAGGCCACGGAGTAGATGTGCTGGACCTCGCCGGGCAACGGCATCGCTTCCCAGGTCCTGCCGCCGTCGCGCGTGCCGAACACCTCGCCGTCGTAGCGGGCGCCGATATAGACCTGGTCGGGATCGGTCTGGTGCAGGCCGATCGACATGATGGTGCCGTGCACCTGGACCTTGTCGAAGCGCTGCCAGCTCTTGCCGCCGTCGCCGCTGCGATAGAGGCCGCCGTCCTTGCTGGCCGCGGCGACCGACAGCGCGGCGTACAGCGTGTTGGGCTGGCTGGGCGCCGCCTTGACGTCGCGGCCGTAGGTGGTCGGCGAGAAGCGGCCGACTTCCATGTCCTGCCAACTCTTGCCGCCGTCGTGGGTGCGGAACAGTCCCATGCGCACCGCGAGGATGGGCGCGTCGGGCTGGGCCGGGTCGATGGTGATGGCGTGGCCGTCGAGCATGCCCTCGGCCGTGGTGTCGCTCACGATCTTGCTCTTGAGATGGGGCAGCTCGGCCAGCTTCATCAGGCCGGCGCTGCAATCCTCCCAGCTCTCGCCGCCGTCGGTGCTGCGCATCACGCCGTTGATCTCGAGCGCGGCGTAGATCTCGTCGGGACGGGACGGGCTCTGGGCCAGCCGCATGACGCGGTTGGCGAACGGGCCCTTGCAGTGCTCGGCGATGCGCGGCGTCGGCAGGCGGCGCCACGTCGCGCCGCCGTCGTCGCTGCGGTAGACGTCGATCGGCGAGGCCCCGGCGAAGATTCGCCGGGGATCGCGGCTGTCGACGAGGAAGCACCAGACCTGCCGCCCGGCATCGGGGAAGGCGGTCCGGCGGAAGGTGGCGCCGCGGTCGGTGCTGCGCCACACGCCGTCGCTGGTTCCCGCGAACACCGTCTGCGGGTCCTTGGGATGGACGAAGACTGTGTAGGCCTCGACCGTGCCCAGGACATGCTGCCAGTCGCGCCCGTCGACGGGCCGGCGGAACACCCCGACCTTGCCCGGATGATCGGGCTGGCCGAAGTAGCCCGCCACGCCCGCGAAGATGTGCGACTGGTCCGCCATGTCGGTCTCCGTGCTCAGTTCTTCTTCGCGACCATCGGGCAACCGCCCTGGTCCATCGGCCGGAAGGCCTCGTCGGCCGGGATCGTGGCGATCAGGTTGTAGTAATCCCACGGGCCCTTGGACTCGGACGGCTTCTTGACCTCGAACAGGTACATGTCGTGCATCTTGCGGCCGTCCGGACGGATCCACGACTTGCCGAACACCGGGTCGTCCCAGGTGCCTTCCTTCATCTTCGCCATGACCTTCTCAGGATTGTCCGTGCCCACCGCCTTCACGGCGTTGAGGTAGGCCAGCACCGCCGAGTAGAAGCCGGCCTGCGCCATGGTCGGCATCTTGCCCTTGAAGCGCTCGGCGAAGCGCTTGGAGAAGGCGCGGGTCTTGTCGTTGAGGTCCCAGTAGAACGCCTCGGTCAGCGACAGGCCCTGGGCGCGCTCGAGGCCCAGCGAGTGGACGTCGCTCACGAACACCAGCAGGCCGGCCAGCTTCTGGCCGCCCTTGACGATGCCGAACTCGGCCGCCTGCTTGATCGAGTTGATGGTGTCGCCGCCGGCGTTGGCGAGACCGATGATCTGCGCCTTCGACGCCTGCGCCTGCAGCAGGAACGACGAGAAGTCGTTGGTGTTGATCGGGTGCTTGACCTCGCCCAGCACCTTGCCGCCGTTCTTGGTCACGACCGCCGCGACGTCGCGCTGCAGGGCGTAACCGAAGGCATAGTCGGCGGTCAGGAAGAACCAGTTCTTGCCGCCGGCCTTGACCACCGCCGAGCCGGTGCCGTTGGCCAGCGCCGAGGTGTCGTACACCCAGTGCACGGTGTAGGGATTGCAGAGCTTGCCGGTGATGTCCGACGAGGCCGGGTCGGGCGCGAGGAAGATCTTCTTCTTCTCGCCGGCGACGTTGGCCACGGCGATCGACGAGGACGAGGCCCCGGCGCCGAGGATCACGTCGACATTCTCGTTGTCGAACCAGCGGCCCGCCGTGGTCGCGGCGACGTCGGCCTTGTTCTGGATGTCGCTCGACACGAACTCGATCTTCTTGCCGAGCACGGTGCCGCCGAAGTCCTCGATCGCCATCTGCGCGGCCAGCACCGCGCCAGGCCCGTTGATGTCGGCGTAAAGGCTCGACAGGTCGGTCGCGACGCCGATCTTCACCGTGTCGTTGGACAGCTGCGCCTGCGCGGGCAGGCTCCAGGCGGCGGCGAGGCACAGCATCGCCGATCCCATCAATCCACGTCTCATTTCGTTTCACTCCCAAGGCTTTGTAGTTGAGCCGAGCCTAGCAAGGTGCTGGCATGCTGCAAAGCGCGAGCAGGAGGAGAACGCCGGGCCATGATCGAGAAGACACTGGACATCCCGACCCGGGATGGCGCGATGGAGACCTTCGTTTGCCATCCGGAACGCGGCGGCCCGTACCCGCCGGTGCTGTTCCTGATGGATGCGCCCGGCATCCGCGAGGAGCTGTACGACATGGCCCGCCGGCTGGCGACGGTCGGCTACTACGTGCTGTTGCCGAACCTCTATTACCGCGCCGGACGCGATACCAAGTACGGTCCGGACGTCCTCGAGCACGGCAGCGCCGAACACACGCGCATGCGCGCGGTGCGCACGAAGATGACGATCCCGCCGGTGATGGACGATGTCGCGGCGCTGATCGCCTTCGCCGACGGCCAGGCCGCGGCGAAGAAGGGACCGGTCGGCGCGCACGGCTACTGCATGAGCGGCCCCTATGCGCTCGCCGCGGCCGCGCGCTATCCCGACCGCATTGCCGCCGCGGCCTCGTTCTACGGAACGTGGCTGGTGAGCGACGCGGTGGAAAGCCCGCACCTCACGTTGGGCAAGGGCAGGGCAGAGCTCTACATCTCCTGCGCCGAGCACGACGACCTCGCGCCGCCCGACATGGTGAAGGAACTCAGGAAGCTGTTCGACGCCTCGGGCGCGGCGGGCGAGCTCGAAGTCCACCCGACGGTGCACCACGGCTTCGCGTTCCCGCAGCGCTGGTGCTACGACAAGCCGGCCGCCGAGCGGCACTGGGAGCGGCTGATCGCGCTGTACCGGCGCCGGCTCGGTTGACGATCAGCCGGCGCGGGCGCCGCGCTTGCCCTTCTGCCAGGCGTCGAGGTGCTCGCGCGCCCGGCTGGCCTTCGGGTCCATCGCCGCTTCCTGGCCCGGCACCTTGGCCGACAACTCGATGACGTAGCCGTTGGGATCGCGGAAGTAGATCGAGCGGATGAACTTGTGATCGGCGATGCCGCGGACCTCGCGGCCCTCGGCGCGACCCTTCGCCAGCATCGCCTCGAGCACGTCGGGCTCGACCTCGAGCGCGATGTGGAGGTCGAAGTCGTGCTGTTCCTTGAACTCGAACGGCATGTCCGGGGCCTCGAAGAACGCCAGCGCCGACCCGTCGTCCATCTGGAAGAAGGAGTGCAGGACGCCGCTGCCGGTGCTGCGGCCGGTCATGGTCGTCTCGATCTTGAACGCGTTGACCAGTGGCAGGCCGAGGAAGTCCTCGTAGAAGCGGCGGGTCTCCTCGGAATCGCGGCAGCGATAGGCGTTGTGGTGCAGGCCCTTGATCATGACGGTCTCCTCCGGGGAGCCGAAGTATCCCGGCACGATTGATTTGGCTCAAGGGAGCGAGCGGTAACCGGAAGGATCATCCGGTCATGAACGGACGCTTTTCCTGTGTTCTTGGACTTGTCCTCGCAGCTTGCTCGGTCGGAGGGGCGGCGGCGCAGACGGTCGGCGATGCCGGCCCGGGCCTCGCGCTGGCCCGGCAGGTCTGCAGCGAGTGCCACGACGTGCTGGCGCCCGCGACCCGGTCGCCCAATCCCAAGGCCCCGGGCTTCGTCGCGCTCGCCGCGACGCCGGGCATGACCGCGACCGCCCTGACCATCGCGCTGACCACGCCGCATGCCGGGATGCCGATGTTCCGGCTGACCGAGACGCAGCGCGCCGACCTGATCGGCTACATCCTGGGGCTGAAGGCGGCCGACCGCGCGCCGGGCCGCTGAAGTCGCGACTTGTTGTCAGGCAAGTGAAGCAAGAACGGGACGGACCGGCGAACCCGTGATTCTCCGCATTATCGCTGAAGATACTGTGAAAATTGTGTGGCGACAGGCACTTCTCGGACCTACTGAAGATTCATGGCCGATCACATCGCTCGCGCGCTTGGTTCGCCAGTTTCTGTGCCGTCGGCACGTCCTGGTGAGTTTGCTTTACGGACCGGTGGTCCGGTCCGCCCCGTACCGTCCGCTCCCGCCGAGACGCGGCCGGAGGTCACGGCCGCCTTTCCGCCGGCGGTCATGGCCGAGCTGGTGCGCGATGCCCGCCCGGTCAGCCTGCGCCGCGGTGCCCTGCTGTTCAGCAAGGGCGACCCGGTCGTCACCTGCTGGTTCATGCTGAAGGGCGTGGTCAAGCTGACGGTGTCGACCTCGCAGGGACACGAACGCATCCTGGCGCTGCAGGGCAAGGGCGTGCTGGTCGGCGCGCTCGGCCTGATGGACGGGCAGCCGCACTCGACCAGCGCGACCACGCTCACCGACTGCCACGCCATGGCGATCTCCAGCGCCAGCTTCGCGGACGTCCGGGCCCGGCATCCCGAGGTCGAGAGGGCGCTGGTCGGCATCCTGGCCGGCAAGCTGCGGCAGGCCGCCGACAACGCCGCCTGGGGCGGGTTGCTCAATGCCCGGCAACGCATCGCCCGCTCGGTGCTCGAGTTCGCCTCGATGCTGGGCGAACCGATCGGCGAGGGCCAGACGGTGATCGACCGGGCAATCACCCATGCCGACATCGCCGCCCTGGCCTTCGTGTCGCGCGAGGAAGTCACGCGCACGCTGAGCGGCTGGAAGCGGGCCGGCGTGGTCGGCACGGCGGCGGGCCAGGCGCTGGTCGTGGACACCGCGGGCCTCGAGCGCGAGGCCGCGGACGCACCGGTTTCCCGGTCAGCCGGCTAGATCCGCTCGGGCTTGCCAGCCCGCAGGCGATGCCGCACCGTGCGGCCATGGTGTCCTTCCCGAAGCGCGTGGCCAGGGTGGCCCTGGTCGTCGTGACCTTCGCCCTCGCCGCGGTGGGCGCAGGGCCGCTGCGGGCGGCCGAGCCCGTCGACCTCCTGCTGGTGCTGGCCGCCGACGTGTCGCGCAGCGTCACCGAGCCGAAGTTCCGCCTGCAACGCGAGGGCGCCGCCGCGGCTATCACCCATCCCGAGGTCGTGAGGGCGATGACGTCCGGTCCCAACCGGCGCATCGCGGTCTGCTTCCTCGAATGGGCCACCGCCGGCCAGCAGGCGGTCGTCGTCGACTGGATGGCGATCGGCGACGGCAAGGCGGCACGCGATTTCGGCGACCGGCTGGTCGAGGCGCCGCGCTCCTTCGCCGGCAGCACCTCGATCAGCGCCGCCATCGACTTCTCGATGGCCCAGCTAGAGCGCGCGCCGTTCCAGGCCGAGCGGCGCGTGATCGACATCTCGGGCGACGGCAACAACAACTCCGGCCGGCCGGTGCAGGGCGCGCGCGACGAGGCGCTGGCCAAGGGCGTGACGATCAACGCCCTGGTCATCCTGACGCCGATCGAGGAGTCGTTCCGGCCCGAGCACACCAACCCGCCGGGCGGACTGGAGAAGTATTTCCAGGACAACGTGATCGGCGGCTACGGCGCCTTCACGGTCGCCGCCGAGAGCCACGCCGACTTCGGCCGCGCCCTGACCAAGAAGCTGATCCAGGAAATAGCCGGCGCGACGCCACCGCAACTCGCCGTGGCGCCCTGACCGTCCGTCTCAGGCGGCGCGGCGCTTCTGCTGGCTGGGATGGTCGCCGGCGATCTTCACGAAGTTCTCGAGGATCTTGTGGCCGTGCTCCGAGGCGATGCTCTCGGGATGGAACTGCACGCCGTGGATCGGCAGCGTGCGGTGGCGCAGGCCCATGACGATGTCGCCGGTCTCGGCCGTCACCTCGAGTTCCGCCGGGAAGCCGTCGCGGTCGACGATCAGCGAGTGGTAGCGCGTCGCCTGGAACGGCGAGGGGATGTCCTCGAACACGCTCTGGCCCTTGTGGGTGACGCCCGACAGCTTGCCGTGCATCGGCACCGGGGCGCGCACCACCTTGCCGCCGAACACCTGGCCGATCGCCTGGTGACCGAGGCAGACGCCGAACAGCGGCACCTGCGCCTTCGCCGCGGCGCGGATCAGGTCCATGCAGATGCCGGCCTCGTTGGGCGTGCAGGGGCCGGGCGACAGCACGATGCCGGCCGGCTTGCGGGCCAGCACCTCGTCGACCGTGATCTGGTCGTTGCGATGGACCTCGCAGCGCGCGCCGACGTCGCCCAGGAAGTGGACGAGGTTGTAGGTGAAGCTGTCGTAGTTATCGATGAGCAGGAGCATGACTTGATCTTAGCGCCCGCGGTGCGCTTGGGGTAGTGTCACGGAAACAAGACAGAAAGCCGCTCTTGGTCGTTTCCCCCCTCATCATCGGGCTGCTGCTGCTGGCCGGCCTGATGCACGCGTCGTGGAACGCGCTCCTCAAGGCCGACCGGTCGGACCGCCTCACCACCTTCGGCGTCATCATGATCACGGGCTCCGTCATGGGCCTGTGCGTCGTGCCGTTCGTGCCGATGATCGAGCCCGGGGCGTGGCCCTACCTGTTCGCCTCGGTCGCCATCCACATGGTCTACTACGCCTTCCTGCTGAAGGCCTACGCCTACGGCGACCTCGGCCACACCTACCCGATCGCGCGGGGACTGGGGCCCTTGCTGGTGGCGGTGGTGTCGGGCCGCCTGATCGGCGAGCAGTTGCGGGCGCAGGACATCGTCGGCGTGGTGCTGCTCAGCTGCGGGCTGGTCGCGCTCGCGATGCCGCTGCGCTCGGTGGTGCCGCGGCCGGGCAGCCGACACGGCCTGGCGACGCTGTTCGCCGTGCTGACCGGCGTGACCATCGCCGGCTACATCATCGCCGATGGCCTCGGCGTGCGCGCCGCCGGTCCGACCTTCGCCCACCGCCTGTCGTACATCGCGTGGCTGAACGTGATCGAGGGGCCGTGGCTGATGCTGCTGGCCCTCGTGCTGCGGCCGCGCGCCGTGGTCCAGCACCTGCGCGGCACGTGGTGGCGCGGCGTGATCGGCGGCGGCATCGCCAACACCGGCTACGGCATCGCGATCTACGCGCTGGCGCTCGGCCCGATGGCGCAGGTCGCGGCGCTGCGCGAGACCTCGGTGCTGTTCGGTGCCCTGATGGGCACGCTGCTGCTGGGCGAGCCGTTCGGCCATCGCCGCGTCGCCGCCGCGGTGATCATCGTGGCCGGCCTCGTGCTGATGAACGGGCCGACCCTGTGAACAAGGCTGCGACGGTGGCGGCCTTGTCCCTGTCACGATTCGCTGGCATGGCTTGAACCGGAAGGCCGTCCGCGCAAGGGAACGATGTCTACCCGCAACCTCGACAAGCTGTTGTCGCCGGCCTCGGTCGTGGCGATCGGCGCCAGCACCCGTCCCGGGTCGGTCGGCGAGGCGGTGACGCGCAACCTGCTGGGCGGCGGCTTCAAGGGCGACATCCACCTCGTCAACCTGAAGGGCGGCGAGATCGAGGGCCGGCCTGTCCTGAAGAGCGTGCGCGAGCTGAAGGCGCCGCCCGACCTCGCCGTCATCATGACGCCGCCGGCCAGCGTGCCGCGGCTGGTCATGGAGCTGGGCCAGCTCGGCACCCGGGTCGCCGTCGTCATCACTTCCGGCATGGGCCAGGACATGCCGCGCTGGCGGCAGCGCATCCTCGACGCCGCCAAGCCGTGGCTGATGCGCATCGTCGGACCGAACTGCATCGGCTACGCCGCGCCGCGGCTCGGCCTCAACGCCGGCTTCGGACCGGCCGGTCTCAAGCCGGGCCGGATCGCCGCCGTGGCGCAGTCCGGCGCCGTGCTGGCCGGGCTGGCCGACTGGGGCACGGCGCAGAACATCGGCTTCTCGCACCTCGTCTCGATGGGGGACATGGCGGACGTCGACTTCGGCGACATCCTCGACATGCTGGCCCGCGACTACGACACCCGCGCGGTGCTGATGTACGTCGAGGGCATCACCGCGGCGCGCAAGTTCATGTCGGCGGCGCGCAGCGTCGCGCGCATCAAGCCGGTGATCGTTCTGAAGGCCGGCCGCCACGCCGCGGCGGCCAAGGCGGCGGCCTCGCACACTGGCGCGATGGCTGGCTCGGCCGCGGTCTACGACGCCGCCTTCGCCCGCGCCGGCCTGGTCGAGGTGCACGGGCTGGGCGAACTGTTCGATGCCGCCGAGACGCTCGGCCATTCGATCACGCCGCGCAGCGAGCGGCTGGCCATCCTGACCAACGGCGGCGGCACGGGCATCATCGCCACCGACCTGCTGCTCGACGAGGGCGGCGAGTTGGCGACCCTGTCGCCGCGCACGCTGGGCCAGCTCGAGCGGTCGCTGCCGACCGGCTGGTCGCGCGGCAACCCGGTCGACATCGTCGGCGACGCCGACGGCGCGCGCTATGCCCGCGCGCTCGATGCTCTGGCCGACGACCGCGGCGTCGGCGCGGTGCTGGCGATGAACGTGCCGACCGCGCTGACCTCGTCGGTCGAGGCGGCGCGGGCCGTGGCCGGCGCGGCCGGCGCCCGCGTCGTGCCGGTGATCGGCTGCTGGATCGGCGGACCCGAGGCGCAGGCCGGCCGCCATGTCCTGCACCAGGCCGGCATTCCCGCCTACGACACGCCGCTGCGCGCGGTGCGCGGCTTCATGCACGTGGTTCAGTACCGCCGCGGCCAGCGCGCCCTGCAGCGCACGCCGCCATCGGTCGCCCAGGCGCGCTCCGACATCCAGGCGGTGAGGGCCATCGTCAACCGGGCGCTGGCCGACCGGCGGGAGGTGCTGACCGAGCCCGAGGCGCAGGCCGTGCTGGCCGCCTACGGCATCCCGGTGGTGCCCACCGAGGTCGCCCACGACGCCGCGTCCGCGGTCGAGATCGCGCGGCGCGTCGGCTTCCCGGTGGCGGTCAAGATCCTGTCGCGCGACATCAGCCACAAGAGCGACGTCGGCGGCGTCGCGCTCGACCTGTCGTCGGAGCAGGCGGTCGCCGACGCGGCGCGCGACATGGCCGAGCGGGTCCGCCGGCTGGCCGGCCGCGCCCGCATCGAGGGCTTCGTCGTCCAGCCGATGATCAAGCGGCCGGACGCGATCGAGCTGATCCTCGGCGCCGCCGAGGACCCGGTGTTCGGGCCGATCCTGATGGTCGGCCACGGCGGCGTCGCGGCCGAGGTGGTCGACGACCGCGCGCTGGCGCTGCCGCCGCTCGACCCGGTGCTGGCCGAGGACGCGCTGAGCCGCACCCGCATCGACCGCCTGTTGCGCGGCTTCCGCGGCCGCGCCCCGTTCGCGCGCGGCGCGGTCGGCGAGGCGATGATCCGGCTGAGCGAGCTGATCGCCGACGTCAGCGAGATCGCCGAGCTCGACATCAACCCGCTGCTGGTCGACCACCAGGGCGTGATCGCCCTCGACTCGCGCATCGTCGTGCGGCGGCCGGCGGGGCAGGAGAGGGCGGCGCGCTTCGCCATCCGGCCGTACCCGGTCGAACTGGAGACCGAGACGATCGACCGCGACGGCCGCAAGCTGTTCATCCGGCCGATCCGGCCGGACGACGAGCCGCTGCTGCAGCTGTTCTTTCGCCGGCTCACGCCGGAAGACATCCGCATGCGCTTCTTCGGGCCGATCCGCGAGCTCACGCACGAGCTCGCGGCGCGCCTGACGCAGATCGACTACGACCGGGAGATGGCGTTCCTGCTGATCGACGGCGGCGAGTTCCTGGGCGTCGGCCGGCTGGCCTCCGACCCGGGTTTCGAGCAGGCCGAGTTCGCCCTGCTGATCGCGTCGGACCGCAAGGGCCACGGCTACGGCACGCTGCTGCTCAACCACGTGCTGCAGTACGCGCGGGCGCGCGGCATCCAGCGCGTCGTCGGCCATGTCCTGCGCGAGAACCACCGCATGCTCGACCTGACCAAGCGCATGGGGTTCGTGCGCGAGGGCGGCCGCGCCGGCGAGCCCGATATCCGCATCGTGAAGTCGACGGCGCCGCTGTCGTGACCTTGGCGTGACCGATTGTATCTTTTGTTTTCTCGGAAGCGCTGCACTAAGGCAAAATAAAGGCGCGAAACCAAGGTGTTAGGGCGAATCGCTTAGATGGCGTCGAGGAAGAACAGAACCGGGAAGGCGAACAGAAGGAGTCCGCGGTCCCCGCCGCCGCCCGACGGCTGGGTCGCGCGGCGCCTCGCGGCGCTGTCCGGCCGCCTGCGCGCGCGCCGCTGGCTGGCGATCGTGCTCGGCGTGCTGCTGCTGTTCGGTGGCAGTCTTGTCGGTGGCTACTTCCTGGCCCAGAGCCTCGACCGGCGGGACGTCGAGCAGGTCGCGCGCGAAGCCCTCGACGACATGCGGAAGGGCGCTCCGGCGGCCGAGCCGGCGCCGCGCTACGCCCGCATCGAGGACCTGCCGGAGCTGCCGAAGTACACCGAGGTCGAGCCCGGCCAGGCGCGGCCGAGCTTCGAGGAGAAGCCGCGGCCGCGCGTGCAGCCCGCGGCGGCGTCCGCGACGGGCGAGGCGTGGCGGCGCAACGCCGTGCCGTTCCGCGATCTCAACAGCCGGCCGCTGGTCGCCGTGGTGATCGACGATGTCGGGCTGGACCGGCCGCGCTCGAAGCGCGCCTGGGAACTGCCGGGACCGCTCACGATGTCCTTCCTGCCCTATGCCAAGGACCTGCGCGAGCAGGCGCGGGCGGCGCGCGCCAGGGGGCACGAGCTGATGCTGCACCTGCCGATGGAGCCCAACGGCCGCAACGACCCGGGTCCCAACGCGCTGCTGGTCTCGCTGACCGACGCCGAGATCCGCGCGCGCACGACCGCGGCGCTCGACAGCTTCGAGGGCTTCGCCGGCGTCAACAACCACATGGGCAGCCGGTTCACGACCTTCCGGCCCGGCATGGAGACCGTGCTGCGCCAGCTCAAGGGGCGCGGCCTGATGTTCCTCGACTCGCGGACCTCGGCGCAGTCGGTGGGCGACGCGGTGGCCCACGAGACCGGCGTGCCGTCGATCGTGCGCCACGTCTTCCTCGACGACGACGAATCGCTCGACTCGGTGCGCCGCAAGCTGGCCGAGGCCGAGGCGATCGCGCGGCGCCAGGGCTTCGTCGTGGTGATCGGCCATCCCCACGAATCCACGCTGGTGGCGCTGGCCGAGTGGCTGCCGACGACGCAGGGCAAGGGGCTGGCGCTCGCGCCGGCGACGGCCGTGCTGCGAAAGAGGAACGGCTGGGACTGAGGCGGACGGTAGACCCGGGGGGCACGGCGCCGTCATGATCGGCGGCGAAATCCCGGGAGGAACGAGAACGTGCGTTACGCCAACCAGGCGATGATCGTGGCCCCGCAGCCGGAGCCGACCGAGGCCGGCGCCGACGTGCTGCGCGAGGGCGGCAACGCCGTCGACGCGGGCATCGCCTGCGCGCTGGTGCAGGGCGTGGTCGACCCGCTGATGTGCGGCATCGCCGGCTTCGGCTCGTGCGGCGTCTACATGCCGGGCAAGAAGTTCCACGGCTACTACGATGCCCACGCGCCGGCGCCGCTCGGGGCGCGGCCCGACATGTGGGCCAACCTGATCGAGAGCGAGGCGCGCGACGGCTACGGCTTCATCCTCAAGGGCCGGGTCAACGACATCGGCTACCGCTCGATCTGCGCCCCGGCCAACCTCCGGATGTACTACGAGGCGCACAAGGAGCACGGCCGCCTGCCGTGGTCGCGGATCGTCGATCCGGCGATCGCGTGGGCCGAGGGCGGCTGGACGGTGCGGCCGCACGTCGCCTACTGGTGGAGCGACGACGGCGACTTCGGCCGCGCGCCCAACCACGAACGCACCGGGTTCACGCCGGCCGCGCGGGCGCTCTACTGCCGGGCCGACGGCACGCCCAAGCGGGTCGGCGACCGCGTCGTCAACCGCGACTATGGCCAGACGCTGCGCGCCATCGCCAAGGGCGGCGCCGACGTCTTCTATACCGGCGAGATCGCCCGGGCGATCGTCGAGGACATGAAGCGCAACGACGCGCTCCTGACCGCCGAGGACCTCGCGGCCTGGACGCCGGTGCGCAACGCGCCGCTGTGGGGCGAGTACCGCGGCTACCGGGTCTCGACCAACCAGCCGCCGGGCGGCGGCGTCATGCTGCTCGAGATGCTGAACATCCTCGAGAACTTCGACCTCCGGAAGATCGGGCACAACTCGGCGGAGTACCTGCGCGTCGTCAGCGAGGCGATGAAGCGCGCGACGATCGACAAGGACGCGCATGTCGGCGATCCGAAGTTCGTCGACGTGCCGGTCGGCCGCCTGGTCGACAAGGGCTACGCGGCCAGGGCCGCCGAGGAGATCCGGCGCGGGATCAAGGCCGAGGTGCCGCGCTTCAATTCCGGCACGCCGACCAAGGACACCACGCACATCTCGGTCCACGACCGCGACGGCAACTGTTTCACCATGACCCACTCGCTGGGCATGCCGTCGGGTGTCGTCACGCCGGGGCTGGGCTTCATGTACAACGGCTGCATGGGCGTGTTCGACCCGCGGCCCGGCCGCGCCGGATCGATCGCGCCGGGCAAGGCGCGCTTCAGCTCGGTCGTGCCGTCGATCCTGTTCAAGGGCGACAAGCCCCACCTCGTGATCGGCGCGCCCGGCGCGACCCAGATTGCGATGGGCGTGCTGCACGTCATCCTGAACGCGCTGGACTTCGACATGACGATGGTCGAGGCGGTGAGCGCGCCGCGCTTCTCGGCGACCTCGAACGCCATCGACATCTCCAACCGCATCCAGGGACGGGTCGAGCGCGAGCTGGAGGGGCAGGGCTACAAGGTGGTGCGCAGTCCCTACACGTTCGGGTTCGCCGCCGTGCACGCGATCCGCATCCACGAGGACGGCCTCGACGGTGGTGCCGACCCCGGCCACGACGGCGTGGTGATCGCCGTCTGACGCCTCGGTGACGAATCCCACAGAACGGGCCGGCCGCGCGCCCTAGCGTCGCGGCACCTGTGCTGGGGAGGCGAGCATGTCGGTCGGAGAGCAGGGCGGCGTCACGGTGTCGAAGACCCGCGAGGACGCGCGGCGGCAGCCGCGGCGGCGCTGGCGGACCCTGCAGAACCGGATCGAGCGCGCCCGCCAACTCCGCCAGGCCGCGGCGGACGCGGCCGGGAAGGGCGGCCGGCCGGCCGGCAACGGCCCCGCCACGACCTGACCGGACGGGCGTTTCGCACCGCTTCCTCCCGCGCTTGCCTCGCGGGGCACGGCCCGTAGAGTGCCGCTGTCAGGGAGGAAGAAAATGACAATCAATGCCGTCCGCCTCACGCGGCGCGCCGCGCTGGGCGGGATCGCCGGTACCGCGCTCGCCGGTGCCGCGCTCGGGCCGACGCTGTCGGGGACCGCGGTTGCGCAAGCCGGCTATCCCGATAAGCCGATCCGCATGGTCATCGCGTTCGCGCCGGGCGGCCCGACCGACGTCGTCGGCCGGCTGCTGGCGCAGCGGCTGGGCGACGTGCTGGGGCAGCAGGTCGTGGTCGAGAACAAGCCCGGCGCGACCGGCAACATCGGCACCGCGATGGTCGCCGAGGCCAAGCCCGACGGCTACACGCTGCTGTTCAGCGCCTCGACCATGGCGATGGCGCCGGCGCTGTACGGCTCGCAACTGGGTTACGACCCGGTCAACGGGCTGCAGGCGATCGCCTACGTCGCCAGCGTGCCGCTGATCGTGGTGGTGCCGGCCGATGGCGCGAAGACGCTGCCCGAGCTGGTCGAGATGCTGCGCAAGGATCCCGGCAAGTACTCCTACGCCTCGTCGGGCAACGGCGGCATGATCCACATGGCGAGCTACCTGCTGGCCAAGCGGGCCGGCGGCGATGCGCTGCACGTGCCCTACCGCGGCTCGGCGCAGGGCATGGTCGACCTGATCGCCGGCCGGCACGCCTTCCAGCTCGACACGCTGCAGTCGAGCAAGGGCTTCATCGACGGCGGCAAGATCCGCGTGCTGGCGGTCGCCGCCGACAAGCGGTTGCCGCAGCTGCCCGACGTGCCGACCGTGCAGGAGGCGGCGGGCTTCGCCTTCGCCATCAACACCTGGTACGCCGCCTTCGCGCCGGCCCGCACGCCGCGGCCGATCGTCGACAAGCTGAACGCCGCCTTCAACCAGGTGCTGAAGCAGCCCGAGGTCATCAAGCGGGCGCAGGAACTGGCAATCGAGCTGGTCGATTCGACGCCGGAGACCGCCAAGAAGTTCTACGACGACCAGATGGGATTCTGGGACCCGGTGATCAAGCAATCCGGCGCCAAGCCGGAATAGGAGAGCGGCGATGATCAAGTTCTACTACAACCTCGCGCCCAACCCGATGAAGGTCGCGCTCTGCCTCGAGGAGATGGGGCTGAAGTACGAGCTGGCGCCGGTCGACACCCGCAAGGGCGAGCAGCACGCGCCGGCCTACCTCGCGATCAATCCCAACGCCAAGGTGCCGGCGATCGTCGACGACGGCGCCACCGTGTTCGACAGCAACGCCATCCTGCTCTACCTCGCCGAGAAGACCGGCCAGTTCCTGCCCGGTACATCGCTCAAGGCGCGCGGCGAGATGCTGTCGTGGCTGATGTTCGTGGCGTCCGGCATCGGCCCGTACTCGGGCCAGGCCGTGCACTTCCGCAACTTCGCGCCGGAGCCCAAGGAGTACGCGGTCAACCGCTACACCTTCGAGGCCGAGCGGCACTGGGGCATCCTCGAGGCCCGGCTGGCCGGCCGGCGCTACATGGTGGGCGACGGCTACTCGATCGTCGATATGGCGGTGTGGGGCTGGTCGCGGCTGATCCCGTTCGTGCTGGGGCCCGAGGCGCCGGCGCGGTTCCCCTCGGTCCAGCGGCACCTCGCCGAGATCAATGCCCGCCCGGCGGCGGTCCGGGCGCTGGCGCTGAAGGACAAGCACGCCTTCAAGGCCGAGATGGACGAGGCGGCGAAGCTCGCGATGTTTCCGCACCTCGGCAGGAAGGCCGGCTGAGCGGCGCTTTACGGCGCGGAACCCGGCGCGCTACTTTCGCGCCCCATAAAGGAGCCCCCGATGGACCTGACGTTCGGCAAGGAAGAATTGGCCTTCCAGAAGGAAGTGCGTGACTGGCTGAAGGACAACCTGACGCCCGAGATCGTCGGCGAGCTGAAGGTCAGCCGCAACGCCTACATGCCGAAGGAACGCCTGGTCGACTGGCAGAAGCGCCTGGCCAAGAAGGGCTGGCTGTGCACCGGCTGGCCGAAGGAGTTCGGCGGCCCGGGCTTCACCACCACGCAGAAGTACATCTTCGAGATGGAGATGGCCCGCGCGGGCGCGCCCACGACCTCGCCGTTCGGCCCCAAGATGTGCGCGCCGGTGATCATGAAGTACGGCTCGGCCGAGCAGAAGGCGCGCCACCTGCCGCCGATGCTGAACTCCGACCTGATCTGGTGCCAGGGCTACTCCGAGCCGGGCTCCGGCTCCGACCTCGCGAGCCTGCGCACCCGCGCGGTGCGCGAGGGCGACCACTACATCGTCAACGGCCAGAAGACCTGGACGACCCTGGCGCAGACCGCCGACTGGATCTTCTGCCTGGTGCGGACCTCGACCGAGGGCAAGCCGCAGGAGGGCATCTCGTTCCTGCTGATCGACATGAAGACGCCGGGCATCTCGGTCGAGCCGATCATCACCGCCGACGGCAACCGCGCCGGCACCCAGGAGGTCAACTCGGTGTTCTTCACCGACGTCAAGGTGCCGGTCGAGAACCGGGTCGGCGAGGAGAACAAGGGCTGGACCTACGCCAAGTACCTGCTCGAGTTCGAGCGCGGCGGCAACCCGTACAGCCCGCGCCTGCGCGCCGCCTACGACCGCCTGATGCGCCTGTCGAAGGCGATGCCGGCCGGCGACGACACGATCCTGGGCGACGTCGCGTGGCGCGAGAAGCTGGCGCGCATGGACATCGAGATCTCCGGCCTCGAGATGTTCGAGCAGGAGTTCTACTCGAAGCTGGCGGCCGGCCAGAACCCGGGCCCGCTGTCGTCGATGATCAAGCTGCGCGGCACCGAGGTCATGCAGCAGGTCCAGGAGTTCGCGGTCGAGGCGGCCGGCTACTACGCCCAGCCGTTCCCCGAGCAGCGCGCCTGGAACGCCAACGTCGAGCCGATCGGCCCCGAGGGGGTCGACACGCTGGCGCCGCGCTACTTCAACGGCCGCAAGATGACGATCTACGGCGGCTCGTCCGAGGTGCAGCGGGGCATCATGTCGAAAGTCATGCTGGGGCTCTGATCGATGGATCTCGCATTCAACGCCGAGGAGTTGGCCTTCCAGAAGGAAGTGCGCGACTGGATCGAGGCCAACATGCCGCCGGAAGTGGCGGAGGAAAGCCGGCGCAGCCGGTCCAGCCACGTCTCCAAGGAGCGTCTTCTGCAGTGGCAGAAGAAGCTGGCGGGCAAGGGCTGGCTGTGCCCGAACTGGCCGAAGGAGTACGGCGGCACGGGCTGGACCTCGACGCAGAAGTTCATCTTCGAGATGGAGATGGCGCGGGCCGATTCGCCCTACCTGTCGTCGTTCAGCATCAAGATGGTCGCGCCGGTGCTGATGAAGTACGGCAGCGACTGGCAGAAGAAGCGCTTCCTGCCGAAGATCGCCGCCGCCGAGGAACTGTGGTGCCAGGGCTATTCGGAGCCGGGCTCGGGTTCCGACCTCGCCAGCCTGCGCACCAAGGCGGTGCGCGACGGCGACCACTACGTGGTCAACGGCCAGAAGATCTGGACCACCAACGCGCACTTCGCCGACTGGATCTTCTGCCTGGTGCGGACGTCGAATGAGGGCAAGCAGCAGGAAGGCATCTCGTTCCTGCTGATCGACATGAAGTCGCCGGGCATCCGCATCGACCCGATCTACCTGGTCGACGGCACGCGCACGCCGATGCGCCACGAGGTCAACCAGGTGTTCTTCACCGATGTCCGCGTGCCGGTGCAGAACCTGGTGGGCGAGGAGAACAAGGGCTGGACCTACGCCAAGTTCCTGCTCGAGTTCGAGCGCGGCGGCCAGGCCTTCGGGCCGCGGCTGCGCAAGGCCTATCGCCACCTCGCCGAGCTGTCGCGCAGCCAGTTCGACAACGGCGAGCCGCTGTCGGCCGACCCGAAGTGGCGCGAGAAGATGGCGGCGCTCGAGATGGAGATCGACGCGGTCGAGATGAACGAGCTGATGTTCTACTCGAGCCTCAAGACCGGCGACGCGCCGGGCAGCGCCGCCTCGGTGGTCAAGATGCGCGGCACCGAGGTCGGCCAGAAGGTCACCGAGCTGGCGGTCGAGGCGGTCGGCTGGTACGGCACGCCGTTCACCGAGCTGCGCAACTTCGACAGCAACATCGTGCCGGTCGGTGGTGGCTACGTCGACGACGTCGCGCCGCGCTACTTCAACAACCGCAAGACCACGATCTACGGCGGCTCGTCGGAGGTCCAGCGCAACGTGCTGGCCAAGGCGATGCTGGGTCTCTGACCGTGGAGTATCGCCGCCTCGGACGCAGCGGGCTCAAGGTCTCCGAGATCTGTCTCGGCACCATGACCTTCGGCAACGGGGCGGACGAGGCGGAGGCGGTGCGGATGGTCCATGCCGCGCTGGATGCCGGGGTGAACTTCTTCGACACCGCCGACGCCTACGTCGGCGGCGTGTCGGAGACCCTGCTGGGCAAGGCCCTGAAGGGGCGGCGGGCCGACGCGGTCGTCGCGTCGAAGGTGTTCAACCCGATGGGACACCGGCCCAACGATTCGGGCATGTCGCGGCTGCACATCATGCAGGCGGTCGAGGCCAGCCTGCAGCGGCTGCAGACCGACCATCTCGACGTCTACTACATCCATCACGTCGATGTGCAGACGCCGCTCGAGGAGATGCTGCGCGCCTTCGACGACCTCGTGCGCCAGGGCAAGGTCCTCTACACGGCCTGCTCGAACTACGAGGCGTGGCGCCTGGTCGAGGCGCTGTGGCTGTCCGACAGCCATCGTTGGGCGCGGTTCGAGGCCTACCAGGCGCAGTACAGCCTGGTGGTGCGCGACATCGACGAGGAGATCGTGCCGGCCTGCGAGGCCAAGGGTGTCGGGCTGGTGGCGTGGTCGCCGTTGGCCAGCGGCTACCTGGCGGGACGCTACCAGCCGGGCAGCCTGCGCAGCGAGGGCACGCGTTCTGCCGAGGGCTGGGGCTTCCAGTCGCGCTTCTTCGCGGCCAACCATGGCGAGATCCTGCAGGCGCTGCTGGACGTGGCGCGCGAGATCGGCCGCTCGCCGGCCCAGGTGGCGCTGCGCTGGGTGATGGACCAGCCGTTCATGACCAGCGCGATCGTCGGCGCCCGCAGCGCGCGGCAGCTCTCGGAGACGCTCGAAGCCGGTGGCTGGCGCTTGCCGGCCGAGGCGAAGGCGCGGCTCGACGCGGTGTCGGCCCAGCCGCATCGCTATCCGCGCGCCTTCGAGGAGCCGATGGCCGAGCGCCGCGACAGCGCGGTCAAGATGCCGGGCCAGCAGCCACGGAGCGGCGACTAGCCGGCGACGACCGGCTCGCCGACGATCTGCGTGCGGTGCATCAGGCGCCGCAGACCCGGCTCGAAGGCGTCGCGGCGATGCATGACGCAGCGGTTGTCCCACATCACGAGATCGCCGATCCGCCACTTCTGGGTCCACGCGAAGCGCTCCTGCGTGGCGTGCGCCCACAGCGCGTCGAGCACGGTCTCGCTCTCGTCGACCGGCAGGCCGTGGATGTAGGCATTGGGCCGGCGCCCGAGGAACAGCGCCTTGCGGCCGCTCGCGGGATGCAGGCGGACCAGCGGGTGCACCGCGCCCGGCGTGCGGCTGACGTCGATCGTCTCCTGGAAACCCTTGCGCAGTTCGCCGGCCGAGTTGTGGCTGGAGTCGTGGATGCAGGTCCGGCCGTCGATCGCCGTGCGCAGCGCCGCCGGCAGGGTCTCGTAGGCGGCGTACATGTCGAGGAAGCTGGTGTCGCCGCCGCTTGGCGGCACCTCGATGGCGTAGAGCAGGGAGGCCCGCGGCGGCAGCGGGTTGTAGGACATGTCGGTGTGCCAGACGAGTTCGGAGGCGCCGAGGCCGCCGATCGGCCGGCCGTCCTGCACGATGCTCGAGATCACCGTGACCCACGGCGCGACGTCGGGCGCCAGCCCGGCGCCGCCGCGCTCGGCGTGGGCGGCGGCGATCGGCACGCGGTCGAGTTCGCCGAACCGGGCGCTGAAGGCCATCAGCTGGTGGTCGTCGATCCGCTGGCCTGAAAATCGCAGCACGAGGTGGATTTTCCACGCCTCGGCGATCTCGGCGAATTGGGCGTCGCTAACCGGCCGCGAGAGGTCTACACCGTGAATGTCGGCGCCCAGGGCGGCGCCGCTCGGTCGTATCCACAGGTCGGTCATATCGATGCTTCTCCGTCCCCGCACATTGCCACGAATCGGTCGCGGCGCGCATCCGGGGAACGGCCTACAGCGTTAGACGATGCCGGTCATGTCCCTGCTTTCCTCCCGTCCGTCTCGCCTGATCGGTCTGCTCGGTATCGCGGCGGCGCTGGCCCTGGCGCTCCCCGGCAGCGGCGACGCCCGCAACGGCCGCATCGACCTCGCGGTGACCGGCGAGGAGCGCATGCAGGGCGACCTCAAGGACCTCGTGTCGTCGTTCGAGAAGGACCAGCCGCTGACCGGCGACAGCCTCGCCCTGCTGCAGGGCGCGCAGGTGGTCGAGGGCCGCATCCGCTCGGCGTTGCGTTCGCGCGGCTACTACGACGCGACCATCGAGGCGCAGGTCGACGGCCAGCCGATCGGCGAACCGGCGGCGCTCGACGCGCTGGAGGCCCGCCCCGAGGCGGAGCCGGTGACCTTCTCGTTCAAGGTCGCGACTGGTCCGCGCTACCGGATCGGCGACGTCATCGTGCGGCCGCCGAACAGCCAGGTCTCGCTGCCGGTGATCGACCGCGCCACGCTGGGCCTGACGGCGGGTGACCCGGCCGACGCCGCCGCGGTGCTGACCGCCCAGGAGAAGCTGCTCGGGCAACTGCGCCGGGACGGCTACGCGCTGGCCCGCGTCGGCCGCGACGCCGTGGTCAACCACGCCACGCAGGAGATGACGGTCGCCTTCACGGTCGAGCCCGGGCCGCCGGCGCGGATGGGGCCGGTGCGCTTCTCGGGCACTGAGAAGGTCGACACGGTGTGGCTGCAGCGCCGCGTCCCGTTCAAGGAGGGCGAGGCCTACGACCCGGCCAAGGTCGAGGCGCTGCGCAGCCGGCTGAACGCGCTGGGCGTCTTCAACAGCATCAGCATCACGTCGCCCAAGGCGCTCGACGCCAACGGCGAACTGCCGATCGACGTGACGCTGACCGACCGGCTGCAGCGCTCGATCGGCTTCGGCATCGCCTACGAGACCCAGCTTGGATTCTCGGTCAACGGCTACTGGACCCACCGCAACCTGTTCGGCCAGGCCGAGAGCCTGCGGCTCAGCGCCGAGATCAACCACATCGGGCAGGGGATGGCGATCCTCGACACCGGCTTCGCGTTCCGCGCCGCCTTCCGCAAGCCCGACTGGTGGCTGGGTGGCCAGGACGCGCGGCTGGAGGCGGCCGGCCTGCGCGAGGTGCTCGACGCCTACACGCGCAACGCCGTGGTGGGCTATGCCGGGCTGGACCGCGTGTTCTCGCCACGCTGGCAGGCGCGCCTCGGCCTCTCGAGCGAGATCTCGAAGATCACGCGCAACGGCGTCACCATGGACTACGCGCTGCTCGGCCTGCCGCTGTCGGTGCTCTACAACCGCGCCAACAGCGACACCGACCCGACCAAGGGGTACCGCGTCGACCTCGACATCACGCCGTGGGTCTACGACCGGGACTTCTTCACGGTGATGCGGGTGACCGGCCGCAGCTACCTCGACCTCGCCGAGCCGGGGCGCACGGTGCTGGCGACGCGGCTGTCGCTCGGCACCGAACCGGCCGTCAGCATCGGCGGCATCCCGCCGGACAAGCTGTTCTACGCCGGCGGTGGCGGCTCGGTGCGCGGCTTCGTCTACCAGAGCGCCGGTCCGCGCGACAATTTCAACAACCCGCTGGGTGGCGCCAGCCTGTTCGAGGCCAGCGTCGAGGTGCGCCAGCGGATCGGCGAGTCGTGGGGCGCGGTGGCGTTCGTCGACGCCGGCAGCGCCTACCCGTACTTCGTTCCCGATTTCTCGCAGCTGCCGCCGCGGGTCGGCGCCGGCGTCGGCGCGCGCTACTACACCGACTTCGGCCCGGTCCGCGTCGATGTCGGGTTTCCCCTGAACCGCCGCGACGGCGACCCGCCGTTCGGGCTCTATGTCAGTCTTGGGCAGGCCTTCTGATGCGTGCGCTGAGAGTTTCCCTCTACGCGGTCGGTGGCCTGCTGGCGGTGCTGCTGGCGCTGTTCGTCGCGCTGCAGACATCGCCGGTCCAGCGGCTGGTGGCGCGCCTGGTGTCGAGCGCGGCGTCCGGCCCCGAGGGCGGCCTCGAGATCCGCGACCTCGGCGGCTTCTTCCCGACCGACCTGGCGGTCGGACGCATCGCTTATGCCGACCGGCAGGGAACGTGGCTGACCGTCGAGGACGCGCGCCTGCGCTGGTCCATCCTGCCCTTGCTGCGCGGGCAGCTGCGCATCGACGAACTGACGGCGCGCCGCGTGTCGGTGCTGCGGTCCCCGGTACCGTCCGCGGCGGCGTCGCCGTCACCGGCCCCGGCGTCGGGCGGCGGCATCGGGCTGCCGGTCGGCATCGACCTGCGAGTCCTCGAGATCGCCGACCTCCAGCTCGGCAAGGACCTCGTGGGCGCGGAGTCGCGGTGGACGCTGTCGGGGGCGGCCACGGTGCCGTCCAGCCTGGCCGAGGGCACCCTGCGACTGTCGGGCCGGCGGACCGACGGGCCGGTGGGAACGCTGGCGGCCGACATGCGCTTCGACCTGCAGCGGCCCTGGATCGACGGTGAGGTGACGGTCAGCGAGGGACCCAACGGGCTGGTGGCGGTCCTGCTGGAGCGGCGCGACCTCGGCGGCTTCGCGCTGCGCGTCCAGGCCAAGGGGGACGCGCGCGCCGGGACGGCGCAGGTCAAGGTCTCGGCCGACGACGCCGTGACGGCCAATGGCACGCTCGACTGGCAGCCGCGCGAGGGGGCGACGGCGGCGACGCTGCGGTTCGAGGGAGCGGGCCCCGGCCTGCCGGCCGGCCCGGTGGCCGATGCGCTGCGCCAGCCGATCCGGGTCGAGGCCGACGCGGTGCTGGGCGACCGCCGGATCGACCTCGTGAAGGCGAGCGTGACATCCGGGCCGCAGACCATCGAGGCCACCGCCAGCTACGATCGCGCGGCCGATCGGCTGGTGGGTTCGGTGACCGCCCGGTCGCCGGAGCCCGCGGCGCTCGCGGGCCTGGCGTCAGGCGTGGCGTGGCGGGGACTGCGCCTCGACCTCAAGGCCGACCTTGCCGACGTCACGCGCACGGCGCGCGGAACCGTCGACCTGACGGGGCGCGTCGAGGAGATTTCCGGCGCGGCTCTCGATCCGCGATTGCCGAAACCCGGCGCGCTCGATCTGCGGACGAGCGTGCGCCTGGACGACGGCAAGATCACCATCGGCGCCCTCGATGTCCGCTCCGCCGTCGCGACGGTTTCCGGAAGCGGGTCCTACGTCACGGCGACCGGGACCGGCGAGGGCAAGGCCCACCTGGACGTGCCCGACCTCTCGGCTTTCTCCGCCGTGGCCGGGCGGCGGCTGGCGGGAACGGCCGCGCTCGACGTCATGGCGTCGGGCGACAGGCAGGGCGCGCGGGCGTCCTGGCAGGCCACCCTCAACGGTTTCCAGGTCGAAGGCGTCTCGGCCGAGGCGCTGCGCGAGGCCATCACCCTGTCGGGGAACGCATCGGTGCAGGCGGGCGGCGCGTGGCGCCTCACAGACGCCCGGATCGCGAGCGCGGCCGGACAGGCGACGCTTTCGGGGCAGGGTACCGGGAACGATGGCACGCTCGACCTCGCCGTCGACCTGCCGACGCTGTCGGTCCTCGACGCTTCGCTGGCCGGCGCGGGGCGCGTGGCCGGCCGCGTGACGCGCGCGAACGGTCGGACGGAAGCCAAGCTCGACGGCACGCTGAGCGGCCTCGCGCGCGGGCCCGTGGTGTCGCGTACCCTGACGCTGTCGGCGGCGGCGGGAATGGATCCGTCCGGCGCGGCCAGCGGCACGCTCACCCTCGGCGGAGACCTCGCCGAGCAGCCGGTGTCGCTGGACGGTCGCTTTTCCGTCGATGCCTCGGGCGGCGTGCGGGTACCGAGCTTCCAGGGCAAATGGGCGAGCGCGGTGCTGGATGTCCGCGACTTCGCGATCGCCGGGGAACGCGCCACCGGCCAGGCCCGGCTCAAGGTGGGCCGGCTGGAGGATGCCTCGGCGCTGAGCGGCACGCCGCTGGCCGGCGCCCTCGACGTCGAGATCGCCGCCGATCCCGCGGCGGCCGGCGAAGCCCTGACCGTGCGCGCCGACGGCACCGGGCTGCGCGCCGGCACGATCGCGGTCTCGGGTCTCGAGGTGCGCGCCACCGTCGAGCGGCCGGGTCCCGACCTGGCGCTCGATGCCACGCTGGCGGCCAACGGACTGGCCGGCGCGGCCGATCTTTCCAGCGTCAAGGTGACCGCCAAGGGCAGCCTGCAGGACATGGCGCTCGCCGTGCAGGCGGGCGGTCGCGAGACCCGCGCCACGATCGACGCGACGCTGCGCAAGCCCGAGTTCTACACGACGCTCTTCGAGTACGGCCGCGAGTGGTTCTCGGTGCCGCTCACGCCGTCGACGGCCGACGCTCCCGAGTACGGGCCACAGATGCAGCGCAGCCTGCAGCGCTGTCCCCCCACGTCAGTGCACGCCGGCAAGTGGGCCTACGCGCGCGACGACTGGGACGGCTTCTCGGCCGACGGCAGGCCGCGCGTCTGCAGCAACGTGACGCGTGATGGAGGCGTGCCCGAAGAGACGACCCTCGAGCCGTGGTTCGCGCCCGGCACCATGGTGACGCTGGTGGGCTCGGCGGCAAACACCCGCGACGCGGGCCCGCACGGAGACTGCAACCTGGGTCCGAACGGCTCCTGCGGCTGCGGCCCCAACGCGGTGAACTGCCACGCCGACTACCAGCAGTACTCGGGCTGGGAGGACTACGTCAGCTGGAACGAGAACGGTCAGCGCCGCCAGCTCGC
>JAIUOX010000050.1 GCA_020160955.1 Pseudomonadota bacterium
CTTCTCCAGCCGCGGCATCGTCTACAAGCTCAAGGTCTGGCGCCTGCCGCTCGGCGCGCCGCAGGCCCGCGGCAAGGCGTTCGTGAACCTGCTGCCGCTGGCCGAGGGCGAGACGATCAGCGCCGTCATGCCGATGCCGGAGGACGAGGCGAGCTGGTCGACGCTGCACGTCATGTTCGCGACCGCGCGCGGTTTCGTGCGCCGCAACGAGCTCAGCGACTTCGTGAACGTCAACCAGAGCGGCAAGATCGCCATGAAGTTCGAGGGCGACGATGCCGGCGACCGGCTGATCGGCGTCGGCGTCTGCAGCGAGGACCAGGACGTGCTGCTGGCGACCCGCCAGGGCCGCGCCATGCGCTTTCCTGCCGCGACGGTGCGCGTGTTCCAGAGCCGCGCCTCGACCGGCGTGCGCGGCATCGCGCTGGCCGAGGGCGACGAGGTGATCTCGATGTCGCTGTTCGACAGCGGCAAGGGCATCACCACCGACGAGCGCGACAGCTACCTGCGCCAGTCGCGCGCGCTGCGCCAGGCCGAGCAGGCGGGCGAGGCGGCGGAAGAGGAGGCCGCGCCCGGGACCGAGGAAGCGACCGCCGCGCCGACCCTGTCGGCCGAGCGCTTCGAGGAACTGCAGCGCAAGGAAGAGTTCGTGCTGACCGTGGCCTCGTCGGGCTTCGGCAAGCGGACCTCGGCCTTCGAGTACCGGGTCACCGGCCGCGGCGGCAAGGGCGTCGAGCTGATGAGCCTCGCCAAGGGCGGCGAGGTGGTGGCCGCCTTCCCGATCGGCGACCGCGACCAGATCATGCTGGTGACCGACGGCGGCACGCTGATCCGCTGCCCGGTCGACGGCATCCGCATCGCGGGACGCGGCACGCGCGGCGTGCGCATCGTGAACGTCAGCGAGGGCGAGCGCGTGGTGTCCGCGGTGCGCATCGGCGAGGACGAGGACGAGCAGGCGCCCGAGAACGGCAACGGTGAAGGCGAGACCGGCGGCGACGACAACGGCTCGGACTCCGGCGCCGGACCCGGTGGCGGCGAGCCCGCTTCCGAAACAAACGGTGGATAAGGCCCGCGCGTGCCGCTAAGACATCGCCGGCGCCCGGGGCGCACCAATCGAGGGGGAGATGGGGGCAGGCATGGCGTTGAACCGCGTCGGCGTGTATCCAGGCACGTTCGATCCCATCACCAGCGGCCACATGGAAGTGGTTCGCCGCTCCCTGCGACTGGTGGACAAGCTGATCATCGGCCCCGCGACGAACATCGGGAAGGGGCCGCTGTTCTCGCTCGAGGAACGCATCGACATCATCAAGGACGAGATCCAGGAGTTCGCGGAGATCGACCGCGACCGGATCGAGGTCGTGCCGTTCGACGGGCTGCTGATCCATTTCGCCCGGGAAGTCGGGGCCTCGGTGATCATCCGCGGCCTGCGGGCGGTGTCGGACTTCGAGTACGAGATCCAGATGGCGAACATGAACGCCCGGATGGAGCCGAACATCGAGACCATCTTCCTGATGGCCTCGGACCGGCACCAGTTCATCGCCTCGTCGCTGGTCAAGGACATCGCCCGGCTGGGCGGGGACACCTCCCAGTTCGTGTCCAAGCGGGTGTTCCAGCGCCTCAAGGCCAAGTTTGCCACCCCCTGAGGGGACGGGCAGTCGCGTTGACCGGGGCTCCCTGCCATCTTATACGGGCGCCGCGCGGAGGGCTGCCCCTCCGGGCCAGGCCGGAGCGAGCCCGTAGCTCAGCGGTAGAGCATCTGACTTTTAATCAGGTGGTCGTAGGTTCGATCCCTACCGGGCTCACCAGCGCTTTCAGGAAGGAGACTCGCGGCTCATGCCGTCGGTGAAGATCGTCAACGGCCAGGAGATCGTGGTCGAGGCGCTGGACCCCAGCCAGAGGTTCAGGCGCTTCCTCCTCAAGCCGTTCCTCAACGTGATCTACAACAAGGAGATCGTGCTGGCGATCCTGCGCCGCGAGCTGCGGGTGCGGTTCACCGGCTCGGCCGGCGGCTGGCTGTGGGCCGTCGCGGCGCCGCTGCTCGCGATCGTCGTCTACACCTACGCCTTCACCACCAGCATGCAGCTGCCGTTCGCGGAGAACGCGCCGAACAAGCGGGCCGCCTACGCGGTGTTCATCTTCGCCGGCCTCATCGTGTTCAACTTCTTCTCCGAGATGGCGTACCGCTCGCCGATGCTGCTGCACGAGTACGCCCACTTCATCAAGAAGACGATCTTCCCGAGCGACATGCTGGCGGTCATCTCGACGCTGCGCGCCGCCGCCTACACCGGCATCGGCGCGGTCGTGATGCTGATCTGCGTCGTCGTGGTCACCGGCCACCTGCCGTGGACGACGATCTTCATGCCGCTGCTGTTCATCCCGCTGATGGCCTTCCTGATGGGGCTGGCCTGGTTCCTGTGCGCGATCGGCGCGTTCACCCGCGACGCCGGTTACCTGATGATCAACGTGGTGCCGCTGTTCATGTTCATGACGCCGGTGTTCTTCCCGCACACCGCGATGTCGGCGCCGTGGAACATCCTGATCTACCTCAACGCGCTGACCGCCTACGTCGAGGTGATGCGCGACCTGGTCCTGATAGGGCAGGCGCCCAACCTGCTGGTCGTCCTCTGGATGCTGGCGACCTCGATCTTTACATTCTACTTCGGCTACTGGTTTTTCGACAGGTATCGGAATGTCATCGTCGACGTCATCTGAGGTCGTCGTCCGCACCCGGCACCTCGCCAAGGCCTACCAGCTGTACCACAACCGGAGCGATTGGCTGAAGCAGGTCATGCTCGGCTGGTACAAGACGTACTACAAGCCGTTCTGGGTGCTGCGCGACATCGACCTCGACGTCTACAAGGGCGACTCGGTCGGCATCCTCGGCCGCAACGGCTGCGGGAAGTCGACGCTGCTGCAGGTCATCTGCGGCATGACCCTCCCGAGCCACGGCGAGCTGCGGGTGACCGGCCGGGTGGCGCCGGTGCTGGCGCTGGGCGCGACCTTCGACGGCGAGCTGTCGGGCCGCGAGAACATCATGATCGGCGGCGCGGTGATGGGCCTGACCCGGGCCGAGCTGCTTGACAAGTTCGGCTCGATCGCCGAGTTCGCCGGCATCGGCGACTACATGGAACAGCCGGTCAAGCACTACTCGATGGGCATGCGCACCCGGCTGGCCTTCGCGATCTGCGCCCACGTCGAGGCCGACATCCTGGTGGTCGACGAGGCGCTGGCGGTCGGCGACGCCACCTTCCAGCGCAAGTGCCTCGAGTGGATCGACAGCTTCCGCGCCAAGGGCACGCTGCTGTTCGTGTCTCATTCTCCGTCCGAAGTGCGCCGGCTGTGCAACCGCGCCGTCTGGATCGAGGACGGCCGCATCCGCGACCAGGGAGAGCCCCGCACCGTGGCGCGCGCCTACCACCGCGCCCTCGCCATGGAAAAGGACGACATCCATCGCTTCTCGGCCAGCGAGTAGCCGGCGATGAGTGCCGGCGCGCTCTTCTGGGCCGGCCTGTCCTGGTGGTCGGTGACGATGGGAGTGCAGTGGCTGAGCGCCGGGCTGGCGCGCCTGTCGCGACCGGCCGCGCCGGTCCGTCACCGCGCGGCGGACTTCAGCGTGGTCGCCCCGATGGTCGGCCGGCGCGACGCCTCGGAGCCCTACGTCCTGGCGTTGCGGCGTCTGGCCGAGGCCGGGGCCGAGATCCTGGTCTGCGTGACGTCGGAGAGCGACGAGGCGGTGGCCGCGGTGCGCGCCCATTGGCCACAGGCCACGATCCTGGTCGGCAGCGACGACACCTTCAATCCGAAGCTCAACAACGTGCGCAAGGGCTTCGAGGCGGCCAGCCGCCCCGTCGTCATGCTGTGCGACGCCGGCATCGCGGTGACCGAGGCCGACCTGGCCGCCGCCGCGGCCCTCTTGTCGGACAAGGTCGGGCTGGTGCTGGCGCTCAAGGTCGGCACCCATCCCGGCAACTTCGCCGGCGCCATGGAGTGCGCCTACATCAACGGGCACCAGGCCCGGTTCCTGCTGGCCGCCGACCGTCTCGGCATGCCGGTGGCGTCGGGCGGCGTCACGATCCTCGGCCGCGACGTGCTGCAGCGGGTCGGGGGACACCGCGGCTTCCTGAACTACCTGGCCGACGACTATTCCATTGTGCGAACTGTCCGGGACCAGGCCGGCCTGACCACCTGGCTGGCCAACGTCACGCCGGCGATGCCGGTCGGGCGGCGGTCGTGGCGCGACGTGTGGCGCCGGCAGGTCCGCTGGGGGTCGACCCGCCTCAAGCTCAGCCCGGAGGTCCGGGCCCTCGTCCTGTTCGAGCCGGTGATCGGCTGGCTGGCCTCGGGGATCGCCCTGGCGGTGGCGCTGGCGGCGTCCGGCACCGCCATTGCATGGATCGTCGCGGCCCTGCTGGGCCACAGCGTGGCGTGGCTGGCGGCCGAGGGCTGGTTCCTGTCCCGTTACCGGCTGCCGGGTGGTCCACAGGCCTGGGGGGCCGCCCTGGCCCGCGAACTTCTGGTACCGTGGCTGGCCATCGAGGCATGGCGGGGCCGCAACCGGATCGACTGGCGCGGCACCGACCTGGCGGCCGGTTGGCAGCCCGGCGGGGATGCCCAGCCGGGCAAGGGCGTATGAGGTGAGGACATGAGTGACATCGCCACGGTCATGCTTCCGGCAAAGATCGACTCCGAGACCTCGGGGGCCGTCGAGACCCTGATCATTGGCGCGATGCGTCCCGGCGGGCGGCTGATCGTCGATGGCCACGATGTCGCGTACATGAGCGCGGCCGGTGTCCGGGCCTTCGCCCGGGCCCTGCACCACGCCGAGGAGATCGGGGCCAAAATCGCCTTCTGCCGCTTCACGGGGGCGGCGGCCGACTGCCTGCTGGTCAGCGGTTTCACGGCGCTTTTCGACGTGCTGGAGACGGTCGAGGCGGCGTCGCAGCGTCTGAAGGGCGGTTCATCGGGTCTGGCGGACGAACGCTTGCGCCGTCGCGGCCATGCGGGTTAATTACTGCCGGCTTGAACTACATCATGGGTAGGAACGTGGCGCGGCGCCTGACGTGCCTACCATTCCTAGACGGGGATCGATTTTGACAGTTTGCAGCCGGCTGAGCGCCGCCGCGCGACCCATCGCCATTCTGATCTCCCTGGCCTTGGGGGCGTGCACGGCGCTGCCCGGTGACGGACCGTGGATGGGCGGCGCCCAGACGACCAGCACCGAGGCGCTGCCGTTCGACGTCATCGACCTGACCCCGACCACCGTCGTCGCCTATCGCCAGCCCCCCACGCCCGACCGCCCGGTCTCGGCGGCCGGTGCGACGACCCCGGCGCAGCGGTTGATCGTCGCCCCGGGCGACTCGCTCAAGGTCCGCATCTTCGAGCGCTACGGCGGCAACATCTTCCCGACCATCCAGGGCACCAGCGCCGATCTCGGCGTCCAGCGCGTCGCCGAGGACGGCACGATCAAGGTGCCGGTGGTCGGCGTCGTGGCCGTCGGCGGCCTCGACCTCGGTCAGATCGAACGCAAGATCATCCAGCAGCTCGGCAACAAGGTGCAGGAGCCGGAGGTCATCGTCGATTTCGATTCGGCGCGCACCCACACGGTCTCCGTCTCGGGCGAGGTCAAGAACCCGGGCCGCGTCTCGCTGCTCGACGACGTTCGGACGGTGGTCGACGCCGTGAACAAGGCGGGCGGCCCGGTGGCTGCCCAGATGGGCTCGGGCGGCAGCGGCGGCGGCACCGGGGCGAGCAACCAGGTCCAGGTCGCCGTGCGGCGCCAGGGCCAGGTCATACTGACGGCACAATTTTCGGATCTTCTGGCCGGTGGGGACATACCGGTGCAGAAGGGCGACGACATCGTGGTTCGGCAGAACAACCGGTTCGTCACGGTGCTGGGCGCCGTCCAGCGCTCGCGCAACGTCGAACTGGGCAAGCACAACCTGACCCTGCTGGAAGCGCTGGGCGAGGTGAGCGGGCTGGCGGACCAGCGCGCCAACAAGACCGGCGTCTACGTGTTCCGCATGGGCGACCTCGAGACCAACCCCACGGCGCGCGGCCGGGTGTTCCGGCTGGACCTCTTCCAGCCGGTGTCGATCTTCGTCGCGCAGCAGTTCGGGTTGCAGCCGCGGGACGTCATCTACGTGACGAACGCGCCGCTGTACGAATACGACAAGATCCTGACCGCGATGTACCGCACCTTCTCGGTGGTCGGCCTCGCCAGGGGCAACCTGCCCCTGACCGTGACCTACTGATCGCGGCTTGAACGGAAGGGCTTGGCAGGCTTGAGCATGGCTGGATCGGGCAAGATCGTACGGGCAGCGGTCGGGGTGGTCGCGGTGGCGGCCATCGCCGGTGGCGGCGTATGGCTGCTGTCCGGCCCGAGGACCAGCAGCGCGCAGGAGACCGCGAAGGCCGCCAACCAGCAGCCGCTGCTGGCCCGTGGCTACACCGACGCGCCGGAAGGCACGGTGGTGATCGCCGGCGACCCGGCGGGCGGCAGCGTGCTCACCGAGCTCAAGGTCAAGGACGGCCAGAAGGTCAAGAAGGGCGAGATCGTCGCCGTGCTGTCGAACTTCGCCCGCGCCGACGTCTCGCTGCGGATGGCCGAGGCCGACCTCGCCAAGCTGAAGCAGACCGGCGAGTTCGTGCTGCGCGGTACCCGCAAGGCCGACATCGCGCTGCAGGAAGCCCAGCTCAAGACCAGCATCGAGCAGGCCCGTCTCGACACCCTGCTGCGCGCCCGCTCGGGCAAGGCGCCGGACGTGCGCGAGCTCGAGGCGGCGATCGCCGAGCAGGGGCTCGAGCGCCAGAAGGTCCGGCTCGAGCTGATGAAGACCACGCTCGACAATGACCTCGCGCAGCACGAGATCGACATGGCCAACACCCAGGCCCGCGTCGACAGCGCCAAGCGCACCCTCGAGGACGCGCTGGTGCGGGCGCCGATCGACGGCGTCGTCGTCCAGATCTTCACCCGCGAGGGCGAGCGCGTGTCGCCGAGCGGCATCGTCAAGATCGTCGACATGAGCAAGCTGCGCGTGCTGGCGGACGTCGACGAGCTGAACGTCGGCCGGCTGAAGCCGGGCGGCAAGGTCGATGTCACCTTCCGCGGCAACAACGATGTCTTCAAGGGTACGATCGAGCGCATCGCGCCGACCGTGAAGCGCATGCAGCGCGTCGAGCCGGACGGCGGCTCGTCGACCGATGCCCGCGTCGTGCAGGTCGAGATCACGATCGACGATCCCGCCAGCATGCCGCAGGTGCTCGGCCGCGAGACGCGAGTCACGTTCCTCTGATGGCCGTCACCGTGCCCGATGTCCCGGCGTGGCGGCTCTGGCTGCGGCGCCAGGGGGCACGCCTCGCCGCCATCCTGCGCTGGCGCCCGGGCGTCTCGATCGACGCCATCAAGGCGGCCGGCCGCACCTCGACCTCGATGCCGCTGGGCGCCCAGCAGCTCAAGCGCCAGCGCACCAGCACGCTGTTGTCGCTGGGCGGCGTCACGGCGGCGCTGCTGGTGATCTTCGCCCAGCTCGGGATCGAGCGGGCGGTGTACGAATCGTCGGTCCGCCTCCACCGCATGGTGTCGGGCGACCTGATCATCGTGCCCTACGGCTTCAAGTCGATGCAGCTGCACGCCGAGGTGCCGGTGGCGGTGACCGACGTCATCGCGACCAACCCGTCGGTGGCGTCGTACTCGCCGTTCTGGTTCGGCGTGATGTCGCTGATCCACCCCGGCATGCCGAGTTCGCGGCGCCTCGCCTGGTACGCGATCGATCCCGAGAAGCCGGCGATCGACGTGCCCGGCCTGCGCGAGAACCTCTACAAGATCCGCGAGACGCGGCGCATCCTGTTCGACCGCGAGTCCCGCCCGTACTTCGGAGACCTCGCCAAGGAAGCCGACAGCGGCAACGAGTACGCGGTGCTGGGCCCGCCGGACAACCGCGGCCTGCTGCGCCAGCTGTTCGCCGTCGGCACCTTCGCGGTCGGCCCCAACGTGCTGAACGACGGCGCCGTGCTGATGTCGCAGGAGACCATGGCCGAGGTGTTCGGCAACTGGTGGTCCGACCGGCCGGCCTTCATCTCGGTCCACCTGCTGCCCGGCGCCGACGTCAAGGCGGTGCAGCAGCAGCTCAACAAGCTGCTGGTCGGCCGCGGCGAGGCGATCGACAAGCGCGAGTTCGAGGCGCGCGAGCGGGTCTACTGGTCGCGCGAGACGCCGGTCGGCTACATCACCGATCTCGGCTTCATCATGGGCGTGATGATCGGCATGGTGTTCATCTACTACGCCCAGTACCAGATCATCCGCTTCTACCTGCCCGAGTACGCGATCCTGAAGAGCCTGGGCTACGACTGGTGGTTCTTCCTGTTCATGATCGGCCAGATCGGCGCCGCCATCATCACGCCGGCCTTCCTGGTGTCCTTCACCCTGGCGCGCCTGGTCTACGCCGCGACCGAGGCGGCGATGCATCTCGGCATGTCGATGGGCCTGCGCGAGATGACGGTGGCGCTGACGGCCTGCGTGGTCATGACCGTGGTCTCCAGCCTGTTCGCCATCCGGCGCCTGTGGAAGGTCGACCCCATCATGCTGTTCGAGTGACCATGACGGACGGCGCCAATCCCAGGGGCGACATGCCCGTGCACGACCCGTCGAAGTACGGGCCGCCGATCGTCGAGGCGGTCAACGTCTCGCACCACTACGGCGAGGGCCCGGCGCGGGCCGACGTGCTGTTCGACATCAACATGGAAGTGCGCGAGGGCGAGCTGGTGATCGTCACCGGCCCGTCCGGCTCGGGCAAGACGACCCTGCTGACCATCCTCGGGACGATGCGCAAGCCGTCCGAGGGCAAGCTGCGGCTGCTCGGCACCGACATCGTCGGGATCGGCGGCCGCGAGCTCGACGTGCTGCGCAATCGCATCCGGTTCCTGTTCCAGAAGCGCAACCTGCTGACCTCGCTGACGGCGCTGCAGAACGTCATGGCCGGCGTCTCGACGACGCCGCTGTCCGATCCCAACTGGGACGAGCCGCGCGCCCGCCACCTGCTCACCCTGCTCGGGCTGGGCGACAAGGCGGCGGCGTGGCCCGACGAGCTGTCGGGCGGCCAGCAGCAGCGCGTCGCCATCGCCCGCACCATGATCGGCCTGCCCGACCTGATCATCGCCGACGAGCCGACCTCGGCGCTCGACCGCGTGTCCGGCCGCCTCGTGGTCGACCAGCTGAAGGACCTCGCCATGCGCGCCAAGTGCGCGGTCGTGCTGTCGACCCACGACGAGCGCATCTTCGACGTCGCCTCGCGCCGCCTCCACATCGAGGACGGCCGCTGCTTCGACGTGCCGATCCACTACCACTGACGGCGGAGACCGCCGTGGTCCTGTTCCTCGTCGACCTCGTCGCCTTCCTCTGCCTCGCGGTCACCTACGTGATCGCCGGCTACTTCCTGTACCTCGTCTACTGGTCGTTCGAGCTCGACGACCGGCGGGCCGCGCCGGCGGCGCTGCCGCCCGATGCCGAGCTGCCGCGCGTGCTGGTCCAGATCCCGGTCTACAACGAGCCGCTGGTGATCGACCGCGTGCTGGCCGCCGCCGGCCGGCTCGACTGGCCGCGCGACCGGCTGTCGATCCAGCTGCTCGACGACAGCACCGACATCACTCCCGACATCGCCGTCCACGCGGTGGCGCGGCTGGTCAAGGAGGGCATCGACGCCAGCCACGTGCGCCGCGCCGACCGCACCGGCTTCAAGGCGGGCGCGCTGGCCGAGGGGCTGAAGCTGAACGACGCGCCGTTCGTCGCGGTGTTCGACGCCGACTTCATGCCGCCGCCGGGCTGGCTGCGCGGCGCCATGGCCGCCCTGCTGGCCGAGGAGCGGGCGGCCTTCGTGCAGACCCGCATCGAGTGGGGCAACGGCGACAAGAACTGGCTGACCCGGGCGCAGCGCCTGATGCAGGACGCGCACTTCGCGGTCGAGCAGGACGTGCGGGCGCGCCGCGGCGTGCCCTTCCAGTTCAACGGCACCGGCGGCATCTGGCGGCGCGCCGCGGTCGAGGAGGCCGGCGGCTGGTCGCACGACACGCTGTCCGAGGACCTCGACCTGGTGATGCGCACGTCGCTCAAGGGCTGGCACGGCGTGTTCCTGATGGAGCCGCACGTGGTCGGCGAGTTACCGGCGCGTCTGGAGGATTTCGGCGCCCAGCAGAGCCGCTGGTCGAAGGGCTTCGTGCAGGTCGCCCGCAAGCTGATCCTGCCGATCTGGAAGTCGAACTGGTCGGACGAGGCCAAGTTCACGACCACCGTGGCGCTGGGCCAGCAGCTGATCTTCCCGGTGCTGTTGGTCGGCGTCGTCGCGCTGCTGCTCTCGACCTGGGGCCACGGCCACCTGCCGGGCCTGTTCCGCTTCCTGCTCTGGCTGTGGCCGATCGCCATGGTGGCGGTGCTGGTCGGCATGACCTTCAACGCCTATCGCCGCCTGAAGCGCGGCGACCTCGCGCGCTACGCGGTGACGGCCGCCAGCGTGCCGGCGCTGATCGTCTACCTGGCGGTGGCCAATACCGGCGCCATCGTCGCCGCCGCGCTCGGCCGCAAGAGCGAGTTCAACCGCACGCCGAAGGCGGGGACCTGATGGCCATCGTCAACACCCTGGCGCTCCTGCTGCTGGTCGTCTTCGTCGCCTGCTGCGTCCTGCTCGCGGCCTTCATCGGCAGCCTGCTGTACATGGTCGTGCTGCATCACCGGCTGAAGGAGCAGGGGCTGCGGCGCGAGGAGGAGCTGCTGGCGACCCCGCTGCCGCCCGATTCCGAGCTGCCGCACGTCGTGGTCCAGATCCCGTCCTTCAACGAGGGGCCGGTGCTGCGCCGCGGGGTCGAGGCGGCTGCCCGGCTCGACTGGCCGCGCGACAAGCTGCACATCCAGGTGCTCGACGACAGCACCGACGAGACCGCCGAACTCGCCCGCACGGTGGTCGCCGAGCTGCGCGCCAAGGGCTTCGACATCGTCGCCCTGCAACGCACCGACCGCAGCGGCTACAAGGGCGGCGCCCTGCACGAGGCAATGCAGAAGACGCCGTACGACTTCTTCGCGATCTTCGACGTCGACTACGTGCCCGACCCGGATTTCCTGCGGGTCTGCATGCGGCCGTTCTTCGCCAATCCCGACTGGGCGTTCGTGCAGGCGCGCTTCGACTACCTGAACCCGCACGAGAACGCGCTGACCGAGATGCAGATGGTGACGCTCGACGCCCACCTCGGCATCGAGCAGGCGACGCGCTGCTGGGCCGGCCACCCGCTGCCGTTCAACGGCACCTGCGGCATCTGGCAACGCGCCGCGATCGTCGCCGGCGGCGGCTGGAAGGGCGACACCGTCACCGAGGACCTCGACCTGACCTACCGCGGCTGGGTGAAGGGCTGGCGGGCCGTGTTCCTGACCAGCGTGCCGGTGCCGGGCGAGTTGCCGGCCGACGCCCAGACGTGGCTGCGCCAGCAGCAGCGCTGGCAGGACGGGTTCCGCCACGTCGCCTGGCGCATGGTGCCGCCGATCCTGCGCAGCCGCGAGATCACGCCGTCGGCCAAGGCGGCGGCGCTGCTGCACATCTGCATGTCGTTCAACCAGCCGGTGCTGCTGGTCGGCGTCGTGTCCGGCCTGCTGGCCGGCCTGCTGGCGCCGTCGCTGGTGCCGCTGCTGCTGACGCTGTTCCTCGTCACGCTGGGCTGGGTGCTGGTCTGCGCGACGACTTTCCTGCGCGCCGGCCACAACTTCATCCGCGGCGGCGAGATGTCGCCGGCCCGCTTCGCGCTGGTGCTGCTGCGCTTCGTCGGCGGCCAGGTGGCGATGCTGGTGCGCTCGCTGGGCGTCCACGTCGCCAAGCGCTTCGAGCGTCCCAAGCCGGTGGTGTTCGACCGCACGCCCAAGAAGGGCGCCTGACCGTTCAGCCGGGGGCGCCCTCGCGCCGCAGCGCGAGGTGCGCTGCGCGCAGGCCGCCGCCCCGCCGGACCGCCTGGTCGAAGGGCAGGGCGATGACGTCGAGCTTGCGCCGGCGCAGTTCCTCGATCACCCGGATGTTGTCCTCTGCCACGACCAGCCGGCCCGGTTCGAGGACCAGCACCTGGGTGGCCAATGCAGTGGCCTCCTCGCTCGACACCGCGATGCTGTCCCAGCCGCGCAGCGCCATCGGCAGGCCGTCGATCAGCCGGTCGGGGCAGTGGACCAGCAGGCCCTCGGCCAGCAGCGCGAGGCAGTCCTCGAGGTGGCGCGTGTTCGAGCGCATCGCCACGGCGATCACGCGCGTCCGCTCGCCGAGCAGCGCCTGCAGCCAGTCGGCGCCCGCGAGGTCGGAGGCGCGGCCCGACATGCCGACATAGACCTCGCGACCGTTCAGCAGCACGTCGCCGCCCTCGAGGTAGGGACCGTCGACCTCGTTGGGGTCGCCGGGCGGCGTCGCGAGCCAGCGCGCGCCGCGCTGCTCGGCCATGCGGCGCAGGATCGGGCGCACGCCGAACCGCTCACCCTGGCGTCCGGCCAGTCGCAGCGAGGCCTCGACCAGATGGTCGCCGGCGACGATCGCGGGGTCGCGCGGGAAGGGCAGCGGCAGGTCCGGCCGCGACACGGCGACCCCTTCGCGGGCCAGCAGGCCGGCGAGGGAATCGAGCTGGCGATCGCAAGCCGGGTCGTCGGGCGCGGTGCCGATCACGGCCTCGCGCAGGGCGCCCCACTCGTCGTGCGCCCCGACTCGCATCTCAGACGCGGGCGTAGACGTCCTCGTAGCGGACGATGTCGTCCTCCTCGAGGTAGTCGCCGGTCTGGACCTCGACGACCTCGAGCGGCTCGCTGCCGGGATTGGCCAGGCGGTGGATGCCGCCCATCGGGATGTAGACCGACTGGTTCTCGCGCAGCGTCGAGATCTTGCCGTCGAGCGTCACCTCGGCGACGCCCTTGACCACGACCCAGTGCTCGGCGCGGCGGCTGTGGCTCTGCAGGCTGAGCTTGCCGCCCGGCTTGACCGTCAGGCGCTTGGCGCGGAAGCGCTCGCCGCGGTCGATGTCCTGGTAGCTGCCCCACGGCCGGTGCATCACCGTGTGCTCGGTAGCGGCCTTGTGCTTGCCGTCCGACATCCGCTGCACGACGTCCTTGAGGCGCGGGAGGTTGTCGCGATGGCCGACCAGCACGGCGTCGTTCATCGCCACCACCACGACCTCCTCGACGCCGATCACGGCGGTCAGCGGGCCGTCGGAGCGGACGTAGGAATTGCGCACGTGGTCGAGCTCGACCGGGCCCTCGGTGACGTTGCCCGCGCTGTCGGCATCGCCGACGTCGAGCAGCGCGTCCCAGGTGCCGAGGTCGGACCAGCGAAAGCGGGCCGGCACGACCCAGCACTTGTCGGTGCGCTCCATGACGGCGTAGTCGATCGACTTGGCCGGCGCCTTGGCGAAGGCCTCGGCGTCGAGGAACACGGTCGAGCCGTTCTTCTTCGCCTTGGCCACGGCCTCCTCGGCGGCGGCCGCCATCGCCGGCTCGAAGCGCGCCATCTCGGAGAGCAGCACTTCGGGCGGGAACAGGAAGTTGCCGCTGTTCCACAGCAGCCCCTCGGCGATGTAGCGCAGCGCCGCCTGGGCGTTCGGCTTCTCGACGAAGGCGGCGACCTTCTGCACCGGGCCGATATGCTCGCTGCCCGGGCGGATGTAGCCGTAGTCGGTCTTGGGCTCGGTCGGCGGGATGCCGAAGGTCACGATGCCGCCCTGCCGCACCGCCTCGAGACCCTCGAGGCAGCCGGCGCGGAACGCCTCGGCGCCCATCACCAGGTGGTCGGAGGCCAGCGCCAGCACCGCCTTGGCGCCGAGGTTGCGGGTGTAGACCGCGGCCGCCGCCATTGCCGGGCCGGAATCGCGCCGCGACGGCTCGACCAGGATGTCGATCTCCATGCCGATCTCGCGCGCCTGGCTCTCGGCCATGAAGCGGTAGGCCTCGTTGGTGGCGATCACCGGCCGGCCGAACAGGCCGCCGTCGGCCACCCGCTGCAGCGTCTGCTGGAAGGTCGACTGCTTGCCGAGCAGCGGCACGAACTGCTTGGGCATGCTCTCGCGCGACAGCGGCCACAGCCGCTTGCCGGAGCCGCCGACCAGGATCACGGGGGTGATGGAGGACATCGTCTTTCTCGTTTCCGGGGCTAGGCCGACAGGCCGGCCGCATGCCGCGCCGCGATATAGCCGAAGGTGAGGGCGGGGCCAATGGTGATGCCCGCGCCGGGATAGGTGCCGCCCATGACGCTGGTCATGTCGTTGCCGGCCGCGTAGAGCCCGCCGATCGGCCGGCCCTGCGCGTCGAGCACGCGGGCATGGCCGTCGGTGCGCAGGCCGAGGAACGTACCGATGTCGCCGGGGATCATCTTCATCGCGTAGAACGGCCCGGTCTCGAGCGGCGCGAGGCAGGGATTGGGCTTGTGGGTCGGGTCGCCGTTGAAGCGGTGGTAGGCATCGGTTCCCTTGCCGAAGTCGGGATCCTCGCCGCGCGCCGCGGGGGCATTGAAGCGGGCAATCGTGTCCTGGAGCACCCCGGCATCGACGCCAATCTTTTTCGCCAGTTCGGGCCAGCTCGCGGCCGACAGCAGGTAGCCGTTGCGCAGGTGCGGGCCGAGCGGCAGCGGGGCGGGCCCGATCGCGCCCATGCCGTAGCGCCGGATCGCGCGGTGGTCGCACAGCAGCCAGCTCATGGTCTCGGGCCGGCCGCGGCAGGCCTCGACCATGGCCGGGACGAAGTCGTGGTAGGACGCCGACTCGTTGGTGAAGCGCCGGCCGTCGGGATCGACCGCGATGTAGCCGGGCTTGCCGCGCTCGTAGAAGTGGGGGAACGGCAGGGTCG
Organism: Pseudomonadota bacterium; assembly: GCA_020160955.1. Lineage (GTDB taxonomy): Bacteria > Pseudomonadota > Alphaproteobacteria > Reyranellales > Reyranellaceae > Reyranella. Next base: position 14,837 of record JAIUOX010000050.1, read on the forward strand.
AGCCGTCGGGCTGCGGCACCAGCGACACCGGCACCCAGGCCGCGGCGTAGGCGACATCCTCGGCCAGCACGCCGCCGGCCTGCTGGCCGAGCCGGATGCCGTCGCCGCGGTTGGACGGCGGCGGCGCCGAGCGGTGGGCCTGGCCGGCCTTCACATGCCCGTAGTAGCGCTGCTTCAGGGCGTCGTCGCCCGGGAAGCCGCCGCAGGCCAGCACGACCCCGCGGCGCGCCCGGATTTCCTCGCGCTGGCCATCGCGGCTGACGACCGCGCCGGTCACCGTGCCGCCCGCCTGCACCAGTTCGACCACCGGGCTCTCCAGCCACAGCTCGATGCCGCGCTCCTCGGCCGACAGCGCGAGCGCGGCGATCAGGGCGTTGCCGTTGGTCAGCCGGGTGCCGCGCGCGTGGCCGAGGCGGTCGACGCCGTAGCGCACCGTCATGCCGGCGACGTGCATCGCCGACTTCACCGAGCGGGTCATGCGGAAGACGTGCGGCAGGTCGTTGCGCCCCAGCATCATGCCGCCGAACGCCATCATCGTCCGGATCGGCGCGCGCAGCTGCGCGAAGCGCTTGCCCAGCCGCCGCCCGTCGAACGGCAGCGGCAGCAGCGAGCGACCGCCCTGGGCGGCGCCCGGCCGGGTCGGGTGGTAGTCGGCCCACACCGGCACCGCCTCGTAGCGGGCGTGGGTATGGCTCTCGATGAACTCGACGGCCGGGTTGCAGTTGTCGAGGAAGGCGTTGGCCAGCTCGAGGTTGAGCCGGTTGCCGGCCTCGGCCTGCAGGTAGGCGAGCGCGTCTTCCTTGCTGTCGGGAATGCCGAGCGCGCGGCCGTGCCGGTTGGCGGGAATCCAGATGACGCCGGCCGAGTAGGCGGTGGTGCCGCCGAACAGCGGCTCCTTCTCGACCATCAGCACCGACAGGCCGGCATGTGACGCGGCCAGCGCGGCGGAGAAGCCGGCAGCGCCGGAGCCCACGACCAGCAGATCGATCTCGGTCATCTCTTCTTCCCGTGGTCGGCCTGGCGGGCCCGGTTCTCCTCGCTGCGGCGGCGGGCTTCCGCCTCGACCGCCTCGGCCAGCTTGGGAATGTGCGAGGCGATCTCGTAGAAGTCGCTGGCGTAGAGGACCAGCAGCGTCGTCGGCTTGGTGGTCGTCACCGTCGCCGAGCGCGGCTGGCGGTCGAGCAGCGACATCTCGCCGAAGAACGCGCCCTGTTCCAGCTTCACCGAGCCGCCGGCGGGCAGGTGGACCTCGACCTCGCCTTCGGAGATGAAGAACATCGAATCGCCCGGCGCGTTGCGGCGCACGACGTTGATTCGCGGCGGGTAGTAGCGGGTCCGCAGCTTGCCGACGATCTCAGACACGGTGACGACGCCCAGCGAGGCGAACAGCGGCACCCGCGACACCTGCTCCCAGACCCTGAGGTACTCGCGGCGGCGCTCTTCCTGGGCGAAGCCGGTGGCGAGAATACCGGTCATCAGCGCCAGCACCGCGATGCCGGCGATCATCAGCATCGCGCCGATGACCCGGCCGGCGGCGGTCACCGGCACGACGTCGCCGTAGCCGGTGGTGGTCAGGGTGACGACCGCCCACCACATCGCGCCGGGCAGCGAACCGAACTGCTCGGGCTGCTTCTCGGCCTCGAGCATGTGGGCGGCGGTGGCGGCCATCATCAGCAGGATGGCGAACAGGATCAGGACCGAGGTGATCGGCGCCCGCTCGTTGGACACCACCCGGGCCAGCGTCGAGAAGGCCGGCGCGTGCAGGCCGAGCTTGAGGATCCACAGGATGCAGAACACCGAGGCGGCGTCGGCGCCGGTGATGGTGTAGCCGGCGAGGAACATCAGGGCCGGGGTGACCGCCAGCAAGTGGATCAGGCCGGGCAGGGAGACCGCCCAGTGCAGCCGTGCCTTGCCCGGGGGATCCTGCTCGTAGAACGGGTTCTCGGGCGCCACCCAGAGGCGGACCAGGTACTCGACCAGGAAGATGACCGTGACCCCCCAGATGACGGCCCGCAGCAGGTGGCGCATTTCGCGCTCGATGTGGTCGACCGACAGGACGATCACGGCCAGCAGGCCGACCCCCAGGATCACCAGTTCGAGCAGGCGCATCCGGCGCGCGGCCTGCGTCGGGTTTGAGGGGCGGAACAGGGCAAATACCCGCGCCCGGAGCGTGGGGGACGTGGCCGTCACGGGGCGACCATAGGCAGGCTGGCCTGCGAATTGCAACGCGGGGGACCCCGGTCTACGGTCGCAGGCTTCGCCGGGACAAGGGGCTGGATTTTCAAAGTGGTCAAGGACTTGCGTATTGCTGTCGATATCGGCGGCACATTCACGGACGTGGTGCTGGAAGAGGGCGGCCGGCGGCTGACCCGCAAGCTGCTGACGACGCCGCAGCGTCCGGAGGAGGCGGTGCTGGAGGGCATGCGACTCATCCTGGCCGACGCCGGACGCGGTTTCGGCGACGTCACGGTGTTCGTCCACGGCACGACCCTGGCGACCAACGCCGTGATCGAGCGCCGCGGCGCGCGGACCGCCCTGCTGGCGACCGACGGGTTCCGCGACGTCCTCGATATCGCCAACGAGAGCCGCTACGACCAGTACGACCTGACGATCGAGAAGCCCACGCCGCTGGTGCCGCGCCGGCTCAGGCTGACCGTGCCGGAGCGCATGGACGTGCATGGCGCGGTGCGGCTGCCGCTCGACGAGGCAGCGGTGCGCGCGGCGGCGCGTCAGTTGAAGGCCGAGGGCGTCGAGAGCGTCGCGGTCGCCTACATCCATTCCTACGTCAACCCGGCGCACGAGCGGCGCACCCGGGAGATCCTGAACCAGGAACTGCCCGGCCTGTGGGTGACGCTGTCCAGCGAGGTCTGCCCGGAAGTGCGCGAGTACGAGCGCACCTCGACCGCGGTGGCCAACGCCTACGTCCAGCCGCTGATGGATTCCTACCTCGCCCGCATGCAGGCGGCGCTCGCCGCGGAAAAGTTCGGCGGCACCATCTACCTCGTGACGTCGGGCGGCGGCCTGACCGCGATCGAGACGGCGCGCCGCTACCCGGTGCGGCTGGTCGAATCCGGCCCGGCCGGCGGCGCGATCTTCGCCGCGCAGATCGCGGCGCGGGCCGGCGAGGCGCGCACGCTCAGCTACGACATGGGCGGCACCACCGCCAAGATCTGCCTGATCGACGACTACAAGCCGCACACCGCGCGCGTGTTCGAGGTCGATCGCGCGGCGCGCTTCCTCAAGGGCTCGGGCCTGCCGGTGCGCATCCCGGTGATCGAGATGGTCGAGATCGGCGCCGGCGGCGGCTCGATCGCCCGGCTCGACGCGCTCAAGCGGGTGACGGTCGGGCCGGAGAGCGCCGGCGCCGAGCCGGGCCCGGCCTGCTACGGCCGCGGCGGCACGCACCCGGCGGTGACCGACGCCAACGTCGTGCTGGGCACCATCGACCCGGTGGACTTCGCCGGCGGCAGCATCCAGCTCGACCTCGGCGCCGCGCGAAAGGCGCTCGAGACCGATGTCGCCGAGGGGCTCGGCCTGTCGACCGAGATGGCGGCCTACGCCGTCTACGAGATGGTGTCGGAGAACATGGCGAGCGCCGCCCGCGTCCACGCCGTCGAGCGCGGCGCCGTGGTCAACCAGTACAACCTGATCGCGTTCGGCGGTGGCGCCCCGCTGCATGCCGCGCGGGTCGCCGAGAAGATCGGCGTGCAGCGGGTGATCGTGCCGCCCAACGCCGGCGTCGGCTCGGCGGTCGGCTTCCTCGCCGCGCCGGTGTCCTACGAACTGGTGCGCAGCCGCTACATGCGGCTCGACGCGTTCGACCCAGCGGCGGCGACGGCGCTGCTGCAGGAGATGAGCGCCGAGGCGACCGCGCTGGTCGCGCCGGGCGCCCGCGGCATGAAGACCTTCGAGCGTCGCATGGCGTTCATGCGCTACGTCGGCCAGGGCCACGAGATCACGATCGAGTTGCCGGAACGGGCCCTCGCGGCGGCCGATGCCGAGGCCTTGCGCGCCGCCTACGAGCGCGAGTACGCGGTGCTGTTCGAGCGCCACATCCCGAACGCGGCGATCGAGATCCTGAGCTGGTCGGTGCAGGTCTCGACCGAGGCCAAGCTGCCGGCGGTGCAGGGCAAGGCCGGGGCTGCCCCGGCGCCCGTGCCGGTCGCCAAGCGGCCGGTGTTCGACGGCCGCAGCGGCCGCACCACCGAGGTCCCGGTCTACCGGCGCGAGGCCCTGCCGCCGGGCAGCGCCTTCGCCGGCCCGGCGATCGTCGCGGAAGACGAGACCTCGACCTATATTACCGCCAGCTTCGCGGCGCACATCGACGCCTCGGGCTGCATCGTCATGGACCGCAAGGACGCGTGAGGAAATCATGAGCCAGTCCAACAGCGTCGGCCTGATCGACCTGCAGATCATGTGGAACCGCCTGATCGCGGTGGTCGAGGAGCAGGCCCAGACCCTGATGCGCACCGCCTTCAGCCCGATCGTCCGCGAGTGCGGCGACCTGTCGGCCGGCGTGTTCGACCTGCAGGGCCGCATGCTGGCCCAGGCGGTGACCGGCACGCCCGGCCACGTCAATTCGATGGCCGAGTCGGTGAAGCACTTCCTGCGGCACTTCCCGGTCGAGACCATGAAGCCGGGCGACGCCTACATCACCAACGACCCGTGGATGGGCACCGGGCACCTCAACGACTTCGTCATCACCACGCCGTGCTTCCGCGGCGACCGGCTGGTCGCGCTGTTCTCCTGCACCAGCCACCTCATGGACATCGGCGGCATCGGCTTCGGGCCGGACGGCACCGATGTGTTCATGGAGGGGCTCTACATCCCGATGCTCAAGCTGTTCGACGGCGGCAAGGTCAACGAGACGCTGATGGCGATGATCCGCGCCAACACGCGCCTGCCGGTCGACACCGAGGGCGACGTCTACTCGCTGGCCGCCTGCAACGACGTCGGCGCCCGGCGGCTGGTCGAGATGATGGACGAGTTCGGCATCGACTCGCTCGACGGGCTGGGCGAGCACATCATCGCGCGCTCGCGCGAGGCGGTGCTGGCCGAGATCGCCAAGCTGCCCAAGGGCACCTGGCGCAACGAGATGACGATCGACGGCTACGACGAGCCGGTGACGCTGAAGGCGGCGCTGACGATCAGCGATAGCGGCATTCATGTCGACTACAGCGGCAGCTCGCCGGCCTCGCCGCGCGGCATCAACGTGCCGCATGCCTACACCACGGCCTACACCGTGTTCGGGCTGGGCTGCGTCGTCGCCACCCACATCCCGAACAACGCCGGCTCGCTCGAGCCGCTGACCGTGTCGGCGCCGGGCGACACCATCCTGAACGCGCCCAAGCCCAGCGCCGTGGCGTCGCGCCACGTGATCGGCCAGATGCTGCCCGACGTCGCGTTCGGCTGCCTGCGCCAGGTCGTGCCCGAGCGCGTGCCGGCCGAGGGCACGTCGTGCCTGTGGAACATCAACGTGCGCGGCCGCGTCAGCGGCGGCTCGGGCGGCAACTACGGCTTCGGCATGGCGATCACCTCGAACGGCGGCACCGGCGCGCGGCCCGACAAGGACGGCCTGTCTGCCACGGCCTACCCGAGCGGCGTGCGCGGCACGCCGGTCGAGATCGCCGAGACCCAGACGCCGCTGATCTTCTGGCGCAAGGAATTCCGCCCCGACTCGGGCGGCGCCGGCCGAACCCGCGGCGGCCTCGGCCAGGCCATGGAGATCGAGAGTGGCATCGCCGAGCCGTTCGACCTGCTGGCCGCCTTCGACCGCATCGACCACCCGCCGCGCGGCCGCGACGGCGGCAAGGACGGCGAGGCGGGCCACGTCTCGCTGAAGTCGGGCAAGATGCTGAAGGGCAAGGGCTTCCAGACGATCCCGCCGGGCGACCGGCTGGTCGTGCTGACGCCGGGCGGCGCCGGGATCGGCGCGCCGGCCGAGCGCGCGCGAGACCAGGTGGCCAACGACCTGGCCGACGGGCTGATCTCGCCGGACACGGCGGAAAGGGTTTACGCGTTCAAGCCGCCGCAGGCCGCCGAGTAGGCGGGCGCGGCGCAGGGACCGGGGAAGAGAAAGCAACACACGTGAAGGGGGCTACGATGAAGTTTGGACGCAGGGCCGCGCTGAAGGCGGGCATGGGAGCGGGTATCGGGACGGGCCTGGCGGTGCTGGGCGCGCCGGCGATCGTCAACGCGCAGGCGGGCATGAAGCTCGACCTGTCGACGGTCTGGCCGGACGGCAACTTCCACACCAAGAACGCCAAGCAGTTCGCCGAGGAAGTCGCCAAGGCGACCAACGGCGCGGTGCAGATCACCGTCCACTCGGGCGGGTCGCTGGGCTACAAGGGGCCGGAGCACCTGAACGCGGTGCGCGACGGCCTCGTGCCGATGGCCGACATCCTGAACATCCAGCAGGTCGGCGACGCGCCGATCCTCGGCATCGAGGGCGTGCCGTTCCTCGTCTCCAACGCCGACGAGCTCAAGGTGCTGCAGAAGTACGCGCGCCCCGAGTTCGACAAGGTCGCGACCAAGTTCAACCAGAAGATCCTCTACACCGTGCCGTGGCCGACGCAGTACATCCACTGCAACGTCAAGACCGACACGCTGGACGGCCTCAAGGGCCTCAAGATCCGCGTCCCCGACCGCCAGGCCGGCGACATGATCAACCTGCTCGGCATGGCCGCGGTCCAGATCCCGTGGGGCGAGACGGTGCCGGCGCTGGCGTCCGGCGCGGTGGTTGGCGTCAGCACCTCGTCGGTGTCGGGCGTCGACGGCAAGTTCTGGGAGTTCCTCAAGGTGTTCTACAACACCAACCACGTCTGGAGCTCGCAGATCGTCACCATCAACCTCGATACCTGGAAGAAGATCTCGCCGGCCAACCAGCAGGCGATCCTCGACCTCGCGGCCAAGCTGCAGCCGACCTTCTGGACGGTCTCGGTCGAGGCCGACCAGGCCTCCAACAAGCGCATGATCGAGGGCGGCATGCAGCTGCTGCAGGTGCCGGCGCCGATGATGAAGGACATGCGCGATCGCACCGCCTCGCTGACCGACGCGTTCATCCAGCGCGCGCCGGCCGCCAAGGACATCATCGCCGCCTACAAGAAGGAAATCGGGCGTGCGTGAGGCGGCCCGGCCCGATCCGGCCGGCCGCGTCCTCGATGCGATCGACACGATCTCGATGTGGGGCGCCTGGGGATCGGCGCTCTGCATCGTTTCGATCCTCGGCCTCATCGTGGCCGAGGTCCTGTCGCGGAACTTCCTGAACGTCAGCCTGTACTTCGCCTGGGAGTTCAGCGCCTACCTGATGGGCGCCGCCTTCATGCTGGGCACCGCCTACGCGCTGCGCGCCGGCGCCCAGATCCGGGTCAACGTGCTGCTGGAGAACGTGCCCAAGCCGGTGGCCCGGTTCTTCGACCTGTTCTCGACGGTTTGCGCCATCGTGATCGGGGTCTACTTCACCTGGGCGCTGGGCGAGCTGACCTGGCTCTCCTTCGTCCGAGAATCGCGCTCGCCCGAGAAGAGCGAGTTGTTGCGCTGGATCCCGCAATTTCCGCTGGCGCTGGGCTCGGCGTTGCTGACGCTGCAGACGGCGGCGCGGTTGGCACGGCTGTTGCGGGGCGAACCCGGCGAAGACATGCGGCTGCGCATCGGACAGGACATCGAGTAGAGACCCATGAATGCTGTCCTGATCTGGCTTCTCGTGTTGATGACGGCGACGCTGTGCGCCGGCATCTGGATCGGCCCGGCGCTGATCGGCACCGGCATCGTCCTGCTCGAGATGTTCACCAACCTGCCGACGCACAAGGTGATCGCCAACTGGTCGTTCAACGTCCTGACGTCGAGCGACATCGTTTCCCTGCCGCTGTTCATCCTGATGGGCGAGCTGCTGTTCCGCACCCGCCTGTCGCAGTCGCTGTTCTCCGGCATCGCGCCGTGGATGAGCTTCCTGCCGGGCCGGCTGTTCCACACCACGGTGATCGGCTGCTCGATGTTCGCGGCGATCTCCGGCTCGTCGGCGGCGACCACCCAGGTGGTCGGCCGCATCACCCTGAACGAGCTCCTGAACCGCGGCTACGACAAGGGCATCGCGGTCGGCAGCCTGGCCGGCGGCGGCACGCTGGGCTTCCTGATCCCGCCCTCGATCCCGATGATCATCTACGCTGTGCTGGCCGAGGAGTCGCTGCTGCGCCTGTTCACGGCGGGCTTCCTGCCGGGCTTCGCGCTGGCCTTCTGCTTCATGGCCTACATGGGCATCCGCTCGATCCTGAACCCGAAGCTGGTGCCGGCCGACGACCACACCAGCTGGACCTGGGGCGACCGCCTCCGGAGCCTGGTCGAGCTGGGACCCGTCGCGTTCCTGATCCTGACCGTGCTCGGCACCATGTATGCCGGCATCGCCAGTCCCTCGGAGGCCTCGGCGATCGGCGTGCTGGGCGCGCTGGCGGTGGCAGCCTTCCAGAAGACCTTGAACTGGAAGGGCGTGCGCGATGCCCTGCTGGGCTCCGTCCAGACGACCTGCATGATCGGCATGATCGTGGTCGGCGCCTTCATCGTCGGCACGGTGCTGGCGAACCTGCGGGTGCCGCAGTACGTCTCGGCCGCCATCACCTCGTGGCAGCTGTCGCCGTTCGTGCTGATCATGTTCCTGATGGTCTTCTACATCCTGCTCGGGACGGTGCTGGAAGGCTTCTCGATGATCGTGCTGACGCTGCCGATCGTCCTGCCGGTGGTGCTGGCGGCCGGCTTCGACAAGCTGTGGTTCGGCATCTTCCTGATCCTGACCATCGAGATGGCCCAGATCAGCCCGCCGGTCGCCTTCAACCTGTTCGTGATCCAGAACATCACCGGCGATTCCCAGACCTACGTGGCCTGGAAGGTCGTGCCGTTCTTCCTGATCATGATCGTGTTCACGGCGGTCCTGACGGTCTTCCCCAAGCTCGTCACCTGGCCGGTCGATTTCATCCTGTCGAGATAGAACCGGCTCTGCCACACTGGCAGGGTCGGTAGTAATCGGGGGAAGGCATGGAACCGCGGCAGGTCAGGAACGCGTCCGATGCGCGGCGCATCGTGCAGGAGCGCGGGCTGCGCCACGTCAAGGTGGGCGTGCACGACATCGACGGCGTGTTGCGCGGCAAGTACCTGCACGTCGACAAGTTCAGTTCGGCGCTCGACGGCGGCATGGGCTTCTGCGACGTCGTGCTGGGCTGGGACTCCAACGACCAGCTCTACGACAACGTGACCTACACCGGCTGGCACACCGCCTATCCCGACGCCGCCGTCCGCATCCTGCCGGAGACCTGCCGCGAAATCGCGACCGAGCCGGGCAACCTGCTGTTCCTCGCCGAGTTCGCCGACAAGGCGGAAGAGATCTGCCCGCGCGGCGTGCTGCGCCGCGTGCTCGAGCGGGCCGGCAAGATGGGCTACGAGGTCAAGGTCGGCTTCGAGTACGAGTTCTTCGTCTTCGCCGAGACCGCCCACTCGATCCGCGAGAAGGGCTATCGCAACTTGAAGCCGATCTCGCCGGGATTCTTCGGCTACTCGATGCTGCGCAACTCGGTGCTGTCGGATTTCTACCGCGACCTGCTCGACATGTGCGAGTCGATGGACATGGGCATCGAGGGGCTGCACACCGAGACCGGCGCCGGCGTGCTCGAGGCGGCGCTCCGGGTGCGCGACGGGCTGCAGGCGGCGGATGCCGCGGCGTTGTTCAAGCTCTACACCAAGGTGCTGGCGCAGAAGCGCGACTGGCTGGCGACCTTCATGGCCAAGTGGTCGAAGGACTGGCCGGGCTGCGGCGGCCACCTGCACATGTCGCTGTGGAAGGACGGCAAGCCGGTCTTCTTCGACGAGAAGGAACCGCACCGCATGAGCAAGACCATGCGGCAGTTCGTCGGCGGCCAGCGCGCGCTGATGCCCGAGACGCTGGCCATGGTGGCCTCGACGGTGAATTCCTACCGCCGCCTGATCCCCGGCTTCTGGGCGCCCACGGCGTCGACCTGGGGCGTCGAGAACCGAACGACCTCGCTGCGCGTGATCCCGGGCTCGGCCAAGTCGACCCGCGTCGAGTACCGCGTCGCCGCCGCCGACGCGAACCCGTACCTGGCGCTTGCCGCCGCGGTCGGCTCGGGCCTGTGGGGCATCGAGAACGGCATCGACCCGGGCGAGCCGGTGCAGGGCAATTCCTACGCGCTGGAGCATCCCGACGAGATGCAGCTGCCGCGCACGCTGATGGACGCGGCGGTCCGCCTCAAGGCCTCGAAGCCGGCCCGCGCCCTGTTCGGCGACGCCTTCGTCGACCACTACGCCGCGACGCGCGACTGGGAGGAGCGGGAGTTCCGCAAGGCCATCACCGACTGGGAACTCGACCGCTACATGGAGATCATCTGACCCGCCAGGAGGTCCGCATGTCGACCAGGCTGCTTTTCCTGATGGCCGTCCTCGCCCTGCCGCTGGCCGCCCAGGCGCAGGGAATCAGCACGACGCGCTGCTACAAGATCGGCGTCGAAACCCGCTGCGAGACCCAGACCGACAACCACTACGCGCCAACGGGTGAGAAGTACCAGCTGCCCAAGGTGACGACCTGCTGGAAGGTTGGCGACCAGATGCGCTGCGAGACCCGCTGAAAGTCATTCGCGACGGCCGGAGGCTCCTGTAACGCCCCGCGATGAGCGTGTATGACGGCTGGGAACGCCAGCCAGCAGGAAGTCACGATGTCTCAACCGCTCATCGGCAACTGGAACTACCCGACCTCGATCCGCTTCGGCGCCGGCCGCATCCGCGAGCTGCCCGACGCCTGCAAGGCGGTCGGCCTGCACCGGCCGCTGCTGGTCACCGACCCGGGCCTGGCCAAGCTGCCGATGATCGCCGACGCGATGGTCGGCCTGCGCAAGGCGGGGCTGGAAGTCGCGCTGTTCAGCGAGGTCAAGCCGAACCCGGTGGCGGCCAACGTCGAGGCCGGCGTGCGCGTGCTGCGCGCCGGCAAGCATGACGGCGTGATCGCCTGGGGCGGCGGCTCGGGCATCGACACCGCCAAGGCGATCGCCTTCATGGCCGGCCAGACCCGGCCGCTGTGGGACTTCGAGGATATCGGCGACTGGTGGACGCGCGCCAACCCGGCCGGCATCTATCCCTCGATCGCCGTGCCGACCACGGCCGGCACCGGCTCGGAGACCGGCCGCGCCTCGGTGATCACCAACGAGGAGAGCCACACCAAGAAGGTCATCTTCCACCCGAAGATGATGCCGTCGATCGTGATCGCCGATCCCGAGCTGACGGTCGGCCTGCCGCCCAAGCTGACGGCCGGCACCGGGCTGGACGCCTTCATCCATTGCCTCGAGGCCTACTGCGCGCCGGGCTACCACCCCTACGCCGAGGGCATCGCCGTCGAGGGCATGCGGCTGGTGAAAGAGAACCTGGCGCGCGCCGTGAAGGACGGCCGCGACCTCGAGGCGCGCGGCCACATGCTGGCGGCGTCGCAGATGGGCTCGACGGCCTTCCAGAAGGGGCTGGGCGCCATCCACTCGCTGTCGCACCCGGTCGGTGCGGTGCTCGACACCCACCACGGCCTGACCAACGCCGTCGCCATGCCCTACGTGCTGATGTTCAACCGGCCGGCGATCGACGAGAAGATCCAGCGGCTGGCCCGCTGGCTCGGCCTGCGCAACCCGACCTTCGACGGCTTCATGGAGTGGAGCCTCGAGCTCCGCCGCCAGGTCGGCATCCCGCACACGCTCGCCGAGCTGGGCGTCAAGGAGAGCCACCTCGACAGGTTCTCCGAGATGGCGGCGGTCGACCCGACCGCCGGCGGCAACCCGGTAAAGGCCGGCGTGCCGGAGATGCGCAAGATGTACGAGGCGGCGCTCGCCGGGCGGCTGTGATGGCCGCCGCGTTCCCCACCCAGGCCCGGGTCGTCATCGTCGGCGGCGGCATCATGGGCTGCTCGACGGCCTATCACCTGGCCAAGCTGGGCTGGAAGGACGTGGTGCTGCTGGAGCAGGGGCGGCTGAGCGGCGGCACGACGTGGCACGCCGCCGGCCTGGTCGGCCAGTTGCGCAGCTACTCCAACCTGACGCGCCTGATCCGCTACAGCACCGAGCTGTACGCGAAGCTCGAGGCGGAGACCGGGCTGGCCACCGGCTGGAAGCAGTGCGGGTCGCTGACCGTGGCGCGCACCGAGGAGCGCATGACGCTGCTGCGCCGCTCGGCGGCGATGGCGCAGGCGCAGGGAGTCGCCTGCGAGCCGCTGACGCCGAAGGAAGCCGGCGACAAGTACCCGGTGATGCGCACCGACGATCTGGTGGGCGCGGTGTGGCTGCCGGGCGACGGCAAGGCCAACCCGGCCGACATCACGCAGGCGCTGGCCAAGGGCGCGCGCAACAACGGCGTGCGGATCTTCGAGAAGACGCGGGTCACCGCGGTCGAGACGAAGGACGGAAGGGTCACCGGCGTGCAGACGACGCAGGGGCCGATCAAGGCCGAGATCGTCGTCAACTGCGGCGGCCAGTGGGCGCGCCAGCTCGGCCGATCGGTCGGCGTGACGGTGCCGCTCTATTCCTGCGAGCACATGTACATCGTCACCGAGAAGATGGAGAACGTGCCGCGCGACCTGCCGGTGATGCGCGATCCGGACGGCTACATCTACTTCAAGGAAGAGGTCGGCGGCCTGCTGATGGGCGGCTTCGAGCCGGTCGCCAAGCCGTGGAACAAGGACGTCATCCCCGACGACTTCGAGTTCGGCATGCTGCCGGACGACTGGGACCAGTTCCAGATCCTGATGGACAACGCGCTGATCCGCGTGCCGTCGCTGGACAAGGTCGGCATCAAGACCTTCATGAACGGGCCGGAAAGCTTCACGCCGGACCTCAACTACATCCTGGGCGAGGCGCCGACCCTCAAGGGCTTCTTCGTCGGCGCCGGGTTCAATTCCATGGGCATCGCGAGCTCGGGCGGCGCCGGCATGGCGCTGGCCGAGTGGATCGTGGCGGGCGAGCCGACGCTCGACCTGTGGCCGGTCGATATCCGCCGCTTCGCCGGCTTCCACGGCAACGACGCGTGGCTGCGCGACCGCGTCGCCGAGACGCTGGGCCTGCACTACAAGATGCCGTGGCCGCAGCGCGAGCTGGAATCGGGCCGGCCGTTCCGCCGCTCGCCGCTCTACGACCGGCTGAAGGCGAAGGGCGCGTGGTTCGGCAACAAGATGGGCTGGGAGCGGCCCAACTGGTTCGCCGGCGCCGGCAAGACGCCGGAGATGACCTACGGCTGGGGCCGCGCCGCGTGGTTCGACGCGGTCGCCGCCGAGCACCGCGCGACCCGCGAGGCGGTGACGGTGGTCGACGAGACCTCGTTCGGCAAGATCCTGGTGCAGGGCCGCGATGCCGAGGCGCAGCTGCAGCGCATCGCCGCCAACGACGTCGCCGTGCCGGTCGGCCGCACGGTCTACACCGCGCTGCTCAACAAGCGGGGCACCTTCGAGAGCGACGTCACGATCGCCCGCCTGGCGCGCGACCGCTTCCTGGTGGTGACCGGCTCGGCCCAGCCGGTGCGCGACATGGACTGGATCGGCCGCAACCTCGACGGCGCGGCGCACGTCACGCTGTCCGACGTCACCGGCGCCTGGACGGTGCTGTCGGTGATGGGACCGAACAGCCGTGCGCTGCTGCAGGCGGTGAGCCGCGCCGACTTCGCCAACGAGGCCTTCCCGTTCGGCGCGATCCGCGAGGTCGGGGTCGGCCATGCCACGGTGTGGGCCTCGCGCCGCACCTACATGGGCGAGCTGGGCTGGGAACTCTACGTGCCGGTCGAGTTCGCCGCGACGGTGTTCGAGGCCTTGCAGGCGGCGGGCGCGGCACATGGCCTGCGCGACGCCGGCTACTACGCCATCGAGAGCCTGCGGCTGGAGAAGGGCTACCGCGCGTGGGGCCGCGAACTGACGCCCGACGACACGCCGTGGCAGGCCGGACTCGGCTGGGCCGTGAAGCTCGACAAGCCCGGCGGCTTCATCGGCCGCGACGCGCTGGTCGAGGCCAAGGGCAAGCCGCTGGCCCGCCGGCTGGTGTCGGTGGTGCTGGAGGACCGCGAGCCGCTCCTGTGGGGCGGCGAGGCGCTGCTGCGCGACGGCGCGCCGGTCGGCGACCTCACCTCGGCCGCCTACGGCCACACGGTCGGCGCCTCGGTTGGGCTGGGCTACGTCAAGCGGGCCGACGGCGCGGCGATCGACGCGGCGTGGCTGGAGGCCGGCCGCTTCGAGGTCGACCTCGCGGGCGTGCGGCTGAAGGCGAAGGTCTCGCTGCGCTGCCCGTACGATCCAGCCGGCACGCGGATCAAGGGCTGACCATGGCGACCCTGACCTACGACCTGTTCTGGTCGTTCCGCTCGCCGTACTCGTACCTCGTGGTGCCGCGCCTGATGGCGTTCGAGCGCGACTATGACGTCGAGGCCGTGGTGCGGCCGGTCTATCCCATCGCCGTGCGCATCGACGGCTTCTTCAAGAACGCCAACCCGCAGTGGCTGCCCTACCTGGTGCGCGACGTGTACCGGCTGGCGCAGATGCAGGGCCTGCCGTTCGCGCCGCCGCGGCCCGATCCGATCGTCATGGACATCGCCACCGGGCAGGTGCCGAAGGAACAGCCCTACATCGCGCGGCTGACCCGGCTGGGCGTGGCGGCGGCCGAGCGCGGCCGCGGCCTGCCGTTCCTGCGCGAGGCCAGCGCGACCATCTGGGGCGGCACCGAGAACTGGCACCAGGGCGATCACCTCGCGCGCGCCGCCGAGCGCGCCGGGCTCGACCTCGCCGAGCTGGACCGCGCCATCGCGGCCGAGGCCGATCGCTACGAGGCGACGATCGTCGAGAACGAGGCGGCGCAGAAGAAGGCCGGCCACTGGGGCGTGCCGCTGATGGTGTTCGAGGGCGAACCGTTCTTCGGCCAGGACCGCTTCGACGTCCTGAAGTGGCGGATGGAACAGAAGGGCCTGGCGCGGCGGGCGTGACGCCTCACGCCTCGGCGGTGGTCGCGTCGCCGGTGGGCCGCAGCCGCGTGTCCGCCAGTTCGCCGGCCGCCTCGAGGATCGGGTAGGCGACCGAGGCGATGTGGCCATTGATGCGCTTCAGGTCGCGGATCACGTCCATGTGGATCGAGCTGGTCTCGATCGACTCCGTCCGTCCCTGGCGCAGGCGCGCGAAGTGGCTGTCGGCGGTGCGTGCCTCGGCTTCGCGCAGCGACGCCTTTTCGCCGACCAGCCGGCGGGCCAGCGCGATGTCGCGCGTGGTGAAGACGTTGAGCGCCAGCCGCAGGTTTTCCAGCACGCGGGCGTGGAAGTCGCGCAGCTCGGCCATGCCCTCGGCGGAGAATGCGTAGCGGTTGCGGATCTTCTTGGTCGCCAGCTCCATCAGGTTCTTGTCGATGATGTCGCCGATATGCTCGAGGTTGGTGGTGAAGGTCAGGATCTCGACGTAACGCTTGCCGTCCTCCTCGCCGAGCTCGTTGCGCGAGGTCTGGACGAGATAGAGCTTGATCGCCTCGTACAGCCGGTCGACGGCGTCGTCCTCGGCCTCGATCGCCTTGACGATCCTCGGGTCGTTGCGCTCCAGCGCGTCGATCGTCTGGCGCAGCATGTCGGCCACCTTGTCGCCGAGGTTCAGCGTCTCGCGCAGCGCGCAGCCCAGCGCCTCGGCGGGCGAGTCCAGCACGTTGGGATCGAGGTGGCGCGGCTTGCCGGGATCGTCGGTCACCGGCCGGTCGGGCAGCAGGCGACGGCAGACCCACGCCACGACGTCGACCAGCGGCAGGAAGACCAGCGCGGCGACGACGTTGAAGGCGGTGTGGAAGTTGACCGGCAGGCGGGTGGTCGACGGGTCGATCATCGACAGCCAGCCGACCACCGGCCCGAGGAAGGGCAGCAGCGCGACGCCGACGATGGCGCGGGTCATCAAGTTGGCGAGCGGCACCCGCCGCGCCGCGACGTCGGCGCCGGACTGCGCCATGTAGGGCGCCAGCGCGCCGCCGATGTTGGCGCCGATCACCAGCGCCAGGGCGAGCTTCGGCTCGATCAGCCCGCTGCCGGCGAACGACATGATCAGCAGCACGATCGACAGGCTGGAATGGACGAACCAGGTGGCGAGCGTGCCGACCACCGCGGCGATGACGTACTCGTCCTGCAGGCCCTGCAGCAGGGCCATGAAGGCCGGCGCGCTGCGCAGCGGCAGGGTGGCGGCCGCCAGCAGCTTCAGCGACAGCAGCATCAGGCCCAGCCCGATGCCGACCCGTCCGAGGTGGCGCGGCTTGTCGCTCTCGCTCGACAGGAAGGTGATGACGCCGGCGCCGATCAGCAGCGGCGACACCCAGCCGAGGTCGAAGGACAGGACCTGCGCGGCGACCGTCGTGCCGATGTCGGCGCCCAGCATGATGGCGAAGGCGATCGACAGCGGGATCAGCCCGCGGCCGGCGAACGAGGAGACGAGGAGGGCGGTCGCCGTGCTCGACTGCAACAGGCCGGTGACCGCGAAGCCGCCGATGAAGGCGGTGACGCGGTTGCGCGAGCAGGCGGCGATGGCCCGGCGCAGGGCGGCGCCGAAGGCGCGCGTCAGGCCGGTGCGGACCATGCGAACGCCCCACAGCAGCAGCGTGACGCTGCCCAGCACGTTCAGGATCGTCTCGACGCCATGCATGATCGTTCGACCCTACGCTCGCCTTGGCGCGCGCGGAAGAAATTTGACGGTTTTGTTACGCCCTAGGCGGCCGCGAGCTGCGCGGCCTGCTCCATGAACGCGCGGACCAGCGACACGCGCCACCGTTCCTGGAGACACACCGCGTATTCGGCGACATTGAGGTCGGCGTCGGTGACCAGCACGCGGCGGAAGCGGCGGTCATCGCCCAGTTCGCTCGCGAACACCGCGCCGATGCCGAAGCCGGCGGCGACCGCCTCGCGCACGCCCTCGCGTGTCTGGACCTCGACGATGGCACCGGGCTGGACCTCGGCCGCGGCCATCGCCTGCTCCAGCACCTCGCGGGTGATCGAGCCGCGCTCGCGCAGCACCAGCGACTGGCCGGCCAGCGCCGACAGCGGCGCCCTGTCCCGCCGCGCCAGCCCGTGACCGGCCGGCACGAACAGCACGACCCGGTCGGTGCGAAGCCGTACCGCGTGCAGGCGCGGGTCGGACACGCTCTTGGCCATCACCGCGACGTCGGCCTCGTGGCGCAGCAGGCGGTCGAGCACCACGGCGGAATTGTCGATCGCCAGTGCGAAGGTCAGGCCCTCGGCGCGGTCGCGTAGCGCCGCCATGATCGGCACGACGTGGTGCGCCGAGTCGGCGGCGATCCTGAGGTGCCCGCGGGTCAGCGCCTGCTCGCCGGCCAGCAGGGCGCGCGCCTCGTCCTGGAGGCCGAAGAGCCGGGTGGTGATGCCGTGCAGCTGGCGGCCGGTCTCGGTCGGCACCACGGTGCGGCCGCGACGGTCGAACAACCGCACGCCGTAGCCCTGTTCCAGCGCCGTCACCTGGCTCGACAGGTTGGGCTGGCTGAGGCCCGAGGCGCGGGCGGCGGCCGAGAACGAGCCGGATTCGGCCACGAGGTGGAAGGCGCGGAGTTGGGTGGGTGTCA
>JAIUOX010000051.1 GCA_020160955.1 Pseudomonadota bacterium
CTCGCTGCCGGTCAGGATCAGGGCCTGACCGTCGCGAGACCGGCGGCGAAGGCCTGCTGCAGCAGCCAGACGTCGCCGGCGATCGCCACGAAGTCGTAGCCCATCTCCGCGAAGCGGCGGCCTTCGGCGGCGTCGACCGACAGGCGGCCGACCGACTTGCCGTGCTTCTTCGCCGCCGCGATGGTCGCCTTCTCGTGCTTCGCGAAGTCGGGATCGGTGAAGGCGCCCGGCTTGTTCATCGCCACCGACAGGTCGTTGTGGCCGAGCCACAGCATGTCGACGCCGGGCAGGGCAGCGATCTCGTCGGCGGCCAGCGCGCCGGCCGGATCCTCGACCTGCAGGATGATGGCGGTGCGCGCGTTCTGCTCGGCCAGCCGCTCGACCAGGGGCTCGCTGCGCCGCGCGTAGCGCTCGTGCGCGAGGCCCAGCGCGACGCCGCGCGTGCCGTTGGGCCAGTACTTGGCGGCGTCGAGCACCGCCTTCGCCTGCGCCACCGACGACACGATCGGCACCATGATGCCGTCGGCGCCGGTGTCGAGCGCCCGGCTGATGTGGTGGCGCTGCTGGCTCGGCACCCGCACCACCAGTGGCAGGCCGGCGGCCTGGCAGTAGCGCACGACCTGGCGGACGGTATCGAATCCGAAACCGGTGTGCTCCATGTCGAGCACGGCGTAATCGGCCCCGGCTGCCTTGAGAATCTGGCCGATTCCCGGGGTCGCGAACTCGAACAGGAACGTGCCGACCTTGGTGCGCGCCGTCCCGATGTCGCCTCGCAGCGTGTTGATCGTCATTTGGTCTCCCCCCGCTTTCGTCCGGATGCTAGCGTCCCCCGTCCACGACAACCACCCGTACCCAAGGGAGATCGCCATGAAGCTCTATTACATGCCCGGCGCCTGCTCGATCGGCATCCACGTGCTGCTCGAGGAAATCGGCAAGCCGTACGATGCGCACAAGGTCGACGGCGCCAAGCAGGAACAGTACGGCCCCGACTTCGTGAAGATGAACCCGAAGTCCAAGGTGCCGACGCTGCAGAAGGACGACGGCTCGGTGCTGACCGAGTTCCCGGCGATCGCGCTGTGGCTGGCCCGCAAGAACCCCGAGAAGGGCCTGCTGCCGAGCGACCCCGACGAGGAGGCGCGCGTGCTGGAGGCGCTGGACTACGTCGTCGCGACCATGCACATGCAGGGCTTCTCGCGCATGTTCCGCCCCGGCAACTTTGCCTACACCGAGGCCGACCACGACAAGGTCAAGGCGCGCGGCAAGGAGATCCTCGAGAAGGGCCTGGCCATCATGGACAAGGCGCTCGAGGGCAAGGAGTACGTCGCCGGCAAGTTCTCGATCGCCGACGCCGCGCTGTTCTACGTCGAGTTCTGGTGCGCCGCGCGCATGAACATGACGCTGCCCAAGAACTGCGCCGCCCACTATGCGCGCATGAAGGCCCGCCCGGCCGTCAAGCGCACGATGGAGCAGGAAGGCCTCGCCGCCGCGCTGTAAGGCAGCGATCCTCCGGGCGGCCCCGCCGCCCGGAGGTTTCCTTCCGACATGCCTCTTCCTCCGTCCCTGCAGGCCCGCCTGCGCCTGCCGCTGATCGCGGCGCCGATGTTCCTGGTTTCCGGGCCGGCGCTGGTGACCGCGGCCTGCCGGTCCGGCGTGATCGGCGCCTTCCCGACCGCCAACTGCCGCACCGTCGAGGAACTCGACGGCTGGCTGGCCGTCATGGCGGACGACGCCCGGCGCGCCGCCGACGAGACCGGCTCGGCGCCGGCGCCGTTCTGTCCCAACCTGATCGTCCACCGCTCGAACCCGCGCGTTGCGGACGACCTCGCCGCCGTGCTGCGTCACCGCGCCGAGATCGTGATCACCAGCGTCGGCTCGCCCGAGCCGGTGCTGAAGCCGCTGAAGGACGCGGGCTGCCTGGTGCTGGCCGACGTCGCCTCGGTGCGCCACGCCGAGAAGGCAGCCGCGGCCGGCGTCGACGGGCTGGTGCTGCTGACCGCCGGCGCCGGCGGCCAGACCGGCTGGGCCAATCCCTTCGCCTTCGTCCGCGCCGTGCGCGCCTTCTGGCCAGGCCTCGTGGTGATGGCCGGCGGCATGGCCGACGGCCATGCCATCGCCGCCGCCGAGACGCTGGGCTGCGACCTCGCCTACATGGGCACCAAGTTCATCGCGACGCGCGAGAGCCTCGCCAAGGACGGCTACAAGGACATGCTGGTGCGCAGCCGGCTCGACGACGTGCTGCTGACCCGCGCCTTCACCGGGCTCGAGACCAACATGCTGCGGCCGTCGATCGTCGCCGCCGGGCTCGATCCCGACAACCTGCCGGTGCGTGGCGCCATCGACATCGCCAAGGACATCAATGCCGCCGAGCGCGACAGGCCCGACGCGAAGCGGTGGAAGGACATCTGGAGCGCGGGCCACGCCGTGTCCGGCGTGGCCGACGTGCCGTCGGTGGCGGACCTGGTGGCCCGCACCGAGGCGGAGTATCGCGCGGCCCGTGGCCGCTGACGCCTAGGCGCCGATGTGGCCGATCTTCGCCTTGGCCAGCTGGGTGTTCAGCGGGCCGATATCGGCCTTCACGATGGCGTCGAACCGGGCGACCTGCTGGTCGATCTTCTCCATGATCTCGCGCGACACCGCCTTGGTCTGGCTGGTCGGCGCCGCGTCGGCGGTGGTCGTCATGGCGATCAGGTCGAGCAGCGTGTCGTTGAGGCCGGCCGGGTGGCGCAGCACGTCGCGCGACGACTGGCGCTTGGGATCGACCAGGATGCCCTCGATCTCCGACAGCCGGTCGGCCAGCCGCCGCGCCCGGGTCTTGATCGCCGCCTGGCCCTTGCCGGCGCGGGCGGCGATTTCGCCCAGCTGGCGCTTCATCAGGCGCAGCCGGTTGACCGCCGCCTTGAGGCGCGACAGCGCGTCGACCAGCGCGCGGTGCAGCGCGAACTGCGCGGCATAGGCCTCGGGCGTGGTACCGAGGCGCGGGTCCTTGATGACCTCGAACTCGGCCGCCTGCGCCTTGTCGCCGACGGTCAGCTCGACGCCGTAGCGGCCCGGCACCACGGTCGGACCCGGCGGGTTCTCGATGTCGGGCACCAGCGGCGTCGGCCGCGGCGGCGCAAGGGCCGGGTCGAGCCGGGTCGGTCCCGGGTACTTGAGGTTCCACAGGAAGCGGTTGAGCCCCTGCGCGGTGCCCGGCCGCGCGGCCGGCGGCAGCGCCTTGTCGTCGGAGCGGTAGGTCGCGATCTTGCGGCCCGCCGAGTCGCGGAAGGTCAGCACGACCGGCTCGGACGCCGCCTCGGCCAGCCAGTAGTAGACCAGCGCGCCGTTGGGCGGGTTCTCGCCGACGTCGAGGAACTCGCGGCCCTTCGAACCGTCCGGCTTCTCGATCACCAGCTGGCTGCCGTCGATGCCGAAGGCCGGGCCGTAGGCGATGCCGCTCCTGACGTTCGAGCCGGCGCTCCAGTGCAGCTTGGTGCGGATGGTCGGGCGCGGCCCGAACAGGCGCGTGCCCTTGCGGCCGTCGGCGAGCGCGCGCAGCGGCGTCACGTCGTCGAGGATCCAGAACGAGCGGCCGTGCGTGGCCGCCACCAGGTCGTTGTCCTTGAGCTTGAGGTCGTAGACCGGGACCACCGGCAGCGTGCCCTGCATGCGCATCCAGTGCGCGCCGTCGTCGAGGCTGAAGAACACGCCGGTCTCGGTGCCGATGTAGAGCAGGCCCCTGGCCACCGGGTCGGCGCGCACGACGCGGCTGATCTCGTCGCGCGGCAGGTCGCCGGTGATCGAGGTCCAGCTCCGGCCGCCGTTGGTGCTGCGGAACAGGTACGGCTTGTAGTCGGCCAGCTTGTAGCGCGTCGCCGCGACGTAGATCGTGTCGGGATCGCGCGCCGAGATCTCGACGCAGCCGACATAGGCCAGCTCGGGCATGCCCTTCGGCGTCACGTCGGTCCAGGTCTTGCCGGCGTCGCGCGTGACGTGGACCAGGCCGTCGTCGGTCGAGGCCCAGATCTCGCCGGCGCGGTGCGGCGATTCGACGACGCAGGCGCAGGTCGCGTGGACCTCGGCGCCGGCGCTCTCGCGGGTGATGTCGCCGCCCGAGTGGCCCTGGCGCGAGCGGTCGTTGAGGCTGAGGTCGGGCGAGATCTTCTCCCAGTCCATGCCCTCGTTGCGGGTGCGGAACACGCAGTTGCCGCCGACGTAGATCGTGTCGGGATCGTGCGGCGAGAACACGATCGGGTAGGTCCAGGCGAAGCGGTACTTGAGGTCCTTGGGCGAGATGCCGGTCGATTCCTCGGGCCACACGTTGACCAGCTGGATCTGCCGGGTGCGATGGTCGTAGCGCTGCAGCGCGCCGGCGCCGCCGGGGCTCGAGCCGACCGCGCCGACATAGACGATGTTGTGGTCGCGCGGGTTGACCGCGATGAAGCCGCTCTCGCCGGTGCCGGGATAGGTGCAGTCGGCCAGCGTGATGACGCCCCATTCCGATGCCGAGGGCACCGAGATCGAGGTGTTGTCCTGCTGCGTGCCGTAGACGCGGTAGGGATACTGGTTGTCGACGTCGAGGCGATAGAACTGCGCGGTCTTCTGGTTGTAGATCGTCGACCACGACTCGCCGCCGTTGAACGAGATGTTGGCGCCGCCGTCGTTGCCCTCGATCATGCGCCGCGGGTCGTTGGGGTCGATCCAGAGATCGTGGTTGTCGCCGTGGCGCGTCGTGATCTCGTTGAAGGTCGCGCCGCCGTCGGTCGACTTCCACATCTGCAGGTTGGTCACGAACACCGTGTCGGCATGGCCGGTGTCGGCGAAGACGTGGGTGTAGTACCAGGGCCGGTGCATCAGGTCGCGGTAGTTGGACACCCGCACCCAGCGCTCGCCGTAGTCATCCGAGCGGTACAGGCCGGTCCGGTCGTCGATCGCCTCGACCAGCGCCCAGACGCGGCCGGCCTTTACCGGCGACACCGCGACGCCGATCTTGCCCAACGGCAGGGCGGCGAAGCCCGGCTTCTGCGAGACCTCTTCCCAGGTGTCGCCGCCGTCGCGCGAGCGGAACAGGCCGCTGCCCGGGCCGCCGCTCGAGATGTTCCAGAAATTGCGCCGCGCCTCCCAGAAGGCGGCGAACAGGATGCGCGGGTTGTTGCGGTCCATCGAGATGTCGACACACCCCGCGACGTCGCTGCGCGACAGCACCTTCTCCCAGGTCGCGCCGCCGTCCTTCGAGCGGTAGACGCCGCGCTCAGGGTTGGCGCCGAACACGTCGCCCAGCGCGGCGACGTAGAGCAGGTCGGGGTTGGTCGGGTGGACGGCGATCTTGCCGATGAACCGGGTGTCCTTGAGCCCGATGTGGGTCCACGTCCGGCCGGCGTCGGTCGAGCGGTACATGCCGTCGCCGTACGACACGTCGAGCCGGATCGCGGTCTCGCCGGTGCCGACGTAGATCACGTTGGCGTCGGACGGCGCGACGGTGATGGCGCCGACCGCCGAGGAGGTCATGAAGCCGTCGGTGACGTTGCGCCAGAACACGCCGCCGTCGACCGTCTTCCAGACGCCGCCGGCGCAGGCGCCGAAGTAGAACGTCATGCGGTCCTGCGGGTCGCCCGAGACCGCGACGACGCGACCGCCGCGCGACGGGCCGA
Source organism: Pseudomonadota bacterium (assembly GCA_020160955.1). Lineage (GTDB taxonomy): Bacteria > Pseudomonadota > Alphaproteobacteria > Reyranellales > Reyranellaceae > Reyranella. The sequence continues at coordinate 5,628 of JAIUOX010000051.1, forward strand.
TGCAGCGCCACTTGAGCGCGTCGAGTCCCGGCAGCGCGGGCAGGGCGGCGGCCTTCGCCGCCCGGGGGGTCGTCTTCCTCGCCATCGTCGCCGGTCTCCTCGTTCAAGTCCGGCGACGACGGTAGGACGGCTCAGTGCACGTGGTACAGGCCGTTGGCGAAGGTGAATTCCGCCGGCTTGATCAGGGCGGTGTTCGCGACCCGGACCCGGTGGACCTTGCCGTCGAGGTTGCGGTCCCAGAAATCGAGGAACTTGGTGAGGGCGGGGAAGCGCGGCGCGAGATCCAGGTTCTGCCAGACAAAACTCTGCAGCACGTGCTTGTGGTCGGGCATCCAGTAGAGGATTTCAGCGGTCGTCAGGCGATAATCGTTGAGCTGCGCAATAAAACCACGGTCCATCGAGCACTCCTTGACAAAGTACCACCGAGGGAATACTCCCACGGCCGCTCCAAAAATCAATAAAAAATCATTTTAAAACAAAGACTTAGCAGCACTCACCCGAGAATGCTGCTAGTGCGAAGCGACTTGTCCGCCGCGCCTTGACTCCTTCCGGTCCGGACCCTAAATCGCAGGCGCGTTGGCACTCACTGATCGAGAGTGCTGACAGCAGTCGATTTCTCGCGGCGACCTCGCCGCGGCAGGCTCAACCGGATTTGGAGGCAAAACATGAAGTTCCGTCCGCTTCACGACCGCGTCGTGGTCAAGCGCGTCGCGGAGGAAGAGAAGACCAAGGGCGGCATCATCATCCCCGACACGGCGAAGGAAAAGCCGATGGAGGGCGAGGTGGTCGCTGTCGGTCCGGGCGCCCGTGACGAGAAGGGCGCGCTGGTCGCTCTCGACGTCAAGGCCGGCGACCGCATCCTGTTCGGCAAGTGGTCCGGCACCGAGGTCAAGCTCGACGGCGTCGAGTACCTGATCATGAAGGAAAGCGACATCATGGGAATCCTCGAGGTTTCCGCCGCGGCCACCAAGAAGGCCGCCTGAGCGCTTCCGACAGACCCATCCAGACATCCAACGTAAGAGGAACGAGAAATGGCAGCCAAAGAAGTCCGCTTTAGCGGCGACGCCCGCCAGCGCATGCTGCGCGGCGTCGACATCCTGGCCGACGCGGTCAAGGTGACCCTGGGCCCGAAGGGCCGCAACGTCGTGCTCGACAAGAGCTTCGGCGCCCCGCGCATCACCAAGGACGGCGTCACCGTCGCCAAGGAGATCGAGCTCGCGGACAAGTTCGAGAACATGGGCGCCCAGATGGTGCGCGAAGTGGCCTCGAAGACCAACGACATTGCCGGTGACGGCACGACGACGGCGACCGTTCTCGCCCAGGCGATCGTGCGCGAGGGTGTGAAGTCGGTCGCGGCCGGCATGAACCCGATGGACCTGAAGCGCGGCATCGACCTGGCGGTCGAGGCGGCGGTCAACGACATCAAGGCGCGCGCCAAGAAGATCACGGGCACCGACGAGGTCGCCCAGGTCGGCACCATCTCGGCGAACGGCGACAAGTCGATCGGCAAGATGATCGCCGAGGCGATGAAGAAGGTCGGCAACGAGGGCGTGATCACGGTGGAAGAGGCCAAGAGCCTCGACACCGAGCTCGACGTCGTCGAGGGCATGCAGTTCGATCGCGGCTACCTGTCGCCGTACTTCATCACCAACGCCGACAAGATGATCGCGGAGCTCGACAGCCCGTACATCCTGCTGTTCGAGAAGAAGCTCTCGGGCCTGCAGGCGATGCTGCCGGTTCTCGAGGCGGTCGTGCAGTCGGGCAAGCCGCTGCTGATCGTGGCCGAGGACGTCGAGGGCGAGGCGCTGGCCACCCTGGTCGTCAACAAGCTGCGCGGCGGCCTCAAGATCGCTGCCGTCAAGGCGCCGGGCTTCGGCGATCGCCGCAAGGCGATGCTCGAGGACATGGCGGTCCTGACCGGCGGTCAGCTGATCTCCGAGGACCTCGGCATCAAGCTCGAGAACGTGACGCTCGACATGCTCGGCAAGGCCAAGAAGGTCATCGTCGAGAAGGAGAACACCACGATCGTCGACGGTTCGGGCAAGAAGGCGGACCTCGAGGCCCGCATCGCCCAGATCAAGGCGCAGATCGAGGAGACCACCTCGGACTACGACCGCGAGAAGCTCCAGGAGCGCCTGGCCAAGCTCGCCGGCGGTGTCGCGATCATCAAGGTCGGCGGCGCCACCGAGATCGAGGTCAAGGAGAAGAAGGACCGCGTTGACGACGCCATGCACGCCACCAAGGCGGCCGTGGAAGAGGGCGTGGTCGCGGGCGGTGGTACGGCCCTGCTGTACGCCAGCCGTGCGCTCGACAAGCTGCGCTCGTCGAACGACGACCAGAAGGTCGGCATCGAGATCGTGCGCCGCGCGCTGCAGGCGCCGGTCCGCCAGATCGCCGAGAACGCCGGCTTCGACGGCGCGGTGGTCTCGGGCAAGCTGCTCGACCAGAAGGACACCAGCTTCGGCTTCGACGCCCAGAAGGGCGAGTATGTCGACCTGGTGAAGGCCGGCATCATCGACCCGGTCAAGGTCGTGCGCACCGCGCTGCAGGACGCCGCTTCGGTGGCCGGCCTGCTGGTGACCACCGAGGCGATGGTCGCCGAGAAGCCGGAGAAGAAGGCTCCGCCGATGCCGCCGGGCGGTGGCATGGGCGGCGACATGGACTTCTAAGTCCAGTCGTCCATTGGACTACGGGAAGGGCCGGGGAGAAATCCCCGGCCCTTTTCCGTTGCGCTACACTCGACGGATGTCCGCGCTCCCCGTCTCCGTCAAAGGCGTCCTCGTGCACGAGGGCCGCGTGCTGTTGCTGCTGAACGAGCGCGACGAGTGGGACCTGCCGGGCGGCCGGCCGGATCCCGGCGAGACCTTCCCGCAGGCGCTGGAGCGCGAGGTCCGCGAGGAGACCGGTCTGGCGGCCACGGTCGGCGCGGCGCTCGACGAGCACCTGTTCGAGGTGCTGCCCGGCCGCTTCGTGCGCATCGTGCCCTTCCAATGCCACCTCGTCGGCGATGGCGCCGTGACGCTCAGTCCCGAGCATCTCGACGTGCGCTGGCTGCCGGTGGCCGAGGTGACGGCGGAGGGGGCCGGCGAGGTCGTCGCCGGCCACCGCCTGCCGGACTGCTACCGGGCGGCGATCCGCCAGGCCACGCGCCAGCCCTGATCGTCCAGCGCGCGCGTCGTCGTAAGGCTGAGGAAGCGGTCGTGCGCCGCCGCGGCGCCCAGCCACAGCTCGTTCCAGGCATCGAAGGCGGCCAGCGGGTCGTCGAGTGCCAGGTCGCGCACCGCCCGCCAGCCGCGCTGGCGCACCGTGACGCCGTCGTCGTCCTCGACCGTGTCGACATCCTCGCCGCCGGCGGCCAGCACGCGGGACAGCCAGCGCGCGAAGTCGCGGGCGCTCTCGCGGTCGCCGCGCTCGACGTCGGTCGGCAGGTCCATGTCGCGGGCTGTCTCTTCGTGGAACTGCAGGCCGACCAGCCGCGCGACGCGGCCGAGCTCGGTCCGCGCCTCCGCGGCGCCGAGCAGGCCCTGCAGGGTCGGCAGCATGGTGCGCAGGTACTCGAGCGCGTAGGCGCGGAAGGTGCGCTGCCGCCGCTCCTCGGGCCAATTCGCGGTCTCGAGCTTCGGCTGCGCTGCCCAGTCGATCCGCGGCATCTGCTCGGTGCCGTAGGCGAAGCGCACGCGCTCGTGCTCGGCGAGCGGCCGGCCGTGGTCGATGTAGTAACCCTCGAGGCCCGGCGAGCCGTCGACCGTCATGCCGGTGCAGACGAAGCCGAGGCCGGGATTGCCGAGCGACACGCCGTTGTGGCCGTGCCAGCCGTGCAGCATCGCCGCCGAGACGGCATGCGGCACCGCGGCGATCGCCGTGCCGCGCCAGATCCAGCGCGGCGGCGGGTAGCGGACCCACGCCTTGCTGTCGCTCTCGCGCAGGTAGCCGGTCTTCACGCCGCCCAGCGCGTTGGAGTGGTAGTGGTACAGGGCACAGGCCGGCGCGTCGGGCTGGTCGGCCAGGCCGAGCTTTTGCAGGCCGGGCAGGAACTTCTCGAGGTGCTGGCGGCGGAAGTGGCGGAACACGTACTCGCGCGCCGTGTCCTCGCCGCGCCGGGTCACGAGGCCCAGCACCAGCGCGGTCATCAGCGCGTTGTACAGCGTGCCGACCGCCCGGTAGGCGGCCGTGCCCGGTTCTTCAGCCATTATGGCCGTCGACCAGGATCGCCTTCGACTTGCCGGCCTTGAGCCGCATCGCGAGGATCGGCTTGTAGTGCTCGGAATCGTAGAAGCGCTCGGCCGACTCGTAGTCCGGGAACTCGATCACCACGACGCGTTGCGGCTTCCAGTCGCCTTCGAGCGTGCGGGTCTTGCCGCCGCGCACGATGAACTTGCCGCCGAACTTGGCGATCGCACCGGGCGTGTGCTTGCGATACTCGGCCATCAGGGCCTCGTCGATCGTTTCGACCTCGACGATCAGGTAAGCTGACATCGTGTTTCCTCCTCAACCGGTTTCCATCGGCAGCGACGGGTCGTTCGACCACTCCTGCATCGAGTTGTCATACACCGCCACGTCGCGATGGCCGAGCAGCGCGGTGAGCACGAAGGCGTCGAGCGTGGCCGCGATGCCGCCGCCGCAATAGACCAGGATGCGGCGGTCGGGCGCGGCGCCGACGCCCTCGAAGGCGGCGCGCAGCTCGGCGATCGGCTTCAGCGTCTTGTCCGGGCCGAACAGGCTGGCCGCGGGCACGCAGGACGAGCCGGCGATTCGGCCGGCGCGGCCGTAGACCACGCCGCCCGCGCCCTTGTGCTGCTCGTGGCTGAGCGCGTTGAGGGTCAGCGTGTCGGCCTTGCCGATGGCGGCCAGCATCTCCTCCTTGCCGACGAAGACCTCGGGCCGGGCGCGCAGGGTCAGCGTGGCCGGCGGGTGGACGGTCGGCTCGGTCGACAGCGGCCGCTTCTCGGCGACCCACTTGTCGAGCCCGCCGTCGAGGATCGCCACGTCGTCGAAGCCTATGGCGCGCAGCATCCACCAGATGCGCGTCGCCCAGTTCGGCGTCGCGTGGCTGTACAGCACGACGAAGGTGCCGTGGCCGATGCCCTGGGCAGCGAAGGCGCGGGTCAGCGCGTCGAGCGGCGGCAGGGTGAAGCGCAGCTTGTGATCGGCGACCGACAGGTCGCGCGGCAGGTCGAGGAAGGCGGCGCCGGGTAGGTGGCCCTTGTCGTAGTTGGCGCGACCGCTCTCGACCGCGTAGCCGCCCTCGGGGCGTGGCCGCAGGTAGGTCGTGCAGTCGAAGACGCGCACGCCCGGCGCGCCGAGGCGGCGGGCGAGGTCGTCGGTCGAAATCAGGGCAGCGGAGTGGGCCGGCATGTCGCTCTCCCGGGCAGAAGGGAGAGCGACTTTATCCGCGCCGGCCGGCGGCGCGAAGCGAGCTTAGATGGTCTTCTGCGGCAGCGGCGGGATCGCCACCGAACCGCCGGCCGGGGCCGCCGCGGTCGGGGCCGGCACGTTCAGCTGGCCGACGTCGGGCTGCTTCGGCTCGACCGAGGCCGGGGTCTTGGTCTTCTTGGTCTTCTTCGCGGTCGTGGTGCCCGGCGCCTTGGTCGACTTGGCGCTCAGCTTCTTGAGGCACGAGCTGCGCGAGCTCGAGGTCTTGAGGCTCTGGCAGTAGGCGGCGGTGCCGGGCTTCGGCTTGGCGGTCGGAACCGGGGCCGGCGCCGCGGCAGGATCCTGGTCCTGGGCGAACGACGGGGCGGCAAAGGCAACCGCGGCAAGGGCGGCCACGCTGGCGATCAAAAGACGCATGTGTCTACTTCTCCCGGGCCGCTGGCGGAGGGGGACGGGTGCGGCCTCGTTATGGCACCAAAATACTATTGTATTTGTGTCATTTATGTCAATTTCTTAATAGATTAGGACAACGTCACGAGGCACTTCCGGCTTGCAAGCCATTCTCAACGTCGCCGCGCCGATCTTCGGCGTCATCCTCGCGGGTTACCTGGCCGGGCGCTGGCGCATCCTCGGGGCGGACTCGACGGCGGCGCTCAATGCCTTCGTGAGCTACTTCGCGCTGCCGGTGCTGTTCTTCGGCACGCTGGCCCGCACCCCCGTCGCGGCGGTGCTCGACCCGGCGCTGATGGCCGGCTTCACCCTCGCCGTGGTCGCCACCTTCGGGCTGGGCATGATCGCCACCCGGCTGCTGTCAGGCGGCGGGCTGGCGGCGATGAGCCTGCAGGGCATTGCCGCGTCGTGGGGCAACGTCGGCTACATGGGCGTGCCGCTGTGCCTCGCCGCGTTCGGCGAGGCCGGCCTGCCGCCGGCCATGCTGACGGTGATCGTCACGGCGATCGTCTCGATGGTGTTCGGCGTGATGCTGATCGAGCTGGAAGTCGCGGCCGGCCACGGTCCGGTCCGCACCTTCCTGAAGGCCGCCTTCAACGTCGCCCGCAACCCGCTGCCGGTGTCGATCGGGCTCGGCATCCTCGCCTCGGCGGTCGGCCTGCCGATCCCGACTCCGGTCGAGAAGTGGCTCGACCTGCTGGGCGCCGCCGCCGCACCCTGCGCCCTGTTCGCGATCGGCCTGTTCCTGTCCGACAAGTCGATCCGCAGCGGTCTCGCCGAGGCCAGCGCCGCGACGGTGATCAAGTTGCTGCTGCAGCCGGCGCTGGCACTGGTGATCCTGCCCTTCTTCGTCGACGTCGGCAGCGTGCCGGGCAAGGTCGCGTTGCTGATGGCGGCCCTGCCGACCGCCGCCAACGCCTTCGTTCTGGCCAAGCAGTTCGACCTGCAGGTCGAGCAGAATTCCGCTGCAGTGCTGCTGTCGACCGCCTTCTCGGTGGTGACGCTGTCTGGCCTGCTGGTCTACCTGCGGGTATCCTGAGCGACGAGCCCCGCCGGAGGAGGATGAAGATGCTGCAAGAGTTCAAGAAATTCGCGATGCGCGGCAGCGTCGTCGATCTCGCCATCGGCGTCATCATCGGCGCCGCGTTCAGCAAGATCATCGATTCCATGGTCGGCGACATCATGATGCCGATCATCGGCCGCATCTTCGGCGGCCTCGACTTCAGCAACTACTTCATCGGCCTGACCAAGGCGGCGAGCGACCAGACCAACTACGAGGCCGCCAAGAAGGCCGGCGCGACGCTGGGCTACGGCCAGTTCCTCACGGTGACGGTGAACTTCGTCATCATCGCCTGGATCCTGTTCCTGGTGATCAAGGCGATGAACCGGCTGTTCAAGCAGGAAGAGGCCGCGCCCGCGCCGCCGGCGCCGCCGACGAAGGAAGAAGAGCTGCTGACCGAGATCCGCGATCTCCTGAAGGCGCGGCAATGATCTTCCTCCCTGCGCGTGAGCGCGGGGAGGTGTCGGCGTCTTCGCCGACGGAGGGGTCATGGGCTGCGTCGGGTCTTCATGACCCCTCCGTCCGCTGCGCGGACACCTCCCCGCGCTGCGCGCAGGGAGGAAACGATCCTCAGAGCGCTCCAATCGCGGCGTCGAGGCGCCGCGCCAGCCCGTCCGAGACCCGCGTGAGCGGCAGCCGGCACTCGGGCGACGCGATCAGTCCCTGCCGCCACAGCAGGTGCTTGAGCGGCATCGGGTTGGCCTCGGCGAACAGCAGCGGCACCAGCGGCGCGAGCGGCAACCAGGCGGCGCGCGCACCGGCCAGGTCGTTGGCCGCGAAGCGCCGGCCGACGTCGACGAAGCGCCCGGTCTCGACGTGGCTCGCGGCCAGGATGCCGCCGTCGGCGCCGTTGGCCATCATCGTGAAGTACAGCGCGTCCTCGCCGGTCAGGACGGAGAAGCCGGCCGGCCGCCGCGCCAGAAGGTCGAGCGACTGGGCGAGGCTGCCCGAGCTGTCCTTGACGCCGACGATGGTCGGCACGGTCGCCAACTCGAGCAGCGAGTCGTTCGAGAGGTTGACCGCCGTGCGGTAAGGAATGTTGTAGATCAGCACCGGCCGGTCGGTCGCCGCCGCGACGGCGCGGAAGTGGGCGACCAGCCCATCCTGGCCCGGCCGGTTGTAGTACGGGCACACCGAGACGATACCGTCGATCGGCAACCGCGCCATCCGCTTCAGCGCCTTCTCGACCTTGGCCGTGGCGTTGCCGCCGACCCCCACGAACACCGGCACGCGGCCGTCCACCACCGCCAGCGTGCGCTCGACCAGCGCCGCGCTCTCGTCGTCGTCGAGGGTCGGCGCCTCGCCGGTCGTGCCGAGCGGGAACAGCCCGTCGATGCCCAATGCCAGGTAGTGGCGCAGCAGGCGCTCGTAGCTCTCGAGGTCGACGGCGCCGTCGCGGAACGGCGTCACGATGGGCAGCCACAGGCCGCGGATCGGGGAGGGCGTTGTCATGGGCCGACGCTAGGCCACTGAAAGACATTACAAAAACGAATGTTTTGGATATGATCGTTCATATCTTCTTATGAGACGCGACCTCGACATTTCCCTGATCCGCGCCTTCCTGGCGGTGATCGACGCCGACGGCGTCACCGCCGCCGCGTCGGTGCTGGGCGTCAGCCAGGCGGCGGCCAGCCAGCAGATCAAGCGGCTGGAAGCGGTGCTGGAGTGCCGGCTGTTCGAGCGCCAGGGCCGCAAGCTGGTGCTGGCGCCGGCCGGCGAGCGGTTGCTCGCGCAGGCCCGTCGGCTCGTCGCGCTGAACGACGAGGTCTGGTCGGCGATGCGCGCGCCGGCCTTCGAGGGCGAGGTCCGGCTCGGCGTGCCCTACGACATCATCGGCAGCGTGGTGCCGCCGATCCTGCGCCGCTTCGCGCGCGCCCAGCCGCGGGTCCGCGTCAGCCTGGTCTGCGAGGACTCGCGGATCGTGCGCCGCCAGCTGCGCTCGGGCGGCGTCGACCTTGCGCTCACCACCGAGACCGATGTCGGCGGCGGCGGCGAGACGCTGCGCACCGACCGGCTGGTCTGGGTCGGCATCCCCGGCGGCGATGCGCACCTGCGCGACCCGCTACCGGTGTCGCTCGGCGCGCCGAGCTGCGCCTTTCGCCCGGTGGCGATCGAGGCGCTGGGACGGGCGCGGCGCGACTGGCGCGCCGTGCTGGAAGAGAGCCGTCTCGAGCCGGTGCATGCCGCGATCGAGGCCGGGCTCGCGGTCGCGCCGCTGTTGCGCTCGTCGGTGCCGGCGCGCTTCGAGGTGCTCGACGGTCGCGCCGCGCGTGCGGCGCGGCTGCCGCCGCTGCCCGAGTTTCGCATCAATCTCTACGCGCCGTCGGGCCTGTCGCCGGCGGCGCGCGACCTTGCCGACCACGTGCGCGCGAGCTTCGCCCTGCAGTAGAGCAAACATTTGATACGATGGATTCCTGTCCTGACGGAGGGGATGAAAGTACTATCCGGGGCATGAAATTTCTCCTCGGTTGGGCCCTCAAGCTCTCCTTCTTCGCCGCCATCGCGCTCGTGATGACCGGCCAGATCAAGGTCCACCTGCCCGAAAAGATCATGGGCTTCGAGGTGCCGGCCCAGGCCCGCGCCTTCACCGAGCGCGGCTCGCAGATCACCGATCTCGCGTCGAAGACCCAGAGCGGCTTCAAGCAGATCACCGACAGTTTCCGCTAACTCTCCACGCCGATCAGAGGGGGCGTCGGGCCCGGGTGCACGGTCGCGAGACCGTGTCCCGGGCCCACTTTTTTTGATCTGGCGCAAGGTCGCGGCCAGCGGTCGGCGGCACCGTCGGGGCATGACGCCCACCGCCTCGCTGCACGACATCGCCCACCTGGGATCGGTGGAACTGCTGACCCCGGCCTTCGACCGCAGCCTGTGGTACTTCCACGACCTGCTGGGCATGGAGGTCGTGCAGCGCACCGCGACGGCGGCCTACCTGCGCGGCTATGGCGACCACGCCGCGACGACGCTCAAGCTCACCGCCGCGCCGGGGCCGGGCGTCGGCTGCGTGGCGTGGCGCGCGACCTCGCCGGAGGCGCTCGAGCGCCGCGCGGTCGCGCTGCAGGAGGCGGGGCTGGGCATCGGCTGGACCAACGGCGATTTCGGGCGCGGTCGATCCTTCCGCTTCCACGATCCCGATGGCCACGTCATGGAGGTCTACTGGGAGGAGCAGCGCTACGTGGCGCCGCCGGCCCAGCGCTCGACGCTCAAGAACCTGCCGCAGAAGTACAGCGGCCGTGGCGTCGGCGTGCGCCGCGCCGACCACCTCGCGTTGCTGGCGGCCGACGTGCCGGCCAACCGGGGCTTCGCGCAGAACCTGCTCGGCTTCCAGCTGCGCGAGCAGGTGCTGTACCAGAACGGCACGCGCGAGATCGGGTCGTGGATGAGTCCCAACGCGATCCACCACCAGCTGGCCTACGTCGCCGATCTCAAGGGCGGCCACGGCCGGCTGCACCACTTCTCGCTGTGGGTCGACAACCGCGACGACGTGCTGCGGGCCGCCGACATCCTGAGCGAGAACGGCGTGTTCATCGAGGCCGGGCCGGCCAAGCACAACAACTCGCAGGGCTTCTATCTCTATTCGTATGAACCCGGCGGCAACCGCGTCGAGATCTACTCCGGCAGCTTCCTGGTGATGGCGCCCGACTGGCAGCCGGTGACCTGGAACGAGCACGAGCGCGGCACCGGCGTCTACTGGGGCGGCGCGCTGCCCGAGAGCTTCATCCGCTACGCCACGCCCGACATCGAGGGCGAGGCGGACGCGCCGAGGCTGCCGGTGTTCTTCTGACGTCTCGCCGCGAATCCAAATTCCCTGTCATCCCGAGCGCAGCGAGGGACCCTTCATTCGCAACGCCGCAAGCAAAGGTCCCTCGCTTGCGCTCGGGATGACAGGAAAATCGGCCGCGATGACGGGCTATGCCGGCGGCAGCAGCTTCTTGGCCTGCATCTCGGCGAAGGCCTTGGCGAACATCTCTTCCGTGTCGATCACGTCGTGGAAGCCGGCCTGCATCAGCTTGATGGTCGAGACCAGCGCCGGCGGCCCGGGCTCGGTGCGGCCGTAGCCCATCGTGTAGTCGGCGTACTCGAACGACAGGCCGACGAAGTCGCGCAGCGTGCCGGAGGCGAGGCCATGGGCGGCGCGGATCTCGGCCCACGCGGCCTCCTGCGGGCGGATCTCGGTGTCGAGGCTGAGCGGCACGTGCGCGCCGGCTTCGAAGCCCAGCGCGTCGGCGATCGCCGGCCAGACGTTCGGCCAGACGAAGACGTCGCCGTTGGTGACGTTGAAGATCTCGTTGCGCGCCTTGTCCGACTCGCCGGACCACGCGATGGCGCGGGCCAGCAGGTCGGTATCGACCGCCTGCGCGACTCGGCCGACGCCGCCGGGATAGTCGAGCCGGGTCTTGCCGGCGCGCCGCATCATCGCGGCGTAGACGCCCAGCGCCGGGATGACGTTCATCGCGCTGCCGACCGAATCGCCGACGATCAGCACCGGCCGCAGGATCGACCAGCTCCAGCCCTTGCCCTGCTGCAGCCCGCGCACGTAGCGCTCCTGGTTCCAGTAGAAGTTGGGCTGCTCGTGCATCTCCGAGCGGTTCTCGCGGGCCGGCACCAGCAGCGGCCGGACGTGCACGCCGTAGGCCTTGGTGCCCTGCAGCAGCGCGACGTGGCGCAGGCCCGTCGCCGCCTGCTCGAGCGGCCCCAGCAGGTTGCGCAGCATCAGGTCGTTGGTGCGGATCTGCTCGTCCTCGCGCCAGCCCGCGACCAGCCCCGGCCGCTCGTAGAGCGCGGCATAGACGAGGTGGGTGGTGTCGCCGTGCGCCGCCGCGAAGGCCGCGCAGGCCGCCGCGTCGGTGACGTCGAGGGCGACCCAGCGGGCGCCGAAGGTCTCGTCGGGGCGGCGGCGCGACAGGGCCACGACCTCGACGCCGGGCTGGCGGCCGAAGTGCTTGAGCGCGGCGTAGCCGACCAGGCCGGTGGCGCCGGCCACCACGACTTTCTTCTTCATGGCGCGGCGATCAACCGGTCTGCTTCTTCACGACGTCGAGGATCTTCAGCCAGGTCGAGACGCCGAACTCGTTGGCGATGACCTTGCCGTCGCGGACCACGAGGAAGCGCGGCGTGCCGCTCTTCTTCGGCAGCGAGTCGAGCACCGGCTTGAGGTCCTCGGGCCAGTAGCGCGGCTGGTAGGCTTCCTTGAGCTTGGGCGATTCGACCTCGATCCAGGTCACCTTGCGGTAGTCCGGCGAGGCCAGCCAGTCGGCCTTGTAGCGCTTCTTCCAGAGGGTGCAGGGCTCGCAGTCCCAGCCGCCGACATAGACGACCTGGAGCGGGGCGGCGGCGCGGACCGGCAGGGCCGCCGCCGAACCCGCGAGGCCGGCGGCGGTGACGAGAAGGGAGCGGCGGGACAGCATGGTCCCGCGAGCCTACTCCACTTTGGCGCCCGATGCGCGGATCACCGGGGCGAGGCGCTTCTCCTCCGAGAGGCGGAACGCGGCGGTGTCGGCGGGGTTCATCCAGATGGCGGTCGCGCCCTGCTGGTCGAACGCCTTCTTCACGGCGTCCGCCTCCAGCGCCCTGCGCGACAGGTCCGACAGCTTCTCGACCATCGCCGGCGGCAGGCCGGCCGGCCCGCAGATGCCGCCCCACGAGGTGATGTCGAAGCCGGGCAGCAACTCGCCGAGCGCCGGCAGTTCCGGCACCGAGGGATGGCGCTTGGCCGAGGTCACGCCGAGGCCGCGCACCTTGCCGGCGCGCATCAGGGCGAGCGGGCCGGGGATGTTGTCGAACATCATGTCGACCTGGCCGGCGAGGATGTCCTGGTGGGCCGGCGCGCTGCCCTTGTACGGCACGTGCAGGATGTTGACCTTGGCCAGCTGCTTGAACAGCTCGCCGGAGAGATGCGGGCTGGTGCCGGCACCGGACGAGGCGAACGACAGCTTGCCGGGATTGTCGCGGGCCAGCGCGATCAGCTCGGGCACCGTCTTCGCCGGCAGGTCGAGGCGCGTCATCAGGAGGTTCGGCACCGACCACAGCATGGCGAGGCCGGTGAAGTCCTTCGCCGGGTCGAACGGCAGCTTGGCGTAGAGCGTCGGCGCGATGGCCTGGCTGGCGATCGTGTAGAGGCCGATCGTGTAGCCGTCGGGCGGCGCCTTGGCGATCGCGTCGGTCCCGACATTGCCGCCCGAACCGGCCTTGTTCTCGATGATGAACTGCTGGCCCGTCATCTCCGACAGCTGCTGGCAGACGATCCGGGACAGCGTGTCGGTCGGCCCGCCGGCCGGAAAGACCACGATGTATTTCACCGGCCGGTTGGGCCAGTCGGTGTTGGCGCGCGCGACGCCGGCGGCAACCATCGGTGCCGCGAGGGCCGAACTCGCAAGGGCAAGCGCCCGCCGGCGCGGCAGGGTCCACGTTTTCATCTTGGGTGAGCCTCCCAGCTCGTTTCTTATGGCGAAAGTGTAGCCGGAAAGGCCGACCGCCCAAAACCGGACGTACGGGAACGTTCGTTCGGCGGGCGGCGTTCGGCCCCCCCTGTGCCGCCACCAGCGGCCGGACCTCGGCCGGGCGCCGATCGACCTGTCGCGCGCCTGGCGGGGAATCGGCTACGGTCGTCCGGCTCAACGACCGGAGACGACCTTTGACCAACCGCGCGCATGTCCTGCTGTGGACCGACCGAACCGAGGCCTACACGGACGCGATCCGCGACGGCGGGCTGGCCGACCGGGTGACGGTCGAGACGCTGGCGCGCAAGGACACGCCCTCGGCCGAGCAGCTGGCGCGCACCGACGCGATGCTGGCGATGGCCGCGCCGGCCGGGCTGCTGCCGAAGTTCGGGAAGCTGCGCTGGGTGCAGGCGATGACCGCCGGCGTCGACGGCTGGCTGGCGATGCCCGACCTGCCGAAGGCGCTCGACCTCACCTGCGCGCGCGGCACCCACACCGAATCGATGCCCGAGAACATCGTCGGCGCGCTGTTCCACGTCGCCAAGCCGTACCGCGCGGTGGCCGAGCACCAGAAGCAGTCGAAGTGGGTGCACACGGTGGCCCAGCCGTTGACCGGCAAGACGCTGGGCATCCTCGGGCTGGGCGTGATCGGCGCCGAGGTCGCGCGCATCGCCAAGGCGCTGGGGCTGAAGGTCATCGGCACCAAGCGCCGCGTCGCCGCGGTGCCGAACGTCGACGAGGTACTGCCCGCGTCGAAGGGCGAGGAGGTGCTGGCGCGCGCCGACTTCGTGCTGCTGCTGCTGCCTGCCACTCCCGAGACCGAGAACTACATCGACGCGCGGCGGCTCAAGCTGATGAAGCCCTCGGCCTGGCTCCTGAATTTCGGACGCGGCCAGCTGGTGAACGACGACGACCTCGTGGCGGCGGTGAAGGCCGGGACCATCGCCGGCGCGCTGCTCGACGTGTTCCGCCAGGAGCCGCTGCCGTCGTCGCACCCGTTCTGGACCACCGACAACGTCGTCGTGCTGCCGCACATCGGCGGCCCCCATCCGCAGCGCGACCGCTTCGTGGCGCGGCTGTTCGCCGACAACCTCGGCCGCTTCCTCGACGGCAAGCCGTTGCGCGAGCTGGTCGACCGGGTCGCCGGCTACTAGTTCCGGTTGACGTTTCCGCGCCGGGGCGACAGTGTCCGCCGGCATGATCGGGAACCGGAACCTCTTCGACCGACGCCGACGTCGCTGCCCTGCGGCGGCTGCGGCTGCGCGTCGATCGGCGTCCGTTCGCGGGATGACCTCGTAAGGTCACCCCCGCCGCAGCGGCCCCGGCCCGCGCTCCCGAACCCCCGCAGCCCCCGGCTCCGGGGGTTTTCTTTTGTCCCGATCCTGGAAGGAGACGTCATCATGAGCATTCGCGTCGGCATCGTCGGCATCAGCGGCTTCGGCGGCGGCGAGGCGATGCGCCTCGTCGCGGGCCATCCCGCGTTCGACCTGGTCTACGCCGCGGGCGAGGGCAGCGCGGGCAGCCGCCTCGGCGACCGTTTCCCCGGCGCGCCGGCGAAGCTCGCCGACCTGGTGATCGAGAAGTGGGACCCGGCCGCGCTGCCGAAGCTCGACGTGCTGTTCGCGTCGCTGCCGACCGGCGCCTCGGCGGCGCCGCTGGCGCGCGTGCCGAAGGACGTGAGGATCGTCGATATCGGCGGCGACCACCGCTACGTCGACGGCTGGACCTACGGCCTCGCCGACGCGTGGCCGGCCGAGATCGCCGGCAAGACGCGCATCGCCAACCCCGGCTGCTTCCCGGCGGCGACGCTGACCGCGCTGGCGCCGCTGCTGGCCGAGCGCCTGGTCGAGCCGGGCAACATCGTGATCGACGCCAAGACCGGCATCTCCGGCGCCGGGCGCGGCGGTGGCGACAGCACCTTCGGCTTCGCCGAGAGCAACGAGAACCTGGTGCCCTACGGCCTGCTGAAGCACACCCACATGCCCGAGATGGCGTCGACGATCGAGCGATTGAGCGGCGGCAGCGCGGCCGGGCTGGTGTTCACGCCGCACCTTGTGCCGATGACCCGCGGCATCCTCGCCACGATCTACTGCCGCGGCACCGCCACGACGCAGCAGTGCCTCGACGCGGCCAGGCGCTTCTACGCCGGGCGCGCCTTCGTGCGGGTGACCGAGCGGCCGCCGCAGACCAAGTGGGCGACCGGCTCGAACCTGGCGTTCGTGAGCTATGCCGCCGATCCGGCGCGCAACCTGGTGATCGCGATGGGCGTGGTCGACAACCTCGGCAAGGGCGCCGCGGGACAGGCGCTGCAGAACGCCAACCTCGCCTGCGGCCTGCCCGAGACCACGGGCCTCGAGGGCGCGCCCGTGTGGCCGTGACGCCTAGTCGGACGGGCCGAGGAACTCGCGTACCGCGACGATCGCCTCGGCCAGCCCGACGCGGTCGACCTGCACGCCCGGCGGGAAGGCGCCGAGCAGCCGGCTGGGCAGGCGCGAGTCGAGCATGACGAAGACGCCGCGATCGTCGGCGCGGCGGACCAGCCGTCCGTAGGCCTGCTTCAGCCGGAAGCGGGCCAGCATGTCGTCGTAGCCGTTGGCGCCGGCGCCGGCCTGCTTCCACGCGGCCTTGCGGGCGCGGTGCAGGATGTCGGGCCGCGGCCACGGCACGCGGTCGAACACGATCAGGCGCAGCGAACGGCCCGGCACGTCGACGCCGTCGCGCACCGCGTCGGTGCCGAGCAGGCACGAGTGCTCCTCGGCGCGGAAGATGTCGACCAGCGTCGCCGCGTCCATGCCGCCGACATGCTGGGCATGCAGCGGCAGGCCGGCCTCTTCCAGCGCCGGCGCGATGCGCTGGTGCACGGCGCGCAGCCGGCCGATCGCGGTGAACAGGCCGAGCGCGCCGCCGCCCGCGGCGAGGAACAGCTCGCGGTAGGCCGACGCCACCTGGTCGGAATCGTCGCGCTTCACGTCCTTGACCACCAGCACGCGGGTGTGGCCGGCATAGTCGAACGGCGAGGCCATCGCCGCGCGCATCGCCGGGGCGGGCAGGTGCTTGGTGCCGGTGCGCGCCTCGGCCACCGTCCAGTCGGCCAGCGCCTCGGGCGTCTCGTCGTTGGCCGCCACCGGCACGCCCAGCGCGTCGCGCAGCGTCGCCGAGGTGATGACGGCACCGTGCGACGGCACGATCACCGCGTTCACGAACGGCTCGGTCGGATCGAGGTAATGGCGGTACATGCCGACGTCGATCTCGCGGTTCTGGCTGCGCTCGACGGCGAACCAGTCGACGAAGGCCGGGTCGGGATCGTTGTGCAGGCCGCGCAGCATGGCGCGCCACGCCTCCAGCGTCAGTTCGCAGCGGTTGGCGAGCGAGCGCGCCACGCCCTCGATGCGCGAGCGCTGGCTGGAGTCGAGCTTGTCGGCCTCGCCCTCCAGCTTGGCGCGCAGCGCCTGGCGCAGGCGGCGCACCGGCGCCAGCATCTGCTCCAGCGCCTCGCCCAGCCGGTCGGCCGCCTCGACCAGCCCGGGATTGAGCGGCCGCACGTCGCACTCGAGGCCGAAGCCCTGGTCGGCGTCGGCCGAGCGGGCGCGCACCTGCTGGCGCACCAGCGCGAGGAATTCCTCGGCCGGACCCAGCACCGTGCCGTCCTGCAGCCGGGTCTGCCAGTTGGGCGAGGGCAATTGCTGCGCGAGGTCGAGCAGCCGGCGCAGCGCCTTCTGCGCCTCCTCGTCCTCGCCCAGCAGGTCGCTCACCCGGCGCTCGAGCCCGCGGGCGCGGCTGCCGCGGCGTCCCTCGGCGCCCAGCAGCCAGCGCCGCAGGTCGGAGGCCTCGACGCCCGACAGGTGCGCGCCGAACGCGCCGTCGGCGGCATCGAACAGGTGGTGGCCCTCGTCGAACACGTAGCGCAGCGGCCGCGTCGCGTCGTCGAGGCCGCCCATCGCCGCCTGCACCATGACCAGCGCGTGGTTGGCGATCACGATGTCGGCCTGGCGGGCGCGCCGGATGGTGCGTTCGACGAAGCACTTCCTGTAGTGCTCGCAGGCCGAGTAGATGCACTCGCCGCGGCGGTCGGCCAGGCGGCCGATGCGGCCGCGGCCCAAGAGGTCGAGCAGCCACGCCGGCAGGTCGCCGCCCACCATGTCGCCGTCGCGGCTGGCCAGCGCCCAGCGCGCCAGCAGGCCGAGCCCGACGGCGTTCTCCGGCGCGAGGCCGGTGCGCAGCACGGCTTCCTGGAAGTTCAGCAGGCAGAGGTAGTTCTCGCGGCCCTTGCGGATCACCACGCGGCGCCGCTTCTCGGCCGGGTCGCGGTGCAGGCGGTCGAGCTCGGTGTCGATCTGGCGCTGCAGGTTGCGTGTGTAGGTGGCGATCCAGACCGGCGCGCCGTTCTTCTCGGCCCACAGCGAGGCCGGCGCGACGTAGCCCAGCGTCTTGCCGACGCCGGTGCCGGCCTCGACCAGCACGACGTGCGGCTGGCCCTCCACCTCGCGCGGCGCGAAGGCCTCGCTGGCGGCCGACGCGTAGTCGCTCTGGGTCGGCCGCGCCTCGGCCATGTTGGCGCCGGCGGCGATCATCTGGGCGAGCCGCAGCCGGGCCTCGCGCGGCTCGACCGGCAGGCTCGAGGGCGGTGGCGCCGGCGGCGGTTCTTCCCATTGCGGCAGGCTGCGCCAGACATCGAGGCCGGTGCCGGGGCGCACCTTCACCGGCGCGCCGAGGCCGAGCGCCGACAGGACTTCCTCGCCCCACGACCAGCGGCCCTGGGCCATGGTCTGCGCCACGTCGGCCAGTTCGCGCGAAGCGAGCGCGGCCATGTCGTCCAGTTCCTCGAGCAGCGCGGCGGCGACGCGCGGCATCGCCGCCAGTTCCTCCTCGGGCGTGGTCGGCGCCGGCAGTTCCAGCGCCTCGCACAGGCCGCGGGTCGTCGGCAGGCAGAAGCGCGCCGGGCGCACGAAGGCGAAGAGTTCCAGCAGGTCTCGCGCCGGCAGCTCCTCGAGGCCGAGCCGCGCGGCGACCGCCGGGGCATGGCAGACCAGCGGCCGCTCGGCGGCGGCGCGCAGCGCCGCGTCGCCGGCTGTCAGCCGTTCGACCGTGCCGTCGGGCCGGCGCCACAGCGCGCCGCGCACGGTCGCGACGAGGGACGGCCAGGAGGACGCGGGAGACACCATCAACAGCCCGATAGCATACAATGGCGGTGAAATGCGGCTGGCCCGACGTCCCTTCCTGATCGCTGCAGCGGCTTCGACGGTCGCGTCGGCCGCGCGGCCGGCGCGGGCCGCCGATCCCGAGGTGCTGGTGATCGGCGCCGGCGTCGCGGGCCTCGCGGCGGCCCGCACCCTGATGGCCGCCCGGGTCAACGTGCAGGTGATCGAGGCCCGCGACCGGATCGGCGGCCGGGTCGTCACCGATGCCACCACGTTCGGCTTCCCGGTCGACTTCGGGGCGCAGTGGCTGGACGCGGCGCGCACCAACCCGGCGGTGGCGATCCTGCGCGAGCTCAACCTCCGGCCGATCGCCGATCGCGACCGCCAGGCGCTGTACGTCGGCGGCCGGGAAGCGCCGCCGGAGGAATACGCGCGCTACGAGAAGATCGCGGGTGAGGCGTCGCAGAAGCTGGGAGAGGCGCTGAAGAAGGCGCCCGACGTGGCGGTCGGCCGCGTGCTGGTGCCGCAGGACCTGCTGGAACGGCTGGCCTACGCGATGGTCGGCCCGCTCGAATCGGGGGTCGAGCTCGACACCCTGTCGGCGCGCGACTTCTTCCGCCAGCCCGAGCCCAACCCGGAGATCACGGTGGCCGAGGGGCTGGGCACGGCGGTGGCGCGCTGGGGCGCCAAGGTGCCGGTCACGCTCGGCAGCCGCGTCGTGCGCATCGACTCGACGGGCCCGCAGGTCCTGGTCGTGACCACCACCGGCCAGTTCATGGCGCGCACCGCGATCGTGACGGTGCCGACCGGCGTGCTGGCGACCGGGCAGTTCGGCTTCGCGCCGCAGCTTTCGCCGGCGCGGCGCGAGGCGATCGCGCAGCTGCCGATGGCGGCCTACAACAAGATCGTGGTGTCGTTCGGCCAGAGGGTGCTCGACGCGCCGGCCAACCGCGCCGTGCTGGGCATGACCCGGCGCGAGCAGGTGTTCGACGCGGTGGTGCGGCCGCAGAACCGCGACGCGGCGATGGTGTTCGTGGGCGGCACGGTGGCGCGGCAGATCGAGGAGGAGGGCGGTGGTGCCGCCGCGTCTTTCGCGCTGTCGGCCCTGGCCGAGATCTACGGCGACAAGATCCGCAGCCAGGTCGTGCGCTCGCACGCCACGCGCTGGATCCGCGATCCCTTCGCGCGCGGCGCCTGGTCGATGGCGACGCCGGGCAACGTCGACAAGCGCACGGTGCTGGCCCAGCCGCACCACGACCGCGTGTTCTTCGCCGGCGAGGCGACCGACCTGGTAGGCGGCGGCCGCGTCGGCGGCGCCTTCGCTTCCGGCGTGCGCGCGGCGCAAGAGGCGATGGCGGTGCTGGGCGTCAAGCGGCCGGGCGGCGGACCGCCAGCAGGGCCAGCGCCGCGGCGATGACCAGGCCGGCCGCGGCGGCGACCGAGGGACCGACCAGGCTGCCGGTCGCGTCGTAGACCACGCCCGCCACGACCGGGCCGATGATCTGGCCCAGCCCGAAGGCCGCGGTCATCAGCGCGATGCGGCCGCGCGGGTCGCCGTCGCCGGCCTCGCGGGCGGCGACCAGCCCCAGCGCCGTCAGGCCCATGAAGGTGCCGCCGAGGCAGAGCGCCGCCAGCACGACGCCCGCGGTGGTGAGCCACAGCACGCTCGCCAGCACGCCCAGCGCCTCGACGACGCAGGCGACGGCGAACGCCTGCAGGAGGCCGATGCGCCGGCCGATCGCGGTCCACAGCAGGACCGACGGCGCCGCGCCGAGGCCGACCAGCACCCAGGCATAGGGCTCGAAGTGGCGGATCGCCGGCGTGCCGCGCACGATGTCGATCAGGAAGGTCGCGGTGATGACGTAGCCCAGCCCGAACAGGAAGTAGGCGACGGCGAGGACGAGGAAGCCGCCCGACGGCCGGCTGCGCGTCGCGCGTGTCGCGGCCGCGGCCGGCGCCGCCTCGGGCGGGACGATCGCGACCACGGCGAGGCCCGCGACGGTGGCCAGCGCGGCGGCCGCCAGCCACATCGCCTGCCAGTCGCGCAGCAGGGCCACCGTCGCGGCCGACACCGCGATGCCGACGCCGACGCCCGCGAAGTGCAGCGCGGACAGCCCGCCGCGCCCGGCGGCGGCCAGCCGGTCGAGCACCAGCGCCGAGGCGAAGATCAGGCAGAACGCGCTGGCCATGCCGGCGAGGAGCCGCAGCGCGAGGAACGGCAGGAGCGTGCTCGCCGCCGCCATCGCTGCGAGGCAAAGCGCGTTGACCGCGAGCGCGCCCAGCAGCCACGCCCGCCGCGACCCGGGCAGGCGCACCGCCGCCAGCAGCGCGCCCAACAGGTAGCCGAGGAAGTTGGCCGAGGCGACGAGCCCCGCGGCCGACTTGGTCAGGCCGAGCGCCTCGACCATCGGCGGCAGGATCGGGGTGTAGACGAAGCGGCCCATGCCGATGCCGGCCGCCATCGCCAGGAGGCCTCCGAACGCCAGCAGGACGGGGTTTCTGGTCATGTGAGGGGCGGCACTTTGGGCCGCCCGCTGCATTGACGCAAATCGCCTCGGCCCATAGGTTGCCCGCTCCATGTCACAGACCGACCGTTCCCTCGCCGAAGCCGCGCGCGCGTGGCCGTTTGAAGAAGCCCGCAAGCTCGTCGCCCGCACCGGCGGCAAGGTGCCGGAGAAAGGGTACGTGCTGTTCGAGACCGGCTACGGCCCCTCGGGCCTGCCGCACATCGGCACCTTCGGCGAGGTCGTGCGCACCACCATGGTGCGCCAGGCGTTCCGCCGGCTGTCCGACGTGCCGAGCCGGCTGTTCTGCTTCTCCGACGACATGGACGGGCTGCGCAAGGTGCCCGACAACGTGCCGAACAAGGAGATGCTGGCGGCCCATCTCGGCAAGCCGCTGACCGCGGTGCCCGACCCGTTCAGCAACGAGCACCCGAGCTTCGGCGCCGCCAACAACGCGCGCCTGCGCGCCTTCCTCGATTCGTTCGGCTTCGAGTACGAGTTCCAGTCGGCGACCGAGTGGTACAAGTCGGGCCGCTTCGACACGATGCTGCTGGCCATGCTGCGTCACTACGACGAGGTCCAGGCCGTCATGCTGCCGACGCTGGGCGAGGAGCGCCGCGCCACCTACTCGATCTTCCTGCCGATCTCGCCCAAGACCGGCCGCGTGCTGCAGGT
Source organism: Pseudomonadota bacterium (assembly GCA_020160955.1). GTDB lineage: Bacteria > Pseudomonadota > Alphaproteobacteria > Reyranellales > Reyranellaceae > Reyranella. The sequence goes on from JAIUOX010000051.1 coordinate 27,265, forward strand.
GCCGGTGATCAAGACCGACGCCGACGCCGGCACCATCGTCTACCGCGACGAGGACGGCTCGATGGTCGAGACGCCGGTGACCGGCGGCAACGTCAAGCTGCAGTGGAAGGCCGACTGGGCCGGCCGCTGGTTCGCGCTGGGCGTCGACTACGAGATGTACGGCAAGGATCTCATCCCGTCGGCCGAGCTGTCGGCGCGGATCGTCAAGATCCTGGGCGGCACGCCGCCCGAAGGCTTCAACTACGAGCTGTTCCTCGACGACGAGGGCAAGAAGATCTCGAAGTCGAAGGGCAACGGCCTGTCGGTCGAGGAGTGGCTGCGCTACGCCCCGCCGGAGTCACTGTCGCTCTACATGCAGCAGCAGCCGCGCCGCGCCAAGCGCCTGTACTTCGACGTCATCCCGCGCGCCGTCGACGACTACCTCGCCGCCGCCGAGAAGCTGCCGAAGGAAGAGCCGGCCAAGGCGCTGGAGAATCCGGCGTGGCACATCCACGACGGCAAGCCGGTCGACAACCACGCGGCGGGCGTCAACTTCGGCATGCTGCTGAACCTCGCGGGCGTCGCCCACACCGAGGACAAGGACGTGCTCTGGCAGTACCTGCGCCGCTACGTGCCGGGCGCGACGCCGGAGACCGCGCCGTACATCGATCGCCTGCTGTCGGGCGCCGTCGCCTACTACCAGGACTTCGTGAAGGCCTCGAAGAAGTTCCGGCTGCCGGTCGACAAGGAGCGCGCCGCGCTGCAGGACCTCGCCGACACGCTGCGCAAGCTGCCGGAGGACTCGACCGCCGAGTTCATCCAGAACGAGGTCTACGAGGCCGGCAAGCGCCACTTCGCGCAGGCCGAGCTGCGCCAGTGGTTCAAGACGCTGTACGAGGTGCTGCTGGGCAGCGAGCAGGGGCCGCGCATGGGCGCCTTCATCAAGCTGTACGGCCGCGACAACGTGGTCACGCTGATCGAGCGCGCGCTGGCCGGCGAGGATCTCGGCAAGGCCGCGTGAGGGCAGCATGGATACCGTCGTCTTCGACTACTTGAACCCCAAGGTGCCGGCCGGGCTGCGCATCGTCGACGTGCCGCTGGTCAGGGCGACCGAGCAGTCGGTCAAGGGCTACGGCGAGATCGCGCGCACGCGCGATCACCGCATCGAGATCGAACCGTGGCCGCTCAAGGGCTGGCGCAAGCTCGACGAGGGCACCGGCATCGAGGGCGGCACCACCGAGGGCATCTTCACCTGCGAGTGGAAGGGCAACGAGCTGCTCGGCCGCAACGAGGCGGTCGGCGGCCACTACGTGATCGGCTTTCGCGACCGTCCCGAGCAGGCGCGCGAGGGCGTGGCGCTGAGCGGGGACCGCGTGCTGCTGTGGCATTGCAGCTACCATCCCGACGGCGGCCAGCTGTTCTTCCCGATCGACGGCAAGCCGTTCGTGGTGCCGGTGGCGCTGCCGGGCGACGACCTCAAGCCCGAGAATTTCATCGCGCTGTGGTCGGACGGCAGTCACGGCATCTACATCCACGCCAACATCTGGCACGAGGGCGTGTTCCCGTGCCAGCCGACGGGCCGCTTCTACGACCGCCAGGGCAAGGTCCATGGCCGTGTCAGCTGCGACCTCGCCAACGAGCTGGGCGTGCTGCTCAACGTGCCGCTGCCGACGGCGCTGTGACGGCGCCCAGGTAAGCGAGCGCGAGGCGCACCAGCTCGTCCTCGAAGGCGGCGCTGCGCAGGAACGGCTGCTCCTCCATCACCGCGGCGCGGATCGTGCCCATCAGCGCCCGCGACAGCACGAACACCTGCTCGCGCGTCAGGTTCGGCATCGCCGCCGAGCGATGGCCCGCCATGAAGCTCGCGACCGGCCCGACCAGTTCGACGGCGAGGCCCTGCGCGAGGATCGCCTGCACCACCGCCTTGCGCGCCCGCATGCGGCCGCGGAACGCATCGAGGGTCGCCCGCACCGCGGCGCGCACCCGGTCCTCGGGCGAGCGCTCGGCGGCCGGCAGCGCCTCGCGCGCCAGGCGGCCCAGCGTGGCGGCCATCTCGCGCCGCGCCAGCGCCAGCAGGATGGCGTTCTTGTCGTCGAAGTACTGGTACAGCGTGCCGATGCTGACGCCCGCCCGCGCCGCCACGGCGTTGGTGGTCAGCGCCGCCAGCCCGCCGGCCTCGAGAATCTGAGCGGTCGCCTCGAGGATCGCCTCCACGGTTTCGGCGGCGCGCGCCTGGCGGGGAATTCGTCTTTTGTTTGCAGGGACTTGGGCGGGACGGGCCATGGGCGCTCCGGGAGCCGGAAAGGCGAGTTTAAAACATGAGCAATGCTCATGATACTGCCGCCATGACCCAACTCGCTACCCTCTACCTCGTGATCCTCCCGCTGGTCGTCGCCGCCGCCGTCGGGGAGGCGGCGTGGCTGCACTACCGCCGTCCCGAACGCTACGACTGGTGGTCGATGGCCTGCTCGCTGGCCGACCTCGCCGGGCGCCGGCTACTCGCCTTCATTCCCTACACGCTGGTCGCGCCGTGGCTCGGCTGGGTGTGGGAGCACCGGCTGTTCACGCCGTCGCTCGACAACCCGTTGTCGTGGCTGCTGCTCTTCGTCGGGCTGGAGTTCTGCTACTACTGGTTCCACCGCGCCAGCCACACCGTGCGCTGGTTCTGGGCCTCGCACTCGGTGCACCATTCGCCCAACCAGCTGAACCTCGCCGCCGCCTACCGCCTCGGCTGGTTCGGCAAGTTCACCGGCACGTCGCTGTTCTTCACCCCGCTGGTGCTGCTCGGCTTCACGCCGACCGTGGTCCTGACCGCGCTGTTCCTGAACCTGCTGTACCAGTTCTGGCTGCATGCCGACTGGATCCCGAGGCTCGGGCCGCTCGAAGCCGTGCTGAACACGCCGTCGAGCCACCGCGTCCACCACGCGCGCAACCCCGAGTACCTCGACGCCAACTACGGTGGCGTGCTGATCGTGTTCGACCGCCTGTTCGGGACCTACGTCGCCGAGCGCGACGACCTCGCGTGCGACTACGGCACGGTCACGCCCGCGGTGTCGTCGCACAACCCGTTCGTGCTCAACGTCGGCCCGTGGATCGGCCTGGCGAAGGACCTCGCGTCGGCCCGCTCGCTGTCCGAGGCCTGGATGTACCTGTTCGCGCCGCCGGGCTGGCGGCCCGACGGCAGCGGCCTCACGACGGCGGAAATCCGCCGTCGTGCCAGAGTCGACAACTCGCCGGCTACGGCCTGATCGCGCCGAGCGCGGCCAGCAGGATTCCCGCCAGCCGCGCGACGGTCGCCGGATCCGACAGCGCGCCGCCATCCTCGCCCAGCAGTTCCCAGGCCACGCCCTCGATGGCGACCAGGGCGAGGGCCACTTCCTGCGGATCGGCGGGGCCGAGGCCCGCCCGGCGCAACTTGTCCTGGAGCGCCGGCAGGAAGCGGCGCGCCTCCTCGACGACGACGGCCCGGCCCTGGACGGCGGGCAGGGCGTCGCGCACCGCCAGCGAACTGGCCAACGCGGTCTTTTTCTCCGCCACGAAAGCGGCCATCAGGCGGGTCGCGGCCTCCGAGGGGTCCTTGCAGCCGGACAGGTCGGCGGCCAGCACGGCTTCGAGCAGCGCCCGCGTCCGGCGGCGAACCAGTTCGACCACGATCGACTCGCGGTTGGGGAAGTACTGGTAGAGCGAACCGACCGAGACGCCGGCGCGCCGGGCGACCCGGGTGGTGGTGAGCGCCGGCCAACCGTCGCGCTCGAGAATGCGAATCGCGGCCTCGACGATGATGTCCACCGTCACGGCCGAGCGATCCTGCAGAGGCCTTTTCCGGGGGCGAAACGCGGCCGCTGCCGCTGTCGGTCGTATGCGAATGGGCACGCGCGGCACTGCAACCCATCTCCGGTGGACGGTCCAGTCGAAATCGGAGTCACCACGATGCCATCCACGGTCCATGTCCTGACCGGCGCCACGTCCGGCCTCGGGCTCGAGGCCGCCCGGCGGCTGCTCGCCGAGCCCGCCAGCCACCTGATCGTGGGGGCGCGGTCGCCGGACGCCACGACCGCCCTGCGCCTGGCGGCCGACCCCGATCGCCTCGTCGTGCTGCCGCTCGACCTCGCATCGCTCGACTCGACCGTGCGCTTCGCCGGCGCCGTGGTGGAGCGACTCGCGGGCCGGCCGGCCGCGTCGCTCGCGGCCAATGCCGGGCTGCAGTTGGCGGGGCCGTGCCGGCTGACGGCCGACGGCTACGAGGAAACGTTCCAGGTCAACCTGCTGTCGCATGCCGTGCTGATCGAACGGCTGGCGCCCTGTCTCGCGCCCGGCGCGCCAATCGTCCTGACGGCCAGCGGCACGCACGACCCGGGCAACCGGCTGGCCCGGTTCTTCGGCTTTCGCGGCGGCCTCTTCCCCGACATCGAACGGGTGGCCCGCGGCGACCTCGACGCCATGGCGTCGGTCGCCCAGCAGGCGAAGGACCGCTACGCGACGTCCAAGCTTTGCACCATCCTCTACGCCCATGCGCTGGCCCGCCGCCTGCCGACCGGGGCGGCGCGCGTCATCGCCTTCGATCCCGGCCTGATGCCCGGCACCGGGCTCGCCCGTGACCGGAGTGCCGTCGAGCAGTGGGCGTGGTCGACCGTCCTGCCGATCCTCGCCCGGCCTTTCCCGGGGGCCAGCACGGCCCGCCGCTCCGGCGAAGCGCTGGCCGAGATCCTGCTGGGGCGGCGCTGCA
>JAIUOX010000052.1 GCA_020160955.1 Pseudomonadota bacterium
TCGGCGTTCATCGCCGCCCGGATGCGTTGCGCCGCGTCGGCATGCTTGCTCGACAGGCCCGACGGGTCGGCCATGCTGGCCATCGCGCGGGCGAGGCTCCTGAGCGGCGTGGCGAGCGTGGGAATGCCGCACCCGTCGGTGCCGTAGGCGAAGCCGTCGGCGTCGACGCCGCTCAAGTCGCTCATCACGGCGCGCAGGCGCTTCTGCACCGGGTGGTCGTAGCCGATGTAGCCCTTGGTCGGCTCGCCGTATTGAACCGCCGTCGACAGGAAGCCGCTGTGCTTGCCCGAGCAGTTGTTGAAGGCCGGCGTGGCGTGCTGGCCCTCGCGCACGAGGTCCTCGATCGAGGACTGCAGGCGCGGCGCGTGCGTGCCGCACTCGAGGTCGGCCTCGGACAGGCCGATCTTCGCCAGCCAGGCGCGCACCGTCTCGACGTGGCGCTTCTCGCCGCTGTGCGAGGCGCAGGACAGCGCGATGTGCTCGTTGCCCAGCCCGAAGCGCTCGACCGCGCCGCTCTCGACGAAGGCCATGGCCTGGATCGGCTTGTTGGCCGAGCGCGGCATCACCGGGTGGTCGATGTCGCCCCACGACGCGACCACGGTGCCGTCGGCCTTGACCACCGCCGCGATGCCCTCGTGTCGGCTCTCGACGATCGGACCGCGCGTCACCTCGATGACGACCGCCTGCTTACTCATCTCGCACGCTCCAACTTGACCACCGTGACGTTGTCCTGGTGTTCCCTGCCGACCGCCAGCACGGCCTCGACCAGCCCGGCCGCCGGCCGGATCGCCGCCGCGGCGATCTCCGGCTCGCGCAGCGTCTCCACGCCGTCGCTGCACAGCAGCAGCTTGACGTCGGGTCCCAGCCGCCGGCTGCCCTTGTCGGTCAGCGACAGCGGCTGGCCCATCACCGCCTCGCGCAGCGTGTGCCGCCCGGGATGGTTCTCGGCCTCTTCCTCGGTCAGCATGCCGCGCTTCACCAGGGCGTCGATCTGCGGCGCCATGGAATGGTCCTCGTTGATCCGCTCGAGCGCACCCGAGGCCACCAGGTAGAGCGGCGAGTCGCCGACGCTGATCCAGCGGACCTCGTCGCCGCGGACCAGCACCGCGACCAGCGTCGTGCCCATGCCCGACAGTTCCGAGCGGCCGGCCGCGGTGCGTCCCACCGCGTCGTTGGCGTCCTTCAGACCGTCGGCCAGCGAGCCGCCCTGTTCGAGCGCCTGCACGAACGCCTCGACCGCGACCTTGCTGGCGGTGGCGCCGCCGGCATGGCCGCCCATGCCGTCGCACACGATGGCGAGCAACGCGCCGTCGCCCAGCGTGCGCATCGCCCAGCTGTCTTCCTGGTAGGGGCGCCCGCCCTGGTGCTGCGCCCCCTCGCCCTTCCAACCCGTCGTCATGGACCGGTCGACCCTCAGTGCCACACGGCCGGCAGGCGGCTCAGGCCGCGCAGCGTAAAGCTGTGGCGCCGCGCCGGCCTGTCCCGCTCCGGCAGGGTGAGGTTCGGCAGGCGCTCGATCAGCGCGGTGAAGACCAGCTCGGCCTCCAGCCGCGCCAGCTGCGCGCCGAGGCAGTGGTGGATGCCGCCGCCGAACGACAGCGGCCGGATCTGCTGGCGGCCGACATCGAGCCGGTCCGGGTCCGGGTACTGCGCCGGGTCGCGGTTGGCCGCGCCGAGCAGCGTGATGACGCTCTCCTGCGCCGGGATGGTCACGCCCGACAGCACGACCTCGGCATTGGTCACGCGACCGCTCAGCTGCACCGACGAGTCGTAGCGCAGCAGCTCCTCGACCGCGTTGGGGATCAGCGACGGATCGGCCTTGAGCCGCTCCCACTGGTCGGGATTGCGGTGCAGCGCCAGCAGGCCGTTGCCGATCAGGTTGGTCGTGGTCTCGTGCCCGGCGCCGAACAGCAGGCCGATATTGGACTCGAGTTCCTCGGGCGAGAGCTTGTCGCCCGCCTCCTCGGCGCGCACCAGCGCGGTGGTCAGGTCGTCGCCGGGTTCGCGCCGCCGCAGGTCGCAGAGCTGGCGGAAGTAGATCGCCGCCATCTGGGTGTTGGTGTTGGCCTGGTCCATCTCCTCGCGGCTCATCGGCACCGGCTCGAGGATGCGTCCGTTGACGTTGCTGGCGGCGAGGAATGGCCCGCGATGTGCCTCGGGGATGCCCAGCATGTCGCAGATCACGATGACCGGCAGGCGATGCGCGAGGTCGCGCATGACGTCCATCTCGCCCTTGTCGATCACGCGGTCGATCTGCTCGTCGACCAGCTGGCGGATGCGGCCGCGCATGTCGGACACCCGGCGCGCCGTGAAGGCCTGGTTGACCAGGCCGCGCAGCCGCGTGTGGTCGGGCGGATCGAGCACCAGCATGGTGCGCGACAGGCTGGCGACCGCCGGCTCGCTCAGCCGGTTCTCGCCGTAGCGTCGCGTCATGTTGCCGGCGAAGTCCTTGCCGAAGCGGCGATCGCGCAGCGCCAGCGCGACATCGTCATAGCGCGTGATCAGCCAGAAGCCCTGCGGCGTCTTGTAGACCGGCGCCGCCTCGCGCAGGCGATGGTAGTAAGGATAGGGATCGGCGATGAAGCCCGGATCGAGCGGGTCGAACTTCAACGGATCGGCCGCGGGCGGCGTCATGTCGTTCATGGAGGGTCCTTAGCATGAAGCCGAAGTCGGGGCGACGAACCTCGCCGCGCCGCGACGCCCCCGCAGGAACCGCGCGCGATGACGGGGCGAAGCGGCGTCAGGAATCCAGGCGGCGGGCGTGCGGAAAGATCAGGGACTGCAGGAAGCTCAGCACGAACCACACCGCGAGGAAGGCCACGCACTCGAGCGCGAAGCTCTTGAACTTGAAGAAGAACTCGGCGATGCCGAAGGCGATCAGGAACGGGATCGCCTCTTGCCTCGCCGCAACCGTCAGCCCAAGGTCCTTGATCAGTGAGAACACGTGAATCCCCCGCTCTGGTAACCGCACCGGACCGGTATTGAAGTCGCCCGGACCGTCGAATTCAAGCCCATCCTCGCCGCCATTCCGCTGACCCCATGCCGCCCATTCCCTATTTCGACTGGATCGCCCACCATGCCGGCCGCCGGCCGGCGCAGCCCGCGCTTCACGACCTGCACACCGGCCGGAAGTTCACCTATGCCGAGCTCGACCGGCGCATCGACCGGCTGGCCGGGGCGCTCGCCAGCCGCGGCGTCGGGCGCGGCGACCGCGTCGCCCTGCTGGCGCCCAACGGACCGGAAACCTTCGAGCTGCAGTTCGCCTGCGGCCGGCTCGGCGCGATCATGCTGCCGCTCAACTGGCGGCTGGCCGTTCCGGAACTCCAGTACATCCTGGGCGATTCGACGCCGTCCCTGCTGATCCACGATTCCGGGTTCGCCGAGGCGGCGGCGCAGCTGGCCGAGCGGCGGCTCGAGATCGACATCGAGCGGCCGGACAGCGACTACGAGCGGGCCCTGCTCGAGGCGCCGCGGCCGCCCGCGCCGCCCGCCCTGACGCACGATGACATCGCCATGGTGATGTACACGTCCGGCACCACGGGCCACCCCAAGGGCGCCATCATCACGCATGGCATGACCTTCTGGAACTGCGTGAACCTCGGCATCCCGGCCTTGATCACGCCGCAGACCGTGCAGCTGGTGGTGCTGCCGCTGTTCCACACCGGCGGACTCAACTGCTACGCCAACCCGGTGCTGCATGCCGGCGGCAGTCTCAAGATCATGCGGACCTTCGATCCCGGCGCGGCGCTCGACGCCATCTCCGACCCCGCGCTCGGCATCACCCACTTCTTCGCCGTGCCGGCGCCCTACCAGTTCATGATGCAGCACCCGTCGTTCCCCGGGGCCGACCTGTCGCGCCTGCAGATCGCCGGCGTCGGCGGCGCGCCCTGCGCGCTGGCCATCCTGGAGACCTGGCAGGCCCGCGGCGTTCCGCTGGTCCAGGGCTGGGGCATGACCGAGACCAGCCCGGCCGGCACCATGCTCGATGCCGCCGACGCGACCCGCAAGGTCGGCTCGGCCGGCAAGGCGCTGATGCACACCGCGATCCGCATCGTCGACGACGCCAACCGCGACGTCGCGCCGGGCGGCATCGGCGAGCTGCTGATCAAGGGGCCGAACATCACGCCGGGCTACTGGAACAACCCGGAGGCCACCGCCCGCTCCTTCACCGACGGCTGGCTGCACACCGGCGACGCCGCGCGGCAGGACGAGGAAGGCTTCGTCTACATCGTCGACCGCTGGAAGGACATGTACATCTCGGGCGGCGAGAACGTGTATCCCGCCGAGGTCGAGAACGTGCTGTTCGAGATCCCCGGCGTCGCCGATGCGGCAATCATCGGCGTGCCCAACGAGCGCTGGGGCGAGGTCGGCCTCGCCGTGATCGTGCGCAAGCCCGGCCCGCCGGTCGAGGAAGCCGACGTGATCCGGCACTGCCTCGCCAAGCTCGCCAAGTTCAAGGTGCCGCAGTCGGTCGCCTTCGTCGACGCGTTGCCGCGCAACGCCACCGGCAAGGTGCTGAAGCGCGACCTCCGGGTCCGCTTCGTCGGCGCCGACAAGCCGGCCATCACCTGAAAGGCCCCGACATGCTGACGATCTACGGCGTTCATCGCTCGCGCGCCTCGCGCAACATCTGGCTGTGCCACGAACTCGGCCTGCCCTTCCGGCTCGAACCGGTGATGCAGCTCTATCGCCTCAAGGAGCCGATCGCGGCCGACGTGGTTCACACCAGGTCGCCGTCGTTCCTGAAGGTCAACCCGAACGGCCACGTGCCGTCGATCGACGACGACGGCACGATCCTGCACGAGTCGCTGGCCATCAACCTCTACCTCGCGCGCAAGCATGGCGGCCCGCTGGCGCCGCGAGACGTCGTCGAGGAAGGCCAGATGACGATGTGGGCGCTGTGGGCGGCCACCGAGGTCGAGGGCCACGCGCTGGCGATCCTGCAGAACGGCGCCCCGAAGGAGTCGATCGACGCGCTGCGTGCGCCCTTCGCCGTACTGGACGCCGCCGTCGCCGGCGGCCACCTCGTCGGCGGCCGCTTCACGGTCGCCGACATCAACGTCGCGGAAGTGGTGCGCTACGCCATGCCCGCGACGGAACTGTTCGACGCCAACCCGGCGGTCAAGGCGTGGCTGGCCGCCTGCCAGGCGCGTCCCGCCTTCCGCAAGATGTGGGACGCGCGCGAGAAGGAACCGGCCTGACGCGCCTCAGGCCGCCGCGAGGGCCTGGTCCAGGTCGGCCAGGATGTCGTCGATGTGCTCGATGCCGATCGACAGGCGCACGTAGCCCGGCGTGACGCCGGTCTTGGCCTGTTCCTCGGCGGTCAGCTGGCTGTGCGTGGTCGAGGCCGGGTGGATGGCGAGGCTGCGCGCGTCGCCGATATTGGCCACGTGGTAGAACATCTTGAGGCTGTCGATGAAGCGCCGGCCCGCGTCCGCCCCGCCCTTCAGCTCGAAGCCCAGCAGCGCACCCATGCCGCGCGACAGGTAGGCGTCGGCCCGGCGCTTGGCCTCGCCGGTCATCAGCGTCGGGTGGATCACCTTGGCGATCTTGGCGTGCTTGGACAGGTGCTTCGCCACGGCGGCGGCGTTCTCGCAATGCACCCGCATACGCAGCGGCAGGGTCTCCAGCCCCTGGATGAACATCCAGGCGTTGAACGGGCTCATCGCCGCGCCGACGTCGCGCAGCAGCGTCACGCGCGCCTTCAGGATGTAGGCGATCGGGCCCAGCGGCTTCACCGCCTGCGTCCACACCGCGCCGTGGTAGCTCGGGTCGGGCGTGTTCAGCATCGGGAATCGGTCCTTGTGCTTCTCCCAGTCGAAGGCGCCGCTGTCGACCAGGATGCCGCCGATCGAGGTGCCATGGCCGCCGATGTACTTGGTGGTCGAGTGCATGACGATCGCCGCGCCATGGTCGATCGGTCGGCAGATGATCGGCGCCGCCGTGTTGTCGACGATCAGCGGCACGCCCATCTCGCGGCCGATCTTCGCGACCTCGGCGATCGGGAACACGGTCAGCTTCGGGTTGGGCAGCGTCTCGGCGTAGTAGCAGCGGGTCTTCGCGTCGGTGGCGCGGCGGAAGTTCTCCGGGTCCGACGGGTCGACGAAGCGGCACTCGATGCCCATCGTCTTCATCGTGTTGGCGAACAGGTTCCAGGTGCCGCCATAGAGATCGGTCGAGGCGACGAAGTTGTCGCCGGCGTGGCAGATGTTCTGGACCGCGAACAGCGAGGCCGCCTGGCCCGAGCCGAGCGCCAGCGCCGCGACGCCGCCCTCGAGCGCCGCGATGCGCTGTTCGAGCACGTCGCAGGTCGGGTTCATGATGCGCGTGTAGATGTTGCCCAGCTCGGACAGGCCGAACAGGTTCGCGGCGTGCTCGGTGTCGCGGAACTGGTAGCTGGTCGTCTGGTAGATCGGCACCGCGACGGCCGTGGTCGTGGGATCGCTGCGGTAACCCGTGTGCAGCACGAGCGTCTCGGGATGCTTGCTGTTGGTCGGCATCTCACTCCCCATCGGTCATTGTGCCCACCGCCATAGTGAAATGCGCGGCGATGGACAAGGCAGGCCTCAGGCCGCGAGGACCAGCCGGTCGACCGAGGCGGCGAAGCCGAACGCCTCGTAGAACCGGCGGGCGGCGCCGTTGGCCTCGCCGACCAGCACCTCGACCTGCGCGGCGCGGCGCTGCCGGGACCATTCGACCGCGGCCGCCAGCAGCCGCCGGCCGATGCGCTGGCCGCGCCGGTCGCGATGGACCACGAGGTTGTCGACCTCGACCACCTTGTGCATGCCGCCGCCCGGCTTGGGCATGATCCGGGTCACCAGCACGGCCACGCCCAGAACGCCGATCTCGCTCTGGGCGACCAGCAGCGTGGTGCCGGGCGTCTCCAGCCACGTCATCACCTGCTCGCGGGCATGCGCGGCATCGTCCAGCAGGCCGGCCAAGGCCTCGCAGTCGCGCGGCCCGGCCAGGCGCACGCGGATCGACGGCGGCAGGTCCGTCGGCGTTCGAATATCCATGATCGACATCATCGTCCTCCGTTTGCGGTTCCCGCCGCGGCCCGGAGGCCCTCTCCAGAAACACAGAAGCCGCCGGTAAGCGGCGGCTTCGTCAGGTCACAACCCTTCGCGCCGCCTATGTCAGCAGCGTAAAGTACCAACCCTTCTGGAGCAGGTTCGTGAGCATGCGCATTTTATAGGGCTCGCGCGTCGGCCCTGTCAACGATGACGACAAGGGTCCCTCGCTACGCTCGGGATGACAGCCTTGTTTGTCATCCCGAGCGCAGCGAGGGACCTTTCATCGTCACTCGGCCGCGACGGCCATCGCCTGCTTGAGGCCCGGCATGGTGAAGCCGAGCTTGTCGAGCTTGGCGATCATGTCCTTGCCGGTCTTCTCGTCGGTCTCGACCAGCGGCGGCCGCACCGGCGTCCAGTGGGCGTCGGCGCCGTAGTGCGCGATGCAGTACTTCAGCGCCGGGATCATGACGTAGCCCTGCATGACGCCGCGGACCTCGTTGATCCAGGCCTGCAGCTTGTCGCCCTCCGGCGTGCCGACCTTCTTGTAGGTCTCGGCGATCTTGCCCGGGTTGATGTTGGCCGTGGCGCTGATGCAGCCGGCGCCGCCCGCCTTGACGTTCTCGACGATCGGCTTCTCGTTGCCCGAGAAGACATCGAAGCCGTCCTTGGCGAACGCCTCGATCATGCTCTTGGTGTGCGGCCAGTCGTCAGAGCTGTCCTTCATGCCGGCAATCTGCTTCGGGTAGGCCTTCATCAGCCGCTCGACCAGCTTGTGCGTGATCGGCACCGCCGAGACCGGCGGGATGTGGTAGAGGTAGACGCGCAGGCGGTCGTCGCCGACCCGCTGCACGACCTCCGAGAAGAAGCGGAACAGCCCCTCCTCCGGAACGCCCTTGTAGTAGAACGGCGGCAGCATCAGCACGCCGCCGACGCCCAGCTTCGTGGCATGGGCGCTCACCTTCGCCGCCTCGGTGATCGAGCAGGCGCCGGTGCCCGGCATCATGCGGTCGGTCGGCACGCCGGCCGCCACCGCGGCGTCGAGCAGCGCCATGCGCTCGTCGGCCGACATCGAGTTGGCCTCCGAGTTGGTGCCGAACACGGCCAGGCCGCAATCCTGGCTGAGCAGCCACTTGCAATGGGCGATGAACCGGCCGGTGTCAGGAGACAGGTCGCGCTTGAAGGGGGTGACGACGGGCGAAAGAACGCCTTTGATCCGCGCTGCGGCCATGATTGAGTCTCCGGGAAATGGGCGCGCCTGTTTTGCAATGAAGTCCCGGAGACGTCCAGTGGCAGTGTCAGCTTCGACCGAGATCCTTCCCGAGGACGGGACCGCCGGAACCCTGGTGGGCCGGGTCCTGACCGATGCCGGGCCCAGCGTGGTCGCGGTGCGGGCCGACGGCGTGTTCGACATCAGCCGGGCCGCCCCCACCGTCGCCGACCTGTGCAACGCGCCCGATCCGCTGGCGCTGGCGCGCGGCCCCGGACAGCGGCTGGGATCGCTCGACGACTGGATCCCCCACCTGCTCGCCCCGATCGACCTGCAGGCCATCAAGGCAGCCGGGGTCACCTTCGCGGTCAGCCTGCTCGAACGCCTGATCGAGGAACATGCCAAGGGCGACCCCAGCCGCGCCGACCAGGTGCGGGCCGAACTGAACGACATCATCGGCGCCGACGTCACGACCATCCGGCCGGGCTCGCCGGAGGCCGACGCGCTGAAGCGGACCCTGATGGCGCGCGGGGCGTGGTCGCCCTACCTCGAGGTCGGGATCGGGCCCTACGCCGAGGTCTTCACCAAGGCCGCGCCGATGTCGGCGGTCGGCTACGGCGCCGAGATCGGCATCCGGCCCGACTCCGAGTGGAACAACCCCGAGCCGGAGGTCACCCTCGTCGTGAGCGCCGCCGGCACGATCGTCGGCGCGACGCTCGGCAACGACGTCAACCTGCGCGACCTCGAGGGCCGCAGCGCGCTCCTGCTGGGCATCGCCAAGGACAACAACGCCTCGTGCGCCATCGGCCCCTTCGTCCGCCTGTTCGACGACACGTTCGGCCTCGACGACGTGCGGCGCGCCAAGGTCGACCTCGAGGTGACCGGGCCGGACCAGTTCCGGCTGCGCGGCTCGAGCGACCTGTCGAAGATCAGCCGCGACCCGCTCGACCTGGTGCGCCACGCCATGGGCAACCTGCACCAATATCCCGACGGCATGGTGCTGATGACCGGCACGCTGTTTGCTCCCACCGAGCAACGCACGCCGGGCGGGCACGGCTTCACCCACGTGGTCGGCGACCTGGTGTCGATCCGCTCGCCGCGCCTCGGCACGCTGACCAACCGGGTGAACCATTGCGACCGCATCGCGCCATGGACGTTCGGCGTCTCGGCCCTGATGCGCAATCTTGCGTCGAGAGGACTGCTGGCATGACCGCCGACCTTTGCTTTCAACCCGCCTCGGTCCTGCGCGAGGCGATCGCGGCCCGGAAGGTCTCGCCGGTCGAACTGACGGACGCGGTGCTGGCCCGCGCCGAGGCGCTGCAGCCGGTGCTGAACTGCTTCATCACCCTGGTCCCCGACCAGGCCCGCGCCGCCGCCCGCGCCGCCGAGGACGCGGTGATGCGTGGCGAGCCGCTCGGCCTGTTGCACGGCATCCCCTTCGCCGCCAAGGACCTCGTGAACACCGCGGGCGTGCGCACCACCTTCGGCTCGCTGCACCATGCCGACAACGTGCCGTCCGAGGACGCGGTCGCGGCGGCGCGGGTCAAGCGGGCCGGCGCCGTCCTGTTCGGCAAGACCACGACCCCGGAGTTCGGCCACAAGTGCCTGACCGACGCGCCGCTGTTCGGCCGCACGCGCAATGCCTGGAGCGCCGAGCGCACCTCCGGCGGGTCGAGCGGCGGCGCCGCCGTGGCGATCGCCGCCGGCATCGGCCCGATCGGCATCGCCACCGACGGCGGCGGCTCGACGCGCATTCCCGCCGCCGCCAACGGGCTGGTCGGCCTGAAGCAGAGCAACGGCGTCATCCCGCACAGCCAGGTCGCCGACGCCTTCGGCAACTACACCTACGTCACGCCGCTGTCCCGCACCGTGATGGACACGGCCCTGATGCTGCAGGCGATGGCCGGCGCCGATGCGAGCGACCCGTGGTCGATCGGGCTGGCGCCGCAGGACTACCTCGCCGCGGCGTTGCCGCAGGGCGACCTCGCGGGCAAGCGCATCCTGTTCAGCGCGACGCTCGGCAACCGCTTCGTCGCGAAGGACGTTCGCACCGCCTTCGAGCGCGCGCTCGGCCGCTTCAAGGATCTCGGCGCCGAGCTGGTCGAACTGCCGCTGCAGGACCTGCCGGACATGGAGCCGATCTGGAAGGTCATCAACCACACGACCTGGCGCGCCCGCTTCGAGCAGATGATGCGGCGCGACGACAACCGGCTGTCGCCGTCGCTGGTGCGCCAGGTGGCGATGGCCTCCGACTGGTCGGGCGCCGACTACCAGCGCGCGATGTTCCAGCGCACCGACCTGTTCCGCAAGGTGCAAGGCTGGTTCGAGACGGCCGACTACCTGGTGACGCCGACCCTGTCGCGCACCGCCCTGCCGATCGAGCAGGACCTGTTCGAGCCGATCAGGATCGACGGCGTCGAGGTCGGCGAGGTCCGGCGCAACTGGTTCCCCTACACCATGCCCTTCAACATCACCGGTCACCCGGCACTGTCCCTCAATTGCGGCTTCGACAGCGAGGGCCTGCCGATCGGCCTGCAGATCGTCGGCCGCTTCCGCGACGACGCCTCGGTGCTGCGCGCCGCCGCCCTCCTCGAAGCCAGCGATCCCCTGCTCGAGCGATGGCCCGACCTCTGAAGCGGCCGCCGCCGCTCACCGACGCCGAGATCCAGGCCCGCGTGCTGCACCGCGACGGGCTGGTCCTGGTCGTCGACAAGCCGGCCGGCCTCGCCGTCCACGCCGGCCCGAGCGGCGCGCCCAACCTCGAGGAGTGCTTCGACGCCCTGCGCTTCGGCCTGCCGCGGCCGCCGGCGCTGGCCCACCGGCTCGACGCCGACACCTCGGGCGTGCTGGTGCTGGGCCGCCATCCCAAGGCGCTGAGCAAGCTCGGCCGGCTGTTCTCGGGCCGCGACACCGAGAAGACCTACTGGGCCGTGGTCGAAGGGGAACCACCGGCCGACGAAGGCGTGTTCGACCACAAGCTCCTGAAGGTCAACACGCGCGCCGGCTGGTCGGTGAAGGTCTCGGACAAGGGCCAGGAGTCAGTGACCCGCTACAGGGTGATGGGCCGCGCGCCCGGCATGACCTGGCTGGAGCTGAAGCCGGAGACCGGCCGGACCCACCAGATCCGCGTGCACTGCGCTGCCGCCGGCTGCCCGGTGATCGCCGACCGGCTGTATGGCAGCGCCCGGCCGGGCACCCAGCTGCACCTGCATTCGCGCGGTATCGTGCTGCCCCTGTCGAAGACCAAGCCGCCGGTCGCGGTCACCGCGCCGCCGCCTGCGCACATGCTGGAGGCCCTGCGGGCCTGCGGCTTCAGCCCGGAGACCTGACCCAGACGCGCAGCGGATCGCCGATCTCGAAGCCGGCGTCGAGCGCGGCCGCCAGTTCCTCGCCCTGCTCGTAGCCGACCAGCGGCAGCCGCGGGAAGGCCTGCGCCGCCAGCACGATCAGCGACCGCCACACCGCCACCGCGTCCGCCGCCTCGGCGACCACGTTGGCCACGCCGACCACGCCGGCGGCGCGGTACAGCATGCCGCCGGCCACGACGCGAAAGCCGCGACGACCGGTGAACCAGGCGAAGTCCGGATCGTCGTAGGGCAATTTCTGGCTGCCCTTGTCCTCGCGGCGCCACTCGATGTCGCCCGGCGGTCCGTCGACCGGCAGCACCGCCCGCATCCACGACGCCTCGAGCAGCACGTCGAAGCCATGCCGCGCGAGATCGAGCGCGGCGAAGCTGTCCTTCACCGCCCAGCGCCCCGGCAGGTGCGAGGCTGCCAGGATATCGAGGTTGGCCCGTTGCTCGGCCTGCGCCTCGGCGTCGGCGGCCAGCGTCACGAGGTTGGGATAGAAGCGCGGCACTTCCTGCGCGTTGATCCAGAGACCCGGCAGGAACGTGCCGGGCTTGCCCTCGGCACGGCAGACCGCGTCGCACCAGGCGGCGTTGTTGCGCGCCGCCGCTTGGGTCCAGTCCTTCAGGCGCGCACCTCTTCACGCTGGAAGACCACGTAGGCCGCCGCGAACAGAACGATCATGCCGGCGATCAGCCCGGTGACCTGCGGCCAGATCAGCAGCAGGCTCTGGTCGAACGGCAGCGGCGCCTCGGGGATGGCGCCGCGCATCTGCATCGGCAGCACGAAGCCCAGCGTCCGGGTCTCCGGATTGAGCAGGCCGACCACCGCCTCGGTGAACAGCGTGCCGGGCGACAGCCGCAGCAGCGCCAGCCCCATCTCCTGCACCGCGACGTACTGGTCGACGCCGGTGATCTGCGACGGCGCCAGCGCAAGGGTGAGCGCCGAGGCGATCATCGGCCACAGGATGAAGAAGAACAGCCACAGGCCGAGCGCGCACAGCGCCGAGGTCGCGGTCGAGCGGAACAGCACCGAGAACAACATCGACACCGCGAGCCAGACGCCGCCGTAGGCGATGGCCACCACCAGGAAGGCGATGCCGCGCGCCACCTCGACGCCGCGCGGCGGCAGGCCGAGCAGCAGCAGGCCGGAACCGACGACGATCAGCCACAGCGCCACCAGCGCCACGGCGAGCGTCGCCAGCCCGCCCAGGAACTTGCCCAGCAACAGCGCATCCCGGTAGATCGGTTGCGACAGCACGCGCGACAGGGTGCGGCGGTTGAACTCGCTGTTCACCGAATCGAAGCCCAGGCCGATCGCCATCAGCGGGATCACGAAGTTCAGCGCCACCGTGAAGGACAGGCCGACCCGCTCCGGCGACACCGTGAAGATGCGCAGGAACAGGTAGGGATCCGACACCACCACGGTGCGCAGGTCCTGCAGCGCGAAGCCGACCGGCAGGGCGCCGAACACGATCACGAACAGCGTCAGCACCAGCATGCGCGGGCTGCCGAGGTGATCGGAAAGCTCCTTCATGAAGACCGGGCCGAGGCCGGTGAAGGGCGAGCCCTTGCGGCGCGGCAGCCGGGCGGCGCCGGCATCACGCGGCACGGCGCGCCTCCTCGAAGTAGCGGGTGTAGACCTCCTCGAGGCTGGGCTGCAGGTCGGCCAGCCGCAACAGGCTGCCGCCCGCCTCGACGATCCGCCGGGCCGCGGCCGCCCGCACGTCGCGGTCGGCCGCCACCTTCCAGGCCCCCTGCCCGTCGGGCAGCACCTGCTGCACGCCCTCGAGGCCGCGCAGCGCCGCCGCCACGTCGGCGCCGGTCGCCTCGACCAGGACCGGGTGGCCGGCGCCCAGCACCTGGTTGGCGAGCTCGACCACCGTGCCCATCAGCGCGACCTTGCCCTTGTTGAACAGCGCCACGCGATCGCACACGCTCTGGACGCGGTCGAGCAGGTGCGACGACAGCAACACGGCGACGCCGGCCCGCTTGAGGCCGCGGATCATCTCCAGCAGCTCGTGGGTGGCGTGCGGGTCGAGGCCGGAAGTCGGCTCGTCGAGGATCGCCACCTCGGCCTGCTTCATCACGATCTCCGCGATGCCCAGCCGCTGCCGCATGCCGCGCGAGAAGGTCGACACCCGGCGGTCGGCGACGTCGGCCAGCCGCACGCTCTCGAGCGCCTCCATGATGCGCCGCCCGGCCTGCGAGCGCGGCACGCCCAGCAGGCGCGCCGTGTAGGCGAGGTTCTCGCGCGCCGTCAGGTGGTCGTAGAAGCCGACCGCGTCCGGCAGGTAGCCGACCCGTCGCTTGACCTCCAGCGGTTCGCGCACCGGGTCGTAGCCCAGCACGTCGACCGAGCCGCCGCTGATCTCGGTCAGGCCGAGCATCATCAGGATCGTCGTCGTCTTGCCGGCGCCGTTGGGTCCCAGCAGGCCGAAGATCTCGCCGCGCCGGACCTCGAGGTCGATGGCGTCGACCGCCCGGTGGCCGCCATAGGCCTTCACCAGCCCCCGGGCCGCGATCACGACGTCGCGGCCGGCCGGCGCGGTCATCGCCGGCCGAAGCGCGCGACGGCGCCCAGCAACACCAGGAGCGCGATCGCGATGATGCCGATGCCGGCCACGCCCCACAAGGTCGAGGTCGTCACCGTGGCGCGGAAGTCGGCGGAGGACTGCTCGCCGCGCGCGTTGGCGCGGAACGAGGCGACGTAGTCGCCGGAGATCGCCTTGTCGTGCGGCGTCACCGAGACCTGCACTTCCTTCTTGTCGCCGGGGGCCAGGCTGGCGATCGACTTGGGATCGAACTCGACCTTCCAGTTGGTCGGCACCGTCCCCGACAGTTCGACCTCCTCGACCGGCGCGGTGCCGTCGTTGGTCAGCACCAGCGTGTAGGTCGCGGTCTTGCCGACTTCCGCCTCGCCGGACAGGCGGCCGTCGCGGGTCGACAGCGCCAGCCGTCCCTGCCCGCTGATCTGCAGCGTCACGCGCAGGTCGGCGGTCGCGCCCTCGGAAGTGACGCGGACGAGCACGGGATAGTCGCCTGCCTTGACGTCGCGCGGCGGCGTCACCTTGAGCTTGATGTCCTTGGTCTGGCCGGCCTCGACCGGGATCGAGCTGATCTCGTTCGACCCGTAGGCCTCGCTGAAGGTCGTCTGGAAGCTGGCCGGCGCCTGTGCCGACAGCGCCACGGTCAGGTCCTTGCCGCTGTCGTTGCCGACGGTCAGCGTGTACTCGAAGCTCGACCGCGGCGTGCCGCGCAACGACGGCAGGCGCGACTTGAGACTGAGCTTGGCCGGCGCCTCGGTGGCGACGGTGAGCGTCAGCACGAGGTCCGGCGCCTGCGTGATCGGCCCCTTGGCGCTCACCGTGATCTTCTGCGCGCCCGGCTGGGCCTCCTTCGGCACCTCGACGCGCAGTTGCAGGGCGACGTCCTGGTTCACGCCCGGCATCGCCGAGGCGACGGTCTGGCCGCCGCCCAGCAGGTCGACCTTCCAGCCGGCGGGAACGCCGGCGACCGAGAGCGCCACCGGCTCGGGCGGCAGGCCGGCATTCGCCAGCTTCATGCGGATGGTCGCGGTCTCGCCGACCCGCACCGTCTGCGCCGGGTAGTCGGTCATCAGGAACAGGCCGCGCGGCACGTCCTGGGCGAAGGAGGCGGCCGATCCCGCCAGCGAGACGACCAGGACCAGGAAGGCGATCAGGCAACGCATCTCGACAGCTCCGCGATCAGGCGGCCGCGCTGGGGCGCGCCTTCATGCGACCGAACCAGGCGGCGATGTTCTTGCACTCAGGCGACAGGGGCTGCCCGACCTGCGCCATGAAGTCCAGGAAGGCGAACAGCAGGATGTCGGCCATGCTGATCTTGCTGCCGCCGACGAACGGCTGGTCGCCCATCAGCCCGTCCAGCCACTTCAGCTTCGCCTGCGCGATCGCCTTGAGGTCGTCGGCCGCCGCGGGGATGCAGTGGACGCGGTCCTGGAACATCTTGAGGCCCTGCGAGAAGCGGAAGCCGTTGCCCGCCGGCTCGACGATGTTGAGGTCGATGCGGCGCGTCCACATGCGGGTCTTCGCCCGCTCCTCGGGCGTGTCGCCGATCAGCGACGGCGTGTCCTTCTTCTTCTCGTCGATGTACTCGCAGATCGCGGTGATCTCGGTCAGCACGCTGCCGTCGTCCAGTTCCAGCGCCGGCGTCTGGCCGGCCGGGTTCACGGCGCTGTTGTAGGGCGGACGGCGGTTCTCGCCGCCACGCAGGTCGATCTCGACCCGCGGCACCTCGAAGCCCTTCTCGACCATGAACATGCGGACCATGCGCGGGTTCGGCCCGACGGAATTGTAGAACTTCATTGTTGTTTCCTCCCCAAATGACTAGTGGCGCCAGGGCTCGACCATGATCTTGGTGTGGCGTTCGGGATTTGCCAGCTCGTCGAAGGCGCCCTTCACGCCGGCCAGGCCGACCTTGCCGGTGACCAGCGCCTCGGCATCGACCTTGCCCTCGGCCAGCAGGCGAAGACAGCGGGCGAATTCCTCCGGCGTGTAGCCCAGCACGAATTGCAGCGAGAGTTCCTTGACGATGCCGAAGAACGGCTCGATTCGGTCGGGCTCCATGCAGACACCCGCCACGACGATGCGCGCATCGCGCGGCGCGGCCTCGAAGACCTGCTGGATCAGGCCGGGCACGCCGACGCACTCGAAGATCACCGCCCGCTTGCCGACCGGCAAGCGCCCGTAGGGCGATTCCTGCGCCGGGTCGACCACGATGTCGGCGCCCATCAGGCCGGCCAGCTCGCGCCGCTTGGGCGAGAAGTCGGCGGCGATGATCGGGTGCACGCCCTTGAGGCGGAGGCCGACGATCGCCGCCAGCCCGACCGGGCCGCAGCCGATCACCAGCGGCACGTCGTCGGCCTGGAGCGCCGCCTTCTCGACCGCGTGGATGCCGACAGCCAGCGGCTCGGTCAGCGCGGCGTGGTCCGACGGCAGGCCGTTCGGCACCTCGAGCAGCAGCGGCGCGGCCAGCACCATGCGCTCGGCGTAACCGCCGGGATAGTCGTTGGAATAGCCGACGGTCGCCCGGGTCTCGCCGGTCGGCATGACCGGCATCGAGACCGCCCGGGCCCCCGCCTTCAGGCGCTTGTCGGTGCCCGGACCGTAGTCCAGCACCTCGCAGCAGAACTCGTGGCCGAACACGATGTCGCGCGACAGGTCCATCGGGATTCGGCCGGCGACGCGGCGCGACATCTCGACCATGTTGTGGGCGTGCTTGGCGGCATGCAGGTCCGAGCCGCAGATGCCGCACGCCAGGGTGCGCACGAGCACCTGCCCGGCGGCGGGCTTCGGATCGGCGATGTCGTCGACGACGATGTCGCCACCGCGAAAGATCGCTGCCTTCATGCGATGAACTCCGAGGTCAGGGCCAGGAAGTCGGCCAGCCGGTCATGGTGCACCCAGTGGCCGGCGCGGTCGAACTCGACGACGCGCGCCCCTTTGAAGTGCTTGATGCGGCCGTCCTTCTCCGGGTTGGAGGCCCAGCTCTCCTTGCCGTAGACCAGCAGCGTCGGGCAGACGATCCGGCTCCACAGGCTCTCGATGTCGCTGTAGCTCATGTCGTAGGGCGGCCAGGCCCGGACGTAGTTGTCGAACTTCCAGCTGTAGGTGCCGTCCTCGTTCTGGTTGACGCCCTGCTCGGTCAGGTGGCGCGCCTGCTCGGCCGAGAGGTGCTTGTTCTCCTCCTGCATGCGCTTGAAGGCGTCCTCGATGCTGGGGTAGCGGCGCGGCAGGCGGCCCGACAGCTTGCGCTGCTCGTCGACCCACTCGCGCATGCGGTCGGCCAAGGTCTTGGCGGCGCGCTCGGCGATCAGCTTGGGCGACGGTCCCAGCCCCTCGATCGACACCAGCTTGCGCACCTTCTCGGGGAAGATGCCGGCGTAGCGCATGCAGATGTTGCCGCCCAGCGAGTGGGCCACGATGGTGACCGGCGCGAGGCCCTGCTGGTGGATCAGCTGGTCGAGGTCGTAGATGTAGGACGACATCGCGTAGTTGCCGTCGGGCGACCACTGGCTGTCGCCGTGTCCGCGCAGGTCCGGGCAGATCACGTGCCAGTCGTCGCGCAGCGCCTGCGCCACCCAGTCCCAGTTGCGGCAGTGATCGCGCCCGCCGTGGACCAGCAGCAGCGGCGGCTTGCCCGGGTTGCCCCAGTCGACGTAGTGCAGCCGCAGGCGCTGCGAATAATAGTGCCGGGAGGTCGGCCCCGGCATGCCGTTCAACGATACCATGGCGCTCCTTATGCCATCCCCGGGCTTTTTCCGTCATCCCGCGAGAATCGCCCGGAAATCGGCCTGCGGATGACAGTCCGGGCGGTTTGCGCCACTCTTGCCGCATGATGAGTCCCGAGCAGAACGAGCTGATCACGCGGGTCGGCCCCGGCACCAAGGGCGGCGCCCTGATGCGGTACTACTGGCACCCGGTGGCCCTGGTCGACGAGTTGCCGGACGAACGGCCGGTCAAGGCGGTGCGGCTGCTCGGCCAGGACTTCGTGCTGTTCCGCGACGAGCGCGGCCGCTACGGCCTGCTCGACCGCGACTGCCCGCACCGCGGCGCCGACCTCGCCTATGGCCGCCTCGAGGACGGCGGGCTGCGCTGCCTGTTCCACGGCTGGCTGTTCGACGTCGACGGCAAGTGCCTCGAGACGCCGGCCGAGCCGGAGGGCAGCACGCTCTGCCAGAAGGTCTGCCAGAAGAGCTACCCGGTGGTGGTCAAGAACGGCATCGTGTTCGGCTGGCTCGGCACCGGCGAGGCCCCCGCCTTCCCCGAGTTCGACTGCTTCCTCGCGCCCTCGACCCACGCCTTCGCCTTCAAGGGCCTGATCGACTGCAACTGGCTGCAGGCGCTGGAGGTCGGCATCGACCCGGCGCACGCCTCGTACCTGCACCGCTTCTACGAGGACGAGGACCCGTCGGGCGACGCCTACGGCCGGCAGTTCCGCGCCAACTCGGCCGACACCAACATCCCGATGACCCGCATGCTGCGCGAGTACGCGCGGCCGCAGATCGACGTCGAGGGCACCGACTTCGGCCTGCGCATCTTCGCGCTGCGCAAGCTGAACGAGCAGCATACCCACGTGCGCGTCACCAACCTGGTCTTCCCCTACGCCTTCGTCATTCCGATGAGCGCCGAGATGACGATCACCCAGTGGCACGTGCCGATCGACGACACCTCCTGCTACTGGTACGCGATCTTCACCAGCTTCGGCGGTCCGGTCGACCACGCCCAGATGCGCGAGCAGCGGCTGAAGCTCTACGAGTTGCCCGACTACCGGCCGCGCATCGGGCGGCACAACAACTACGGCTACGACGTCGCCGAGCAGAAGGACAAGACCTTCACCGGCATGGGCTTCGACATCAACGTTCACGACCAGTGGGCAGTCGAGAGCCAGGGCCGCATCCAGGACCGCACCCGCGAGCACCTCGGCTACAGCGACAAGGCGATCGTCGCCTATCGCCGCCTGCTCTTGTCGGCGATCGGCCAGGTCGCCAACGGCGAGAAGCCGCCGATGGTGCTCGACCCGGCGCGCGCCACCCGGGTGCGCGGGCCGGTCACGGTCGACGGCATGGGACCGACCGAGGGCTGGCAGGCCTACTGGAAGGAATTCGACGAGCGCCGCCGCCGCGGTTCGAGCTGGGCCGCCGCCACGCCCTCACCGCTGGTGGCCTGACCGCATGACACCTGCCACGTCGCTGGTCGAACGCGCCGGCCTCTGGACCGACGAACGCAAGAGCGCCACCCGCGAGGCCGAGCGGCGCATCCAGGCCGGCGAGATGTCGGTGGTGCGGCTGGCCTTCGCCGACCAGCACGGCGTGCTGCGCGGCAAGACCTACGCGGCGAGCGAGATCGACGCGGCAATCAAGAACGGCGTCGGCGTCTCGGCGACGATGCTGCTCAAGGACACCTCGCACCGCACCGTGTTCCCGGTCTGGCAGGCCGGCGGCGGCTTCGGCATGAAGGAGCTCGAGGGCGCGGCCGACATCATGATGCTGCCCGACCCGTCGACCTTCCGCGCCCTGCCGTGGGCGCCGCACTCGGGCTGGATGCTGTGCGACCTGTTGTTCGCCGACGGCCGGCCGATGCCGCTCGACAGCCGACACGTCTACCGCCGCGCGCTGGCCGCGTTGGCCGAGCGCGGCTACGAGTTCTGCGCCGGGCTCGAGGTCGAGTTCCACCTCTACAAGATGGAGCGACCGGCGCTGGCGCCCGGCCAGTCGGCCGCCCCGGGCCAGCCCGGTCCCGCGCCGGAGGTCTCGCTGCTGAACCAGGGCTACCAGTACCTGACCGAGCAGCGCTACGACGAGATGGACCCGATCCTCGAGATCCTGCGCACCAACCTGGTCGATCTCGGCCTGCCGCTGCGCTCTCTCGAGGTCGAGTTCGGCCCGAGCCAGGTCGAGTTCACCTTCCGCACCGCCCTCGGGCTGGAGCCCGCCGACGCCATGGTGCTGTTCCGCAGCGCCGCCAAGCAGATCGCCCAGCGCAACGGCCACCACCTCACCTTCATGTGCCGGCCGCGGCTGCCCCACGCGATGTCGAGCGGCTGGCACCTCCACCAGTCACTGCGCGACCGCAAGAGCCACGCCAACGCCTTCACCGACCCGACCGCGCCGCTGTCGCCAGTCGGCCGGCACTTCATGGCCGGGCTGCTGACCCACGCCGCCGGCGCCGCCGCCTTCACCACCCCGACGCTGAACGGCTACCGGCGTTACCGTCCCCAGTCGCTGGCGCCCGACCGCGCCGTGTGGGGCCGCGACAACCGCGGTGCCATGGTCCGCCTGCTGGGCGGGCCGGGCGACCCGGCGACCCATCTCGAGAACCGGGTCGGCGAACCGGCGGCCAATCCCTACCTCTACATGGCCAGCCAGGTCGTGAGCGGCCTCGACGGCATCGACCGCGCGCTCGATCCCGGTCCGTCGGCCGACACGCCGTACGATACGCCCGCCCCGCGCCTGCCGCGCTCGCTGGCCGAGGCGCTGGCGGCGCTCGACCATGACAAGGTGTTGCGCGCCGGCTTCGGCGACTTCTTCGTCGACTACTGGCTGACGCTGAAGCGCGCCGAGATCGAGCGCTTCGAGGCCGAGGTCAGCGAGTGGGAGCAGCGCGAGTATTTCTCCCTGTTCTAGGAGAGCCGCCGATGTCCCGAGTGTCGCCCGACAAGCCGATCGCCGTCGTCACCACGGTTGCCAGCCGTGACGAGGCCCGCGCGCTCGCGCTGGCCCTGGTCGATCGCAAGCTGGTGGCCTGCGCCCAGATCTCGGCCATCGAGAGCATCTACCCGTGGAAAGGCGTGGTGCAGGAAGAGCCCGAATTCCGGCTCCTGCTGAAGACCACCGAGGCCCGCTACGCCGCGATCGAGGCGGCGATCCGCGAGCTCCATCCTTATGACCTGCCGGCGATCCATGCGTTCGCCTTCGAGCATGTCGACCAGGCCTACGCGGCGTGGATCGCCGAGACCGCGAACGGTTGACCGGAACCGCCGGGACCCCGATCCTCCCGGCCTCAACACTCGAGGGTGAGACGCTTCATGGAACTCTGGCAGTACGACGCGACTGACCTCGCGCGCCTCATCCGCACCGGCCAGGCCTCGGCGCGCGAAGCCGTCGACTCGACCCTGAAGCGGCTGCACGCCGTCAACCCGGCGATCAACGCCGTGGTGCGGGTGCTCGAGGAGCAGGCCCGCGCCGAGGCCGAGACCGCCGACGCGGCGCGCGCGCGTGGCCACGCCCTGCCGCCGCTGCACGGCGTGCCGGTCACCACCAAGGTCAACGTCGACCAGCAGGGACTGCCGACCGACAACGGCGTCATCCCGCTCAAGGACTTCATCGCCAACGAGGACAGCCCGGTCGTCGCCAACCTCAAGCACGCCGGCGCCATCGTGATCGGCCGCACCAATGCCCCCGCCTTCTCGATGCGCATCTTCACCGACAACGCGCTGCACGGCTGCACGATGAACCCGCGCGACCGCACCCGCACGCCGGGCGGGTCGAGCGGCGGCGCCGGCGCGGCGACCGCCACCGGCATCGGGCCGATCCACCACGGCAACGACATCGGCGGCTCGGTGCGCATCCCCGCCTACTGCAATGGCGTGGTCGGCCTGCGCACCGGCTTCGGCCGCATCCCGTCCTTCAATCCCAGCGCGCCCGGCGGGCGGCCGGTCGGCTCGGTGCTGATGGCAGTGCAGGGTCCGCACACCCGCACCGTGCGTGACGCGCGCCTCGCCCTCGAGGTCATGGCGCGGGGTGATCGCCGCGACTGGCGTTGGAACGACGTACCGATGCAGGGCCCGCCGCCGGCGCGGCCGACCCGCGTGGCCATCGTCCCCGAGGTCCCGGGCGGCTTCACCCACCCGGCGCAGGCCGCGGCGGTGCGCCAGGCCGGCAAGCACCTGCAGGCGGCGGGATACGTCGTCGAGGAGATCCTGCCGCCCGACATGGAGCGTGGCGTCGACCTCTGGCACCTGATCTGCGTCACCGACGTGTTCGGCGGCCTCTGGCCGCAGATGCAGAAGATGGGCGATCCGGACGGCATCGCCGCCATGCAGGCCTGGCTGAACGTCCGCAAGCCCGCCGACCTCGCGACCTACATCGCGGCCCTGACCGAGCGCGAGGGACTGCTGCTGCGCTGGATGACCTTCATGCAGCAATGGCCGCTGGTCATCCTGCCGACCCTCGCCGACCTCCCGCCGGTGCAGCGCGGCGACGTCACCACGGAAGGCCAGGCCGCGATCCTCGACTCGATGCGCCCGGCCCTGCTGGCGCCGCTGCTGGGCCTGCCCGGCCTCGCGGTTCCGGTGGGCAGCCACGGCAAGCTGCGGACCGGCGTCCAGATCATGGCGATGCGAAACCGCGAGGATCTCTGCCTCGATGCCGGCGAGGTCATCGAGGCGCACGAAGGGATCGTCACGCCGATCGACCCCGAGCGCGGCTGACGCCGCGCCGGGGCCAGCCGCGCGTCAGCCGCGCGGCGGCAGGTCGATCTTGGCGTTCTTCAGGCGCTGCTCGAGCACCGGGATGCCGGCGGCGGTGTTGCCGTTCTTGCAGTTGTCGATCGCGACCTGGACGTCGGCCGGCTCCGGCATCGGGGAGCGGCCCGACTGCATGTTCGAGACGTAGGTCTTGTACTTGTCGCCCAGCGCCTTGCAGTAATCCACATCGCTCATCTTGCCCTGCGCCGACGCCATCGCCGGCAGGGCGAGCGCCACGACGAAACCGATCTTTCCAACCAACGTCTTCATGTCTTCCTCCAAGGGGAGCCACCGTGTAGCGCGGCCTAGCTGACGGCAGCCTGACAAGAGTGGACAGATTTGAGGGCACTTTTCACACTGCGGCCACCGCGACCGGTTCGCAAAGGGAGAAACCATGGACAAGACTCTGCTGCAGACGACCGTCGTGGGGTCCTACCCGCAGCCCGACTGGCTGGTGAACCGCGCGCTGCTCAGCAAGATCGTGCCGCGGACCCGACTGCACGAACTGTGGCGGGTCGCCGAGCCGTGGCTCGAGCAGGCGCAGGACGATGCCACCGTGCTGGCGATCCGCGACATGGAGCGCGCCGGCATCGACGTGGTGACAGACGGCGAGATGCGCCGCGAGAGCTACTCCAACCGGTTCGCCACCGCGCTCGACGGCATCGACGACGAGAACCCGGCCGAGATCGTCAATCGCAGCGGCAACCGCACGCCGGTGCCGCGCGTGGTCGGCCCGATCCGCCGGACGCGACCGGTCGAACTGCGCGACATGCAGTTCCTGCGCGCCAACACCGATCGGCTGGCCAAGATCACCCTGCCCGGCCCCTTCACCATGGGCCAGCAGGTCAAGGACGAGTACTACAAGGATGCCGAGGCGATGTGCATGGACTACGCCGCGGCGGTGAACGAGGAGGCGCACGAGTTGGTCAAGGCCGGCGCCGACGTCATCCAGCTCGACGAGCCGTGGCTGCGCAACAACCCCGAGGAAGCCAAGCGCTATGCCGTGAAGGCGATCAACCGGGCGCTCGAGGGCATCACCGTGCCGACGGTGGTTCACCTCTGCTTCGGCTACGCCGCGGTCGTCACCGGCGGCAAGCCGACCGGCTACGCCTTCCTGCCCCAACTGGCCGACAGTATCGCGCAGCAGATCTCGATCGAGTCGGCCCAGCCGCGCCTCGATCTCGGCGTGCTGAAGGATCTCGCGCCCAAGAAGGTCATGCTGGGCGTGATCGACCTCGCCGACCCGGAGATCGAGAGCGCCGAGACGGTGGCGACCCGCATCCGCGCCGGGCTCAAGTACCTGCCCGCCGACAAGCTGTTGCCGGCGCCCGATTGCGGCATGAAGTACCTGCCGCGCGCCACCGCCTTCGGCAAGCTGAAGGCGCTGGCCGAGGGCGCCGCCATCGTGCGGCGGGAGATTTCCTGACTAACGCGCCAGCCGGCCCTTCAGCACGACGCCCGACGATGCGCCGGTCGCCTCGCCGTTCTCGAAGGCGACGGCGCCGTTGACGATGCTGGCGCGGATGCCCTCGGCCTTCTGGACCAGCCGCCGGGCGCCGCCCGGCAGGTCGGTTTCGACGGTCGGCAGGCAGGGCCGGATGCGATCCTCCTCGAACAGCAGGATGTCGGCCCGGTAACCCTCGCGCAGCACGCCGCGATCGTTCAGCTCCCACGCCTCGGCATTGTCGTGGGTCAGCTTGCGGACGGCCTGCTCCAGCGTGAAGGCGCCGCGCTTGCGCACCCAGTAGCTGAGGAAATGGGTCTGCAGCGACGAGCCCATCTCCTGGCAGACGTGGGCGCCGGAGTCCGAGAAGGTCGCCAGCGTCCGCGGGTGGCTCAGGATGCCCAGTACGTCGTCCGGGGCCTCGTTGACCAGCGGCTGGACGTAGACCTGGTTGTCGTCGGCCAGCGACAGGTCGATCATCGCCTCGACCGGGTGCTGGCCGCGGGACTGCGCGATCTCCGCCACCGTCGGGTCGTCCCAGTCGACCCCCTTCAGGGCATAGAGGTTGGCGTAGTCGGGCTTGCGCGGGTCGGTGGTCGCTGCGCCGCCGCCCTGGAAGGTGTTGTCGCGCGGCTTCATCGCCGCCTCGGCGGCGACCAGCGCACGGCGCACCGCGGGATCGCGCAGCCGGCGCTTCTGCTCGTCGAGCGGCAGGGCACGGATCGGCTTCCAGGCCGGCAGGACGTCGAACGGCAGGTACGACTTCAGCGAGAAGATGGCGTTGATCGAGCGGGTCGTGCCCTGCCCGAACATCCGGCCGCCCGCCGCCACGGTGTCGTCGATGTACTTCGTCTGGTAGTGCCACGGCGTCGGGTCGTCGCCCTGCCGAGTCGCCAGCACGCCGAACATCACCGGCCGGCGGCAGTCGAGCGCGAGCTTGCGCAGCTGCTCCAGGAAGGCGCGGTGGCGCGGCCCGCTGCCGACGTCGGGACCGACCTGGAAAATGCCGGCGTCGAGCTCGGCCATCGCCGCGGTGATCCGCTCGATCTCCTGCCACGCCGCGACGCGGCTGGCGACCGGCCGGTTGTCGGGCGTGACATGGGTCGAGGCGCGCGAGGTCGAGAAGCCCAGCGATCCCGCCTTCAGTGCTTCCTTCACCAGCGCCGCCATGCGGACCATGTCGTCCTCGGTCGCCGCCTCCTCCAGCGCCCGCTTGCCCATGACGTACATGCGCAGCGCCGAGTGGCCGATATACATGCCGTAGTTGATCGCCTTGGGCAGGCGCTCGACCGTCGCGAGGTACTCGGGGAACGACTCCCAGGTCCAGTCGATGCCGGCCGCCATCGCGTCGGTCGAAATGTCCTCGACCGCCGAGAGACAGCGCGCGTACCAGTCGCGATCCTCCGGCTTGCACGGCGCCAGGGCGAAGCCGCAGTTGCTCATCACCACCGAGGTGACGCCGTGCCAGCACGAGCAGCTGCCGAGCGGGTCCCAGGCGACCTGCGCGTCCATGTGGGTGTGGCCGTCGATGAAGCCCGGCGAGACGATCAGCCCCGATGCATCGAGGGTGCGCTTCGCGGCCGACGCGATGCGGCCGATCTCGACGATGCGACCGTCGCGGATGCCGACGTCGGCGGTGACCCGCGGCGCCCCGGTGCCGTCGATGACGCTGCCGCCGCGAATGAGCAGATCGAGCCCTGCCGACATACGAAACCTCCCGGCTTTTGTTGCCGGCAATTGCAGCCCCTCCTGCCGGCGCGCGCAACACGACGGTTTCGCCCGCCGACGTGGCGGGTTAGCGTCCGGTCAACGAAAACGAGGAAATGCCAGGGAGACCCGGCTTGTACGACTACATCATCGTCGGTGGCGGCTCCGCCGGGTCGGTCATGGCCCATCGCCTGTCGTCGCGCAGCGCCACCAAGGTGCTGCTGTGCGAGGCCGGCCAGGACACGCCGCCGGGCCAGGAGCCCAAGGAGATCGCCGATAGCTACTCCGGCACCGCCTACTTCGACCCGCGCTTCCACTGGACCGACCTCAAGGTCCACACCCAGGTCATCTCGCACAACAACCCGCAGGAAAATCGCCCGCCGCTGCGCAAGTACGAGCAGGCCCGCGTGCTGGGCGGCGGCTCGTCGATCAACGGCCAGATGGCCAACCGCGGCGCCCCGACCGACTACGCCGAGTGGGTCGAGCGCGGCGCCGAGGGCTGGGGCTGGGACCAGGTCCTGCCGTTCTTCAAGAAGGTCGAGCGCGACCTCGACATCGACGACGAGTGGCACGGCAAGCAGGGGCGCATCCCGGTGCGGCGCATCCCGCGCGAACACTGGACCGGCCTCGCCACCGCGGTCGCCGCCGGTTTCGAGAGCAAGGGCTTCCGGTACCTGCCCGACCAGAACGGCGCGTTCGTCGACGGCTACTTCCCGGTCACCCACTCCAACGCCCAGGAACGGCGCGTGTCGGCGGCCATGGGCTACCTCGATGCCGAGACCCGCAAGCGTCCGAACCTGACGATCTCGACGGACACGCAGGTGACGTCGCTGCTGTTCGAGGGCACGCGCTGCGTTGGCGTTACCGCCCGGGTCGGGGGCAAGCAGCAGGAGTTCCGTGCCAACGAGGTGATCCTGTCGTCCGGCGCCATCCACACGCCCGCCCACCTGATGCGGGCCGGCATCGGCCCGGTCGGCCACCTCGCCGAGATGGGCATCGAGGTGCGGGCCGCCCTGCCGGGCGTCGGGCAGCGCCTCATGGACCACCCGTCGATCGCGCTGTCGTCGTTCATCCGCCGCGGCGCCCGTATGAACGAGCACACGCGCCGCCACATCCAGATGGGCCTGCGCTACTCCTCGGGCCTGCCGGGCGTGCCGGCCGGCGACATGTTCGTGGCGGTCATCTCGAAGTCGGCGTGGCACGCGGTCGGCGAACAGATCGCCTCGCTGCTGACCTTCATCAACAAGACCTACTCCGAGACCGGCCAGGTCAAGTTGGCCTCGCCCGACTGGCGCCAGGAGCCCGTGGTCGAGTTCAACCTGCTCTCCGACAAGCGCGACCTCGACCGGCTGATGAGCGGCTTCAAGCTGATGGCCGCGGTGCAGATGAGCGACGCGGTGCGCCGCGTCGCCGACACGCCCTTCCCCGCCGCCTACAGCGACAAGGTCCGGGCGATCGGCGTGGTCAACACGAAGAACAAGCTGTTGACCAGCCTGGTGGCCAGGCTGCTCGACGGCCCGGCGGCGCTGCGCCGCTACATGATCGAGAATTTCGTGGTCGAAGGCTTCACCTTCGAGCAGGTGATGGGCGACGACGAGGCGCTGGAGGCGTTCGTGCGCAAGGCGGCGATCGGGGTCTGGCATGCCTCCTGTACCTGCCGCATGGGCCGGACCGACGACCCGATGTCGGTCGTCGACACGCAGGGCCGGGTCAAGGGCGTGCAGGGCCTGCGCGTCGTCGACGCCTCGATCTTCCCCGTGGTGCCCTGCGCCAACACCAATTTCCCGACCCTGATGTCGGCGGAGAAGATCGCCGCCGCCATGACGGCGTCCTAGCCGGAGAGACCGACATGGCGACGGTCCTGGGCAGCGGCGAGCATCGTTATCGCGTGGTCGACGACTGGGCCCGGTTGCCCGATGGCTGGGACTTCCGCGACGTCGCCGCCGTCGCGGTCGACAGCAAGGACCGCGTCTACGTCTTCAACCGCGGCACCCACCCGATGATCGTGTTCGACCGCGAGGGCAACTTCCTGCGCGCCTGGGGCGAAGGCCTGTTCAACCGCGCCCACGGCCTGCACATCGACGCCGACGACAACCTGTACTGCACCGACGATGGCGACCACACGGTCCGCAAGCTCACCCCCGAGGGCAAGGTGCTGCTGACGATCGGCGTGCCCGACCAGCCGGCGCCGTTCCTGAGCGGCCGGCCGTTCAACCGCTGCACCCACACCGCGCTGTCGCCAAAGGGCGAGATCTACGTGTCCGATGGCTACGGCAATTCCTGCGTCCACAAGTACAGTCCCGACGGCAAGCACCTGATGTGCTGGGGAACCACCGGCACCGACCCGGGCCAGTTCAACATCCCGCACAACGTCGCGACCGACGCCGAGGGCTGGGTCTACGTCGCCGACCGCGAGAACCACCGCGTGCAGGTGTTCGACGGCAACGGCCGCTACGAGGCGCAGTGGAACAACATGCACCGGCCTTGCGCGCTGTACTGCTGCGGCGGGGCGAAGCAGCCGACCTTCATCATCGGCGAGCTGGGCCCCGGCATGCCGGTCAATGCCCACCACACAAACCTCGGGCCGCGGCTCACCATCACCGATGCGAAGGGCGGCGTGATCGCCCGGCTGGGCGGCGAGCACGGGCCGGGCAACGAGCCCGGCAAGTTCCTGTCGCCGCACGGACTGGCGGTCGACAGCCGCGGCGACATCTACGTCGGCGAGGTCAGTTACACCAACTGGCCGAACATGCAGCCCGGCATCCCGGTGCCGGCCAAGCTGCGCACCTTGCAGAAGCTGGAAAAGCTGGCGTGAGCCGGCGACCCGGGACATTGATCAGGACTTTTGTTGCGGAGGCATCGTGATGGTTGAGCGCGTACTGGTCGTCGGACCCAAGGACACCCTGTCGATGGTCGACGACCTCGCCCCCAAGGGCTTCGAGATCGTGAAGGCCCTGCACAATTCACCCGAGATGAAGGCCGCCCTCCCCGGCACTCACTACTTCGTCGGCTTCATCCAGCAGTACGTGAAGCCCCAGCTGTTCAAGGACGCGCCCCACCTCAAGCTGGTCCAGATGCTGAGCGCCGGCTACGACCGCGCCGACCTCGACGCGGCGCGCAAGAGCGGCGTGCCCCTGTGCAACAACGGCGGCGCCAACTCGGTCGCGGTGTCCGAGCACGCGCTGCTGCTGATGCTGGCGGTGTCACGCCGCCTGATCACCCAGCACACCAACGTCACGGCCGGCCGCTGGCACGGCAACGCGCCGCCGACCGTGCACGAGGTCCGCGGCAAGGTGCTGGGCATCGTCGGCCTCGGCACCATCGGCAAGAAGGTCGCCCGGCTGGCCCAGGCCTTCGGCATGATCGTCCACTACTACGACATCAAGCGCCTCAAGGAGGAGGAAGAGGACGCGCTCGGCGTGCGCTTCCGCCTGCTGCCGGAGATCCTGCGCCACGCCGACATCCTGTCGCTGCACGTGCCGCTCAATGCCTCGACGCAGGGACTGATCGGCGCCGCCGAACTCGCCGTCATGAAGCCGTCGGCGATCATCGTGAACACCTCGCGCGGCCCGGTGATCGACGAGAAGGCGATGACCGCCGCGCTGTCGGCCGGCAAGCTGTTCGGCGCCGGCCTCGACGTGTTCGACGAGGAGCCGACGCCGCCCGACAACCCGCTGCTCAAGCTCGACAACGTCGTGCTGACCGCCCACCTCGCCGGCCCGACCTTCGAGAGCAACATCACGCGTCTGCGCAACGGCTTCGACAACGTCCAGCGCATCGCCCGCGGCGAGCCGCCGCTGTGGGTCGTACCCGAACTCCTGGAGTGAGGCTCAGCCCCGGGCGGGCTCGTCGGCCAGCAAGGGCGCGCGGAAGCTCTCGCTGAACGACAGCACCGCCACCAGCGCGGGGATTGCCGCCGCCATGATCATGAAGGCCGGGCTGTAGTCGTTGCCGGTGCGCTCGATCAGCCACGCCGCGGCGAGCGGCGACAGCCCGCCGACGATCCCCATGGTGACGTTGTAGCCCAGCGCGATCGCCGAACAGCGCACCGCGGCCGGCACGGCCTCGACCATCATCGCCGGCTGCGCGCCCATGTAGGCGCCGAGGGTCAGCACGAAGCCGAGCTGGCCGGCCAGTTCGAGGCCCGGCGTAGGCGCGTGCATCAGCCAGAACAGCGGCCACGCCGCCAGGACGGTGGCGAAGACGCCCAGCAGCATTACCGGACGGCGACCGATCCGGTCGGACAGCCAGCCCATCGCCACCATGGCCGGCAACAGCATCACCATGCTGATCGTGTTGATGTCGAGCGCCCGGCTGGGTGTCACCCCGTCGACCTGCTGCAGCCAGCTCACGACGTAGACGAACATCAGGTAGAAGCCGACCGAGTTCAGCGTCGCCAGCCCGGCCAGCCGCAGCAGCAGGACCCGGTGATGGCGGTACACCGACAGCAGCGGCGATACCGCGGCCTTGCGGAGCGGCTCCTCGACCAGCCCGTAGCGCAGCGCGAACCCGGCCAGCCCGACCACGAGGCCGAACAGGAACGGGATGCGCCACCCCCAGGTCTCGAGCGCGGTCTCCGACATCAACGACGCCAGCAGCGCCCCGGTCGCCGACCCGGCGAGGATGCCGGCGGTCGCCCCGCAGCAGGCCATCGCGCCAACCACGCCGCGGCGGTCGGGGGCGGCGTTCTCGACCATGAAGACGATCGACGTCGTGTACTCGCCGCCGACCGAGAGGCCCTGGATCATGCGCAGCACGGTCAGCAGGACCGGCGCCGCCAGTCCCAGCGTGGCGTAGCCCGGCAGCACCCCGACCAGGAAGGTCGGGATGGCCATCGCCAGCACGGAGAAGGTCAAAGCCTTGCGCCGCCCGAAGCGGTCGCCGAGGTACCCGATCAGCGCGCCGCCCACCGGCCGCAGCAGGAAGCCCACCGCGAAGATTCCGAAGGCGGCGAGAACCTGTGCCACCGGGTCGGCACTGGGAAAGAAGGTCCGGCCGATCGCGGCGGCGAAGTAGCCGTAGACCGCGAAGTCGAACCATTCGAGGACATTGCCGATCGCGCCGGCAAGGACGACGCGCGTCGTGCTGGGAGTGGACATGGCTAGCGGGGCTCCCGGGAGGGCGTGGGCGGTGGCGACTCGCCCACGCCGACCGGCGAATAGGCTCTGTCCGCCGCGGAGGACGGCGGCGGTTCCTTGCCCGCGAGGCGCAGCGTGCGCTCCAGCAGGACCTCGTAGATCGGCCGGCCACCCAGCGCCTCGGCCATCGCGTGGGCGGTCACCGAGGTGATCATCAGGGGCAGGATGAGTTCGAAGGCGCCGGTCAGTTCGACCAGCAGCACGACGCCGACCAGCGGGGCGCGGATGGTCGCCGAGAACAGCCCGGCCATCGCCGCCACCGCGAAGGCGCTGCCGATCAGCGGCGGTGCCTGGATCGACAGGGAAGCCGGCAACTCGACCAGCATCCGCTCGGCCAGCGCGCCGGCGATCAGCCCGACCGTGGTGCCGATCGCCAGCAACGGCGCGAAGATGCCGGCCGGCACGTTCACCGGGTAGCTCGCCATCGTGCCGGCGAAGCGCACCGCGGCGATCACGACCAGGACGTGCAGCGGCAGGTTGGCCTGCACGATACGCGGGATCAGCGTCTCGCCGCCGCCGATCGCCAGCGGCAGCACGAAGGCCAACACGCCGATCCCGGCGCCAACCAGGACCGCGTAGAGCATCGGCACCGGCGCAAAGACGCGGGCCCGCCAGTCGAGCGCGAACACCAGGGTCCGGTTGAAGACCACGCCCAGCGCGCCCAGCGCGACGCCCAGCACCAGGAAGGCCGGCATCATCGCCAGCGGCATCTCGTGGGTCGCGAGCCTGAGCGGCGGCGCCG
This sequence comes from Pseudomonadota bacterium, assembly GCA_020160955.1. Lineage (GTDB taxonomy): Bacteria > Pseudomonadota > Alphaproteobacteria > Reyranellales > Reyranellaceae > Reyranella. Next base: position 31,605 of record JAIUOX010000052.1, read on the forward strand.
TGCCGCCGACCATCTCCATGCCGTAGGCGCTGGCCGCCGACGCGACGATGACCGC
>JAIUOX010000053.1 GCA_020160955.1 Pseudomonadota bacterium
CATCGTCTACAACGAGCGCAACTATCCCAACCTGATCGCCCTGTTCGACCACCTCGGCGTGCCGACCGAGGAGTCGGACATGTCGTTCGCGGTCAGCCTCGACGGCGGCCGCTTCGAGTACGGCAGCTCGTTCGCCGGCTACCTCGGCCAGCGCCGCAACCTCGTCCGGCCGTCGTTCCTGCGCATGACGCACGACGTGCTGCGCTTCAACCGCCTGGCGCCCACGCTGCTCGAGCGCAGCGAGAACCTCGACGTCACGATCGGCGACTTCATCGCCGAGGCGGGCTTCAGCGACGCCTTCCGCGACCGTTACCTGGTGCCGATGGCGGCCTGCATCTGGTCGACGCCGCTCGGCCGCATGCTCGACTACCCGGCCCAGAGCTTCGTGCGGTTCTTCAGCAACCACGGCCTGCTGACGGTCGGCCCGCAGCTGGTCTGGCGGACCGTGAGCGGCGGCAGCCGTTCCTACGTCGAGCGGATCGTGACGCCGCTGCGCCAGCGCGCCCGCCTCGCCACCCCGGCCAGCGCGGTGCGACGCGACGGCGACGGCGTGTCGGTGCGCGACGCCGCCGGCCAGTGGGACCGCTTCGACAAGGTCATCCTCGCCTGCCATGCCGACCAGGCGCTGGCGCTGCTGGACGATGCCGACGAACGCGAGCGTGACCTGCTCGGCCGGTTCGGCTACTCGACCAACGAGGTCTTCCTGCACGACGATGCCGGCCTGATGCCGCGCCGCCGCTCGGTGTGGTCGAGCTGGAACTACGTCGCCGATTCGACGGATCGCGAGAGCCCGGTGAGCGTCACCTACTGGATGAACCGCCTGCAGAACATCCCCGACGAACGCCCGCTGTTCGTGTCGGTCAATCCCGGCCGTGCCCCCGAGCGCGCCTTCCATCGCTACAGCTTCGAGCACCCGATGTACGACGCCGCCGCGATCCGGGCGCAGCGCAGCATGCACCTGATCCAGGGCGTGCGGGACACCTACTTCTGCGGCAGCTACTGCGGCTACGGCTTCCACGAGGATGCCCTGTCGGCCGGCCTCGACGTCGCCGAGCAGCTGGGCGTGCGCCGGCCGTGGCGCAAGCCGGACGAGCATCGCCGGATCGGCGATCCGCCGAAGGTCGTGGCCGACGTCGGCTCGCCCTTCCCCGTCCCGGTCGCCGCGCGGGTCGCCACGGAGACCCCGTGACGGGCGAGGCGCACGCCATCGTCGATGCCACCGTCGTGCACCGGCGGCTGCGGCCGCGCACCAATGCCTTCCGCTACCGCGTCGCCTACCTGTGCCTCGGGCTCGACGACCTCGAGAGCGCGGCCGGGCGCTGGCTGAAGCTCGACCGCGGCGGGCTGGTGTCGTTCCAACGCCGCGATCACGGGGCGCGCGACGGCAGCAGCCTGCGTGCCTGGCTCAAGGGCATCCTGGCCGGGCACGGGCTCGACACGGTGTGCGACGGCCCGGTCACGCTGATGACCATGCCGCGCCTGCTGGGCTACGTCTTCAACCCGGTCAGCTTCTGGTTCTGTCGCGACCGCGACGGCGCCATCCGGGCCGTGCTGTGCGAGGTCAACAACACCTTCGGCGAGACGCACTGCTACCTCGTCCACCACGACGACCACCGGCCGATCGAGCCGGATGCCTGGTTCGATGGCCGCAAGGTGTTCCACGTCTCGCCGTTCCTCCCCGTCGAGGGCGGCTACCGGTTCCGCTTCCGCCTCGACGATCGGCACGCCCATGTCGACGTCAACTACCACGACGGCCAGGGCCTGATGCTGGCCACCTCGGTCGGCGGCCGGCGCGAGCCGCTCGCCGACCCCGGGGTGCTGCGCCGCTTCCTGTTCAACCCGGTCATGACCATCGGCGTGGTGGTCCGGATCCATTGGCAAGCCTTGCATCTGTTCTGCAAGCGGGCGAAATTTCACTCGAAACCGGAACCGCCCAACCAGCTCGTGACCCGCTGACCCCTGCCGCATGACGTTCGCTGCCAAATTCGTCCTGAAGGCCCTCAAGCGGCTCTCCATGGGCCGACTGACGATGCAGTTGCCGGACGGCACGATCCGGCATTTCGGCGCCGCCGGCGCCGAGCCGCAGGCCCGCCTCGACGTTTCCGACTGGCGGTTCTTCCGGCACGTCCTGCTCGACGGCGACATCGGCTTCGCCGAGGCCTACATGGAAGGCCTCTGCGATTCGCCCGACCTGCCCCGCCTGATCGCGCTGCTGGCCGAGAACGAGCGGGTGCTGGGCGGTGTCGCGCGGCCCAACCTGGCGCAACGCCTGCTGCTGCGGCTGATGCACTGGCGGCGGCGCAACTCGCGGCGCGGCTCGAAGCGCAACATCCACGCCCACTACGACCTCGGCAACGACTTCTACGCGCTGTGGCTCGACCCGACGATGACCTACTCGGCGGCGCTGTTCGACGGCGCCGAGGGCCAGGCGCTGGAGGCCGCGCAGACCGCCAAGTACGAACGCATCCTCGAGCAGATCGGCGCCAAGCAGGGCGACAGCATCCTCGAGATCGGCTGCGGCTGGGGCGGCTTCGCCGAGACGGCGGCGCGGCGCGGCATGCGGGTGACCGGAGTCACGATCTCGCGCGAGCAGCTCGCCTATGCCCGGGCCCGCCTCGACAAGGCCGGGCTCGGCGACCGGGTCGACCTGCGCTTCTGCGACTACCGCGACATGGAGGGCAGCTACGACCACATCGTGTCGATCGAGATGATCGAGGCGGTGGGCGAGCGCTACTGGCCCGACTACTTCGCCGCGCTCAAGCGCCATGTCGCGCCGGGCGGCTCGATCCTCGTGCAGGCGATCGTGATCGCCGACGACTTCTTCGAGGGCTACCGCCGGCAACCCGACTTCATCCAGACCTACGTGTTTCCCGGCGGCATGCTGCTGTCGCCGGCCACCCTGCGCGAGCAGTGCCGCCAGGCCGGCCTGAAGATTTCCGAGCTCTACAGTTTCGGACTGGATTATGCGCGCACGCTCGAGACGTGGCTGCACCGCTTCGACAAGGTTGCGGAAGATGTCGCCCGCCTCGGCTTCGACGACCGGTTCCGGAGAATGTGGCGATATTACCTCGCCTATTGCGCCGCCGGGTTCTCGACGCGGCGCACGGACGTGTTGCAGGCGCACTTCCGGCATATATAAATCGACGACAACGATGAGCGTCGAGAACGGCGCGAACAGGGAAGGCTAGATCCGCGTGCATGCGCCCTTGAACGGGACCGGCCTCGCCGCGTCCGTCAGACTGAGGTTCGATCGCCTCGTCGCCTATTCGACCAACCAGCTGCCGCTCAACATGGCCGCGCTGCCGGTGGTCCTCAACGTCAGCCACTTCTACGGCGAGGTCCTCAAGGTGCCGCTCGGCATCATGGGCCTGATCTTCATCGCCACGCGCGTGATCGACGCCGTCCAGGACCCGGTGATCGGCCTGATCAGCGACCGCTTCACCCACCGCGGGCCGCGCGGCCGCCTGACCTTCGTGGCGCTGATGCTGCCGCTCATGATCGGCGGCTTCTACATGCTGTTTCACCCGCCGCAGTCGATCTACAGCCAGCCCGGCCTGCTCGCGTCGTGGCTGTTCGTGGCGCTGTTCGTCGTCCATCTCGGCTATGCCGGCGTGTCGATCAGCTACCACGCCCACGGCGCCGAACTGTCGGACGACTACAACGAGCGCACGCGCGTCACGGTCGGCCGCGAGGTCTTCGGCCTGCTCGGCATGACGCTGGCCGTCGTGCTGCCGACCTTCCTGACGGCCCGCTTCGGCGAGCACCAGGGCTACATCTACATGGGCCTGCTGTTCATCCCGATCACGCTGGCCTTCGCCGCGCCGACCCTGCTGTGGTCGCCGCCGTCGGTCCATCCGCCGGTGGTGCGCGACAACCCCGAGGCGCATGTCCGCTACTTCCGCGACTGGCTGGTCGGCCTGCTGCCGTCGCTCGCCCGCCCGACCCGCAACATGGAGAACAGCGGCACGCTGCGCACGCTGGTGCCGTTCTTCGCGCCGCTGAAGAACCGCCTGTTCCGCCGCCTGCTGCTGGTCTTCGTGGTCAACGGCTCGGCGCTGGGCGTCGCGGTGTCGGTCATGCTGTTCTACGTCGAGCATGTCCTGAAGGGAAACAAGCTGCAGGCCGGCATCATCCTGCTGATCTACTTCGGCTCGGCGGCCGCCAGCGTGCCGATGTGGATGATCCTGTCGCGCCGCTTCAGCAAGACCGCCGCGTGGTTCATCGCGATGGTGATCACCGCGGTCGCGATGTCGACGGCGGTGTTCCTCGGCGCCGGCGACTTCGCGCTGTTCGTGCCGATCGCCGTGGTCACCGGCATGGGCATCGGCGCCGACTACGGCCTGCCGCCGTCGGTGCTGGCCGACATCATCAACGCCGAGGAAGCCAAGGACACCAAGGGCGACACCGGCGCCTACTTCGGCCTGTGGGCGCTCTCGACCAAGCTGGCCACGGCGATCGGTGCCGCCGGCTCTTTGCCGGTCGCCGCCCTGCTGGGCTTCAATCCCAGCGTCGGCAGCTACAGCGGCACGGCGCTGATCGTCGTCTACATCGCGCTGCCGGTCGCCATCAAGGTGATCGCCGCGCTGCTGATCTGGTACATCCGCATCGAGGCCGAGCGCGGCTCGGTGCGCCAGGAACTGACGGGTCGAGCCTAGAGAGGGTCGGGACTAGAGAAAGCCGACCCGGCGCGGCTGGCGCAGGCCGTAGTCGGCCGACACGCCCCAGCAGCCGCGGGCGACCGTGGCGAAGACCTCGCGGAAGTCGACGGCGTGACGCAGGTCGCCGTCGTCGAGATCGGACAGCGCCGGCTGGGCGCCGTGCAGGCCGCCGCGGACGCCGCCGCCCATCACGAACAGCGGCGCGGCGGTGCCGTGATCGGTGCCGCCGCTGGCATTCTCGCGCACCCGGCGGCCGAACTCCGAGTAGGTCATCACCAGCACCTCGTTCCACAGGCCGGCGGCCACGAGGTTGCGGCGCAGCGTCGCCAGCCCGGTCGCGAGCGCGCCGAGCAGCCGCTCGTGCTGCTGGACCTGGTTGGCGTGGGTGTCGAAGCCCGCCAGCGCCACCTTGATGGCCACCACCGGCACGCGCACCGACAGGATGCGGGTCGCGAGGTCGAGTTCGCGGTTGAACGGCGTGTCGGGCTGGTACGGCTCGGCCGGTGCCGCGGCCTTGCCGAGGCGGTCGCTCAGCCCGCGCGCCGCCGCATTGATCTCCTGGCGGACCGCCAGCAGGTGGCGCAGCGACGGGTTGCGGCTCGTCCCCGCCGGCGGGCCGTCCTTGAGGGCCCGCGCCTGTCGGAGGAAGTTCTCCGCGTCCTGCATCACGATGGTGCGCAACGCCGGGCCGGTGCCCGGCAAGGCATTGGTATCGGCGACGATGCAGTCGACACCCGCCCCCGGCGGCAGGCGGACATCGCGGAAGGCCTGCGCGATCCAGCCCTCGCTCAGCGTCTGGCTAGCCGCCGAGGCGGTGTCCCAGATCTCGATCGAGCGGAAATGCGAGCGGTTCGGCGACGGGTAGCCGACGCCCTGGACGATGGCGAGGTCGCCGGCCTTCCAGCCCTCCATCATCGGCTCGAGCCGCGGATGCAGCGCCACCTTCTCGTCGAGCTGGATCGCCCGCTCGCGCGCCACGCCGATGGTCGGGCGCAACTCGCGGTAACGCGCGTCGGCGAACGGCACCAGCGTGTTGAGGCCGTCGTTGCCGCCCTTCAGTTCGACCAGCAGGAGCGTCCGCGCCATCGCCGCCTCACCTCAGCTGGTAAGCGGTGTCGAGCAGCCCGGCCGCGAGCGCGGCGTCGGGCGGCAGGTCGGCGGTGGCGCCGTCGATCGCCGGGACGGCCAGCGCCGTCGCCAGGAGGGTCGCGCTGTCGCTGCCGCCCAGCGCCGGTCCCAGTCGCACGGCCGCCCCGGCGGTGCGCAGGCTGCGGCCCTCGACCGGCCGCGGCTCGGCCATCCGCATCGCTCCGGCCGGCGCCATCTCCTGCGGCAACTGCTCGCGCCGCTCGGCGCGCCGGTTGGCGCGGCTCGACATCAGGGCTCCGTCCATCGGCGCCACGGCGGTCGCCTCGACGATGCGGCGCAGGAACTGCTGGCGCAGCAACAGCGTGTAGGTCGAGATCCAGGCGTCGCCGCCCGGCCAGCCCTTGACGTTGGGCGGATCGAACAGCGACTGGCCGAGGCCCTGCATCATGCGCGCCAGCTGGGTTTTCTCCGGCACCGGCAGGCCGAGCAGGTGGACGGTGCCGACGATCAGGTCGACCGGCGACTTGACGAGCGTGCCGCGGCTGGACGGGTCGCGGAACGCGTCCGACGTCAGCAGGGCGCGCAGCAGCGGCTTGATCTCGTAGTCGCGCCGGAACGCCGCCGCGAGGCGCGACACCTCGGCGGGATCGGGCACCGGCGACACGAACTCCTTCCACATCTTCTCGACGACGGTCTCGGCGGTGCGCGGCTGGCGCAGCAGGATGGTCACGATGTCGTCGCCGCCGAGCCGGCCGGTCTGCCCGAGGAAGGTCTTCTCGCCATCGTCGTGCTGGCCGGGGCGCGTCGCGAAAGCGCCGGTCTGCCGGTCGACCGTCCAGCCGGTGAAGGCGCGCGCGGCTTCCTTGATGTCGGCCTCGCGGTAGTGCCCCTCGCCCAGCGTGAACAGCTCGAGCAGCTCGCGCGCGAAGTTCTCGTTGGGCTTCCGCGCCACGCTGCGCATGCCGTCGAGGTAGATCAGCATCGCGGGATCGCGCGCGACCTCGCGCAGCAGGGTCGCGAAGTTGCCCGCGGCCTCGCGCCGGAACAGGGCGTTCTGGCGGAATAGCGCCGGCGGGAACCGGACCTTCTGGAGCGAGGACGTGAAGTGGTTGTGCCAGAACAGCACGAGGCGCTCGGTCAGCGGCTGGTCGGTCGCCAGCATCTCCTCGATCCACCAGTTGCGCAGCTCGCGCCCCTGCTCGTCGATCGGCCGCGTCACCAGGAGCGGCTTGCCGTCGACGCCCGGCTTGCGACGGGCCTCGGCGCGCTCGGCATCGGCCGCGCGCTGCTTCTCGCGCAGCTCGGTGGGTCCCTCGCCGATCCACTCCGGCGCCGGCGTCACGGCGGTGCGACGGATGCCCGCCAGCAGGCGATCGACCGCCGCCGCGTGATCCTGGCCCTCGACTACCTCGATCTCCCCGGGCGTGCCGCCGAACGTGGTGCGCGCCAGCAGGTGGCGGGCGCCGTCGAAGTCGAGGGTCGAGGCCGCGCGCGCACCGCGGGGCGCGGCGAGGCCGGCCGGCAGCGCGGCCGCACCGGCCAGGAACACCCGTCGTCCGAGGGATCCGGCCATGCCCGTCTCCTAGTCCAGCGGCGGGCCGGGCGGCCGTCCGCCCGGCGGCCGCCCGCCGGGAGGCCCACCCGGCGGGCCCCCGAGTGAACCGCCGGGACCGCCCGGGGGTCGCGGCGGACCGGCGAGGCGCTCGGCCAGGATCTCGTGGAAGCGCGTGCGCTGTTCCGCCGTCAGGCGATCCTCGACCTGCGCGAGGACCCGGACGGTGTCCTTCTGCTGGTCGCTGCGCAGGCGCGTCAGCTGGTCGATCAACGGGTCGATGCGCGCCGGATCGAGCGGTGACCGGCGATAGGCCTCCGAAACCTGCTCGCGCAGCTTCTGGATCTCGCGACCGCGCTCGCGCCGTCCGGCGGCATAGGCGTCGAGCGCGGGCCGCAGCGCCTGGCGCTGATCGTCGCCCAGCCGCACCTCGTCGAGCAGCATGTCGACCGGGCTGTTGCGCGCGCCTCCCGCCACCGGCGGCGGCGGTGGCGGCGGCAGGTGCTCGAAGGCCGGCGGCGCGATCCATCCCCGGAAGACGAAGCCGGCGATCACGAAGGTGTTGAGCAACAGCGACAGCGCGAGGAAGCCCTGGACGAGACGCGTGCTCATGTCAGATGCCTTCCGCCGTCGGCAGTTCGGTCAATTCGAACGCCGAGGACCAGGCCTGCGAGACGGTACCCGTCGCCGTCCCCGCTCGCGAAGCGACCGCCGTGGCATAGCGCTCCTGCGCCAGCGACGAGCCGAGGCCGCCGCCCATCATGAAACCGGCACCGGCGACCACCACCGCCATGCCGAGCGCGAGGGCGCGCTGGGCGGCGAACCGCCGGTCGTGCGACAGCAGCCAGCCGAACAGGCCGGTCCGTGCCGAGCGCCGTTCGACCTCGAAGCCGACCAGCGCCTTGGCCCGCACGGCTAGCCGCGCGGGCGCGACCGGCAGGGGCTGGCCCAGCACCTCCGAGAGGTCGAGCGCGGCGCGGCGCAGCTCGGGATCGGCGGCCACCGCCGCGTCGATTCGCGCCGCCTCGGCCGGCGACAGGCGCCCCTCCAGCCAGGCGGCGAAGTCGAGATCCGATACCGGTCCGCGCGCGACATCGTCCGTGGCCACGCGCTGCCACAGCTCCTTGTCGCCCGGGGAAAGACCGTCCGTCCTCATGGAAAGCTCCTGCCAGAGATTACGTCGAAAATGGGCCGATCATCCCCCGGGAAGCGCATTATTCCGGCTCGCCCTGGAAGTGGGCGCGCAGGCGCACCAGCGCCTTGTGGTGGGTGCTGCGCACCGTCTGGGCATCGACCCCGAGCAGGCGGGCGACCTCCGTCACGTCCCTCTCCTCGTCGTACAGGCACTTCAGGACCAGGGTCTGCCGCTCGGTCAGAAGTCCTTGAGGAATCTTGATTTTTTCGACGTGCCGGTCCTCGACGCCGAGCGACGCCTCGGGCACGTCGTCGAGCGGCGTGGTGGCCTGCCGGCGGCGACGCGCGTGGTCGATCGCGCACGACCGCGACACCACGGCCAGCCAGGTCGACAGGCCGGCACGGGCGGGGTCGTAGGATTTCAACAGCCGGTAGTCGCCGGCGCACAGCCGGACAAAGACGTCCTGCGCGGCGTCCATGACGTCGTCGTCCGAGAGCCGGTACGGGGCGAGGGTGCGCCGGACGACGGCATGGATCAGCGGCGCGGCCGCGGTCACGAAGCCGTCCCAGGCGCGCTTGTTGCCCGAGAGCAGCGTCCGCAGGTCGATCTGGTTGAGTTCCGTCACACCCGCGTTTCTTTCCAGGCCCGTCCGCCCTGCAGTGTAATGGGGTTTGTGGCGAAATCAGGCCCCGCTACAGTCGCCGCCGCAATGGGGAGAAGTCGATGAGCGAGTCGCTGACCAGCCAGTGGAAAGTCACCAAGCAGGCCGTACGGGGCAAGGGCGTCGTGGTCGCGCAGAACTGGAAGGCGGCGCAGGTCGGCGCCGAGATCCTGCGCAAGGGCGGCAACGCGATCGATGCCGCGGTCGCGACCGGCCTCGCGATCGGCACGCTCGAACCGTGGATGAGCGGCATCGGCGGCATCGGCTTCATGACCGTCTGGAACGCGCGCGAGAAGCGAGCCTACACGATCGACTACGGCCCGATCTCCGCCTCCAAGCTCGACCCGGCCGCCTACAAGATCGTCGGCCCCGGCCCGGCCAACGCCTTCGCCTGGCCGGACATCCTCGAGCGGCGCAACGAGTTCGGCTACCACTCGATCGCGGTGCCCGGCATGGTCGCCGGCCTGTCGAAGGCGCTGGAGCGCTTCGGCACGCTGAAGTGGCAGGACGTGATGGCGCCGGGCGTGGCGCTGGCCAAGCGCGGCATGCAGCTCGACTGGTACATGCAGGTCATGCTGGTGCAGGGCGCGGCGGACCTCGCCCAGTACCCGGCCTCGAAGGCGGCCTACCTGTGCGACGACGGCCGCGTGCCGGCAATCGATTGGCAGGGCAACACCCGCTACATCAAGCTCGGCAACCTCGGCGAGACCTACCAGCGCCTGTCCGACGGCGGGCCGCGCGAGTTCTACGAGGGCAGCCTCGCGCGCGACATCGCGGCCGACCTGCAGGCCGGCGGCTCGACCATCTCCTACGACGACCTCGCCAACTACCAGGCGCGGATCGTCGAGCCGCTGTCGTTCGAGCACAACGGCGCCACCGTCAACGTCGCCGGCGGCCTCACCGCCGGCCCGACGCTGCGCCGGACCATCGAGCTGGCCGGCCAGCGGACGCGCGGCAAGGGCGCACCGGACGCCGATTTCTTCGTCGGCATCGCCGAGGGCATGCACCAGGCCTACCAGGAACGCCTCAACAGCATGGGCGACAAGCCGACCAACACCTGCACGACGCATTTCTGCGCCGCCGACAGCGAGGGCAACATGGTCGCCCTCACCCAGACCCTGATGTCGCTGTTCGGCTCGTGCGTGATGCTGCCGAAGACCGGCATCACCATGAACAACGGCATGCTGTGGTTCGATCCCGAGCCCAACCGGCCGAACTCGATCGCGCCGGGCAAGCGTCCCCTGTGCAACATCTGCCCGGTGGTGGTCAGCCGCGATGGCCAGGCCCTGTTCTGCATCGGCGCCTCGGGCGGCCGCCGCATCGTGCCGGCGGTGACCCAGCTGGCGCTGATGATGCTCGACCGCGGCATGGACATCGAGGCGGCGTTCCACCAGCCGCGCATCGACGTGTCGGGCGTCGGGCCGATCCGCGTCAATCGCGACCTGCCGGACGCGGTGAAGAAAGCGATTGCCGCCAAGCTGCCGATCGTCGAGGTTGCCAACCACGTCTCCCCGCTGAACTTCGCCAACCCGTCGTGCATCGCGCGCGACCCGAAGACCGGAGAACTTGCAGGCATGAACGAGGTCATGACGCCATGGGCTGGCGGCGCCGCGCAGTAGCGGCGCTCGCCGCCGCCTTCGTCGCCCCTGTCGCGGCCGGCCCGGCCGTCGCGCAGGACGTGCGGCTGCCGGTGCTGGTCCCCCTCACCGGCTTCGTCGCGCTGGAAGGCACCAGCCAGCGCAACGGCGCGCTGCTGGCCGCCACGCAGGCGCGCGACGTCGCCTTCAAGCCCGACGTGCTCGACACGCAGGCCACGCCCGAGGCGGCGGTGACGGCGTGGGAACGCGCGCTGGGCGGCGCGGCCGCGCCCGCCGCGGTCGGGCCGATCCTCGGCACCCAGATGCTCGCCCTGCTGCCGCTGGCGCAGGAACGCCGCCTGCCGCTGCTCACCATCTCGGGCACGGCGCGGCTGGGCGAACTGGGCAATCCCTGGTTCTTCCGCTTCTTTCCGAGCGACGCGACGGTGAAGGTGGCGCACGCACGCTACGTCGTCGAGAAGCTGGGCGCGAAGCGGCCGGCGGTGATCTACCAGAGCACCGCCTACGGCCAGTCCGGTCGCGAGCAGCTCAATCGCACGCTGACCGAGCTGAAGGCGCCGCCGGTGCTCGAGGAAAGCATCGCGCCGACCGTCAACGACCTCGCCCCCGCGCTGCTGCGCGCGCGCAACGCCAACGCCGACGTCATCGTCCTGCACCTGCACGCGCCCTCGACCGTGCTGGCGGTCCGGCAGGCGCGACAGACGATGCCCGACGTGCCGATCGTCGCCGGCTCGGCGATGCACCAGCCCGCCACCGCGGCCCTGCTCGAGCCCGCCGAACTGAAGGGCGTGTGCGCCGAGACCGCGGCCTCGCCGATCTCGGCGACCTCGGGCCCGATGAAGGCTTTTCTCGATTCCTACCGCGCCGCCTATGGCAGCGATCCCGACGCCTTCGCGGCGGCGCAGTTCGACGCGGTCGGCATGCTGGCGCAGGTGATCGGCCAACTGCGCAAGGACGGTCAGCCGGTCACCGGGCAGGCCGTGCGCGATCGCCTGGCGACCGACACCTACCGCGGCGTCGTCACCACCTACCGCTCGGACGGCAAGGGCAACATGGCGCACGAGGCGGAGATCGTCTGCTACGACGGGACCAGTCGCACGCCGCGGCCGGCCGCACGCTACGAGGTCCCGCCGCGCTCCTGAGCCGGTGGGCGCGGCGGCGTCAGGAGGCCCGTCTCCCGCGGCGCGCCAACAGCGACTGCGCGCCGACCGCCAGGCCGATCAGGCCGGCCACGCACAGGACCAGGATGACGATGTCGGCCGCGCTGGGGTCCGACAGGATGCGCAGGATGCGGTCGCCCATGATCGACAGCAGGACCAGCCCCGGCGCCAGCCCGATCGCGGTTCCGAGCACGAAGTCGACGAAGCGGATGCCGCCGGCGCCGGCGGCCAGGTTGACCAGCGTGAAGGGCGCGACCGGCAGCAGGCGAAACGTGACCACCGTCACCAGGCCGCGCCGCCGCACGCCGTCCATCACCTTGCGGACGCGCGGCCCGGCCACCCGCTCCAGCGCGCCGCGACCGAGCCAGCGCCCGATCCAGAACTGCACCGTCCCGCTGGTCAGCGCGCCGGCCGCCCCGTAGGCGATCCCCAGCCACGGACCGAACACCGCCGCCGTCGTCAGCACCAGCACGTTGAGCGGGAAAACCATCAAGCCGGCCAGCACGAACACCGCGCAGACCACGACGATGGCCCACGGTTCGCCGCGGGCGGTGCGCAGGACCTCGCGCAGATTGTCGGCGGTCAGCACGCCCGACAGCCCGGTGTAGCGCCACGCCAGGGCGATGCCGAGCACGGCGAGCAAGGCCCCCGAGACGAGCAGCACCGGCCGCAGCCGCCCGGCGAGAGGGCGCATCAAGCGGCCCGCGCGCATCGGCGGGGCCGGTTCGGCGACCCGTTCCACCAGGCCGGGCACGACGCTGCCACGGCGTCGGCGGGCACGCCGCAGTGCTCGCCCAGCAGGCGGTCGCGCGCTGACAGGATGGCGGCCCGGACCGCCGTCTCCACCCGCCACACGTTACGGCCCGGCCGCAGCACGCTCATCGCTCCTCGACGCATATCCCACGAAATGGCTGTTCAATCCGATTGACGCACCGTTGCCCACCGGAGGAAGTTATAGCCGACAATGAACGGCCGGGTCGGGAGTGCGAGCAATGGCTTACAAGATATTGATGCTGGGCGCCTCCTACGGCTCCCTGCTCGCCTCCAAGATCCTGTTCGGCGGCCATTCCATCCACATGATCTGCCTGCCCGGCGAAGCCGACCTGATCAACCAGGAAGGCTTCAAGGTCCGGATGCCGGTGCGCGGCCGCAAGGAGCAGGTCCTGATCGATTCGCGTGACCTGCCGGGCAAGGTCACGGCCGGCGGCGTCGCCGGCGTCGACCCGTCGGCCTACGATCTCGTCGGGCTCGCCATGCAGGAGCCGCAGTACCGCTCGCCCGGCGTGCGCGAACTGCTCGACGCGGTCGGCAAGTCCCGGGTGCCCTGCATGTCGATCATGAACATGCCGCCGCTCGCCTACCTGCGGCGCATCCCCGGCCTCGACTGCGACAAGCTCAAGCCGGCCTACACCGACGCCTCGGTGTGGAACAGCTTCGACCCCGAGCGCATCACGCTGAACAGCCCCGACCCCCAGGCGATCCGCCCGCCGGAGGAGAAGATCAACTTCCTGCAGGTCACCCTGCCGACCAACTTCAAGGTCGCGCGCTTCAAGGACGACAAGGCGACCGACATCCTGCGCACCCTCGAGAAGGAGATCGAGGCGGTGCGGTTCGACACGCCCGAGGGCAAGACCGAGTTGCCGGTCAAGCTCAAGGTCTACGACTCGATCTTCGTGCCCCTGGCCAAGTGGGCGATGCTGCTGGCCGGCAACTACCGCTGCGTCACCGAGGACGGCATGCGCACGGCGCAGGAGGCGGTGCACAGCGACATCGAGACCTCGCGCTCGGTCTACAACTTCGTCATCGACCTGTGCGTCAGGCTCGGGTCGGATCCGAAGGACCTCGTGCCGTTCGAGAAGTACGCGGCGGCGGCGCAGAGCCTGACCCGCCCGGCCTCGGCCGCCCGGGCGCTGAACAACGGCGTCCCCTACATCGAGCGCGCCGACAAGCTGGTCCAGCTGATCGCCCGCGAGAAGGGCCTGAGCCACCCCGAGATCGATCGCGGCGTGGCGCTGGTCGATCGCCGCCTGGAAGCCAACCGCAAGAAGGCCGCCTGACGGTCGCGGACCGAACATGACCGCCCCCCGGGGAGCCAGCGGCGCCGGTCTGCGCCGATGTCGGCGCTGGCCGTTGCTGGCCGGACTCCTCGTCATGGCCTGGGGCGCGGCCGCGCAGGACGGCGCCCCCGAGGCGGCGCCGCAGCCGGACCCGCTCGCCGCCATCGTGACCCGCGAACAGGCCAGCGACCCGTGGACGGTGCCGGTCGTGTCGCTGCGCTGCACCTCGTTCTACATCTCGGCCGCGGCGATCGAGAAGGAAGAGCGGCCGGCGATCGCCAACCAGTACGAGGCGAATGCCGAGGTGTTCCTGTCCCGGGCGGTCGTGCTGTCGGGCCAGAAGAAGGACCGGCTGATCGCCCAGATGACCCGCCTGTCGCGCATGTACTACATGCTGGCGCAGACGGCGCTGGAATCGAGCGGCGACCCGATGGGACACCCGCTGCTGCAGGCCGACTTCGACTTCTGCGCGCGCCTCGCGCGGCAGTCCTGAACGCCCCGGCTAGAAGCCGTAGAGCGCCGCCGGGTTGTCGACCAGGATGCGGGTCCGCGTCGCCTCGTCGGGCACGCAGGCCAGGAACAGCCGCAGCAGGTCGGCTTCGCGCGGGATCGTTTCCGCGGCATGGCCGACGTGCGGCCAGTCGCTGCCCCACACCAGGCGGCCGGGATTGGCCGCGACCAGCGCCATCATGAACGGCGCCGTGTCGTCGAACGGCGCGCCGGTGCGCGTGTTGCGGTCGGCACCCGACAGCTTGCACCAGTAGCGGCCGTCCTTCAGCCTTTGGCAGAAATCGCGGAAGCCGGGATAGTCGATCCCCTTGTCGACCATCGTGCGGCCCATGTGGTCGACGACGTAGGTCAGCGGCAGATTCTCGAGCGTCGGCGCCAGTTCCATGAGATCGCCGGTCTCGATCCACAGCTGCGCGTGCCAGCCGCGTTCGGCCAGCCGCGGCGCCAACGCGACCAGCGCGTCGAGGTCCATGCCGCCCGAGGCGACCGCCTTGCCGTCCTGGCGCAACAGGTTGATGCGCACGCCGCGGAAACCGACGTCGTTCAGCCGGTCCAGCGCGCGGTCCGAAATGCCGGGATCGACCAGCGCGACGCCGCGCAGCCGCTGCGGGAAGCGCTCCAGCGCATCGACCGTGACGGCGTTGTCGGCGCCCGCCCGGATCGCGTGGACGATCACGCCGCGCGCGATGCCGAGCCCGTCCCACAGTGCGAACAGCGCCTCGACCGGCGTCTCCCGGGTCGGCGAGAAGCGGCCCTCGATCAGCGGCGGGAAGCGGTCGAACGGGCCGTAGACATGGACGTGGCTGTCGCAGGTTCCGGGCGGCAGCCGGTACGGCGTTTCGGTCATCGACGTTCCCTCGTTGCGCGCGGCGTTCAGGGGCCGCATCGGCCGGCATGGTACGCGACGGCGTCGCACGTCTTGCCTTCCGGCAACGCACAGCTGCCCTGCTCGTCCGGCCGGCTATCGTTGGCGGTGACGGTGTAGCGGCCGCCCCGGATCGCGCAGAAGCGCGCGGCCTGGGTGACGTAGCCCGTGACGCGCACGCCGCCGACCGGGCACTGCCCGCGCATCATCGCCCATTCCTCGCACTGGCGATTGTCGGCGAAGACGCACACGCCGTACTGGCCGCCATCGCCGCCGGTCTCGAGGCGCAGCGTGCCGCCCTTCTGGACGCAGTTCACCGAGGCGGGATTGGCCATCCCCGCCTGGGCCGTCGCCTCGGTGGCCGCGAACAGGGCGAGTGCCGCCAGGAGAGCGGGCAAGCCGGCCTTCATCGGCCCAACTCGAAGGGAAAGACGACCTTCCAGTCCCGCTTCATGTCCACCACCAGCCAGTCGCGCCGCACCGCCTCGTCCCACGCCTTGTCGAGGCGACCGACCGGCGACTGGCGATCGTAGGCGTACTCGCGCACCGCGTCGGTGTGATGGACCAGGCCCATGAAGCGCGCGCCCGGTCCGGCCGCCGTCCATTCCAGCATCTGCTGATCGCCGTCGGAGTTGCCGAAGGCCAGCACGGGGCGCCGCCCGATGAAGCGGTCGATGCCCTCGGGCTTGCCCGGGCCGTCGTCCACGAACTCCACCTTGTCCTGCTTCAGCAGCACCGGCCGGTCGGGCGCCACGAGGCTGTAGCGCGTGACGCCGGACGAGCCGACCACCTGTTCCGGCGGGATGCCGTAGGCCTTCTCGGTCCACGGCCGCATGAAGTCGATGCCGCCGCCCGACACGATGAAGGTCTTGAACTGGCTGGCGCGCAGCAACGCCAGCAGCTCGAGCATCGGCTGGTACACGAGGTCCGTGTAGGGCCGGCCGAAGCGCGGGTGGCGGGCGGTCGCCAGCCACTCGACGACGTTCTGGCGGAACTGCTCGGTGGTGAGTCCGGCGTGGGTCGCCACGACGATGTCGAGTACGCCCTTCTCGCCGATCATCGCCAGCCCGGCGCGGTCGTCGGCGAGGATCGAGCGGAACGGTTCCCGCTCGCGCCACTCGGGGTGCTGCGCCGCGGCGCTGCGCACGCGGTCGACCGCGAACTGGACCTGGACGTAGAGCGGCTGCTCGCACCACAGCGTGCCATCGTTGTCGAAGGTCGCGATCCGCTCGGGCACCGGCACCCAGTCGGGGTGGCCCGGCGTCGTGGTGCGCGCGACGAAGTCGAGGATCCGGCGGCGGGCCGCGCCGTCGTTCCATGACGGCAATGGGTCGGCCTGCGCCCACGCGACGCGCCCCGATGCGCCGGCCGCGACCAGCCCCCCGATGAACGCCCGACGCCGCATCCGACTTCCCTCCGTACCCGCTTGTCCACACATACCCGGAGAGCGATTGCCTCCGCCAGCCGGACATGCGTCAGTGGGACCCGATGCTTTCCCGACGCCTGCTTCTCGGCGGCGCCGCCTCCGTCGCGGCCTCGCCGGCCGTCCGCGGCCAGGGCGCGCCGACGCCCGGCGACTACCTGCGCGTGCTGACGATGCGTCACCACGTGCCGGCCGCCAGCGCGGTGGTCATTCGCAACGGCGCCGTGAGCGATGTCATGACCGTGGGCTGCGATGCCCGGACGCTGTTCCAGGCCGCCTCGATCAGCAAGGTCGTCGCGGGACTGGTGATCCTGCGGCTGCACGAGAAGGGCACGATCGGGCTGGACCGCCCGGTCAACCAGGCATTGCGCGGCTGGACGCTGCCCGGGGTCGGGGTCGGGGGCGGGGCCGGGGCCGACGCCGCCGCCGTCACGCCGCGTCTCCTGCTCTGCCACCGCGGCGGCACCACCGTGCCGGGCTTTCCCGGCTACGCGGTCGGCGCGCCCTTGCCCGACCTCCGGCAGATCCTCGACGGCACACCGCCGGCCAACACCCCGCCGGTCGTCGTGGCGTGGCCGCCGGGAGAGGCCTTCCGCTATTCCGGCGGCGGCACCATGGTGCTCCAGCGGCTGGCCGAGGACGCGACCGGCCAGCCGTTCGACCAGCTCGCGCGCGACCTCGTGCTGGCGCCGGCCGGCATGACCCGCAGCGGCTTCTTCCAGCCGCTGCCGCCGTCGGAACGCAATGCCGCCGCCGCGCACGACGCCCGGGGACAGCGCCTCGCCGGCGGCTTCCACGTCTATCCCGAGCTGGCCGCGGCCGGCCTGTGGAGCACGCCGGGCGATCTCGCCCGGCTCGCCCTGGCGATCGCGGCGAGCTGGACCGGGACGGGGGCAGACCGGCTGCTGGAGACGGCGACCGCGCGCCTGCTCGCCACCCCGGTGGCCGACGGTCCGACCGGGCTGGGCGTCTTCGTCGCGCCGCGCGGCGGGCGACCGCCCTACCTCTACCACTACGGCGTCAACGCGGGCTTCCGCGCCGCGCTGGTGTTCAGCGCCGACGCCGCATTCGGGGTCGCGATCATGACCGATGGCGACGGCGGCGAGGCCCTGATCCCCGAGATGCTCGACCCGCTGTTCGCCGCGGCGGGCCAGGATCCCTTCAAGCCCGCCCTCTGACGATGCCGTCGCCCCGGGCCCCCGCCACGACCGACCGCGCGATGGGCCTGCTGCCGTGGCTGGTGGCGGTCGCCTTCTTCATGCAGTCGCTCGACACCACGATCCTCAACACCGCGGTGCCGGCGATCGCCGGGGCGATGCACGTGACCCCGCTGAACGTGAAGTCGGTGCTGGCCAGCTACACGCTGAGCCTCGCGGTGTTCATCCCGATCAGCGGCTGGATGGCCGACCGCTTCGGCACCCGCCGCGTGTTCGCCGCCGCCATCGGCCTGTTCACGCTGGGCTCGGTGCTGTGCGGCCTGTCGACCAGGATCGAGGTCCTGGTGGCCTGCCGCGTGCTGCAGGGCATGGGCGGCGCGATGATGATGCCGGTCGGCCGCCTCACCCTGGCCCGCACCTACGACAAGGCCGACCTGGTGCGCGTCATGAGCTTCGTCGCGGTGCCGAGCCTCGTCGGACCGATGATCGGACCGATCGCCGGCGGCCTGCTCGTCACCTACGTCGACTGGCGTGCCGTGTTCTACGTCAACGTCCCGGTCGGGCTGCTCGGGCTCTACTTCGTCGGCCGCTACCTGCCCGACTACCGCGAGGACAAGACCCACCCGCTCGACGTCGCCGGCCTCGTGCTGTTCGGCGGCGGCATCGCGCTGCTGTCCTACGTGCTCGAGGTGTTCGGCGACCACTCGCTCGACACCGCCTCGGTGGCGATGCTGGCCGCGTTCTCGGCGGTGCTGCTGGCCGGGTACGGGCTGCGCGCGGCGCGCACCGCCTTCCCGTTGCTGAACCTCGGCCTGTTCCGCCGCCGCACCTTCCGGGCCGCCGTGAGCGGCGGCTTCTTCACGCGCCTCGGGCTGGGCGGCATTCCCTTCCTGTTTCCCCTGCTCTACCAGGTCGGGCTCGGCTTCACGCCGATCCAGTCCGGCCTGCTGGTGCTGCCGCAGGCGATCGCCTCGATGGGCATGAAGACCCTGATGCCATCGATCCTCGCCCGCCTCGGCTACCGCACGGTGCTGGTCGGCAACACCATCGTGGTCGGGCTGATGATCATGTCGTTCGCGACGGTCGGCATCGACACGCCGCTGTGGCGCATCGTCCTGCAGGCCTTCATCCTCGGCTTCTTCACCTCGATGCAGTACACCAGCATGAACACGCTGGTGTACGCCGACGTCGAGGGGCGCGACACCAGCGCCGCCAGCACCATCGCGGCCACCGGGCAGCAACTGGCGATCAGCTTCGGGGTCGCCGGCGCCGCCCTGGTCGCCGCGCTGTTCGTGCCGGCCGACCGCCACGCCGATCCGGGGGCGATCGTCCACGGCGTGCAGCAGGCCTTCCTCGTGCTCGGCCTGATGACGGTCGCCTCGTCGGTGGTCTTCCTGGAACTGCGGCCCGAGGATGGTGCCGGTCTCAGCCAGCACGCGTCGCCGCACGACCGCGGCGAGCACTAGGGCGAGCACCAGGACGGGCGCCGCTCAGGCGGTGGGATTGAGCCGCCACAGCGTGATGTTCAGCACCGTCGCGAACGACACCCACGCCAGGTAGGGCACCATCAGGAGGGCCGCCCAGCGGTCGATGGTCCGGAACGCGAGCAGGGTCACCACCACGCCGACATCCAGCACGACGATGGTCGCCACCGCGGCGCCGATCTTCTCCAGCCCGAAGAAGACCACGGTCCAGCCGAGGTTCAGCGCCAGCTGCAGGGCGAACAGGGTGAGCGGTCCGCGGGTCGTGTCGCGGTCGGCGGCGCGCCAGACGCGCCACGCCGCGACGGCCATCATGACGTAGAGCACCGTCCAGACCGGGCCGAACACCGCGTTGGGCGGCGCGAAGGACGGCTTGACCAGGTCGCCGTACCAGCTGCGCACGCTGGTCGCGACGACCCCCGCGGCGAGCGCGCCGATGCCGAGGCACAGCGCCACGAAGAAGGCGAGCCCGGCGAGGTCGAGGAGGCGATGGCGCGGCATGGCTCAGGACAGCAGGCTGGCGCCGACGTTGATGGTCAGCGCGAGGATGGCGGTATTGAAGGCGAAGGAGACGATGCCGTGCACCATCGTGAGGTGCCGCATGGCGCGCGATACCGTGGCGATGTCGCCGGTCTGCGACGCGCAGCCGATCACGAACGAGTAGTACAGGAAGTCGCGGTAGTCCGGCGGCCGGTCGCCGGGAAACGCCAGGCCGCCCGGTCCGTCCTCGTCGGGCCGGTAGTAGACGTTGGCATAGTGCAGCGTGAAGACGGTGTGCGTGAAGGTCCAGGACAGCGCGACCGTCACGCCGGTCACGACGACGCCGCGCAGCACCGAGTGGCCGGGCGCCTTGAGCGCCGGCAGCTCGACGGCGATGCAGACGAAGCTGGCGGCGACCGCGCCGATCACCAGCACCAGGATGATCCAGTCGCCCTCGTCGTAGAGGGCGGCGTGGTCGTGGCAGTCGATCACCGTCGAGCGGGCGATCATGTACAGGGTCGACCCGATGTAGAGCAGCGCCGTGAGGTCCCAGGCGAGGATCAGCCGGGACGCCAGCCGCATGTGCTCGGGCAGCAGGGCCAGCAGGATCGCCCCGGCCAGGGTCGAGAGCAGCAGGCGCCGCCGCCCGATCATGAAGCGGACGAGCCGCGATTCGCGAAAGCCAGCCGTCGACATGCCCTCTCCTCGGGCGCCACTGTGACAGGTCGGACGGCGCGTGCAATCGGTGTAGGCTGGCGCCCTGCCGCCGGGGAGGAGTTCGGCCGATGCTGTTCGACGCGCTCGACCTGGGCGCCACGTTCGTGTTCGCGATCAGCGGCGCCACGCAGGGCGTGCGCCGCCGCCTCGACCTGTTCGGCGTGCTGGTCGTCGCCTGGGCGGCCGGCGTGGCCGGCGGCATCGCCCGCGACCTGCTGATCGGCGCCGTGCCGCCGGCCGCCATCGCCGAGCCCCGCTACTTCGCCGTGACGATCGCGGCCGGGCTGGTCGGCTTCTACGGCGCGCGCCAGATCGCCCGGCTGAAGACGCCGGTGCAGCTGTTCGACGCCGCCGGCCTCTGCCTGTTCGCGGTGACCGGTACCGACAAGGCGCTGGCCTTCGGCCTCCACCCCTTCGTCGCGGCGATCCTCGGCATGGTCACCTGCATCGGCGGCGGAGTTGCGCGCGACCTGCTGACCCGCGAGATCCCGACCGTCCTGCGGTCGGAGATCTACGCCGTCGCGGCGCTGGCCGGCGCCGGCACGGTGGCGGTCGGCCACGTGATCGGCCTGCCGTCGCAGCCGGTCGCCCTGTTCGGGGCCGCCCTCTGCCTGTTCCTCCGCCTGATGTCGCTGTACCGGGGCTGGCGCCTGCCGATCGGCAAGGCCAGCTAGTTTCCCGGAAGGACCGACAAATCGCCGTGAAAACAAGGCGGTGTCCGGCCGACGGGGCTCTTGCCGCTGGTCCCGCCGACCGCTAAACACTCGCCCGTCATTTTGTCGCAAGCCGATCGGGGGAAAGGCAGCCATGGCGACGAAGAAATCGCTCAAGAAGCCGGCCGCAGTTACACGAAAGAAGCCGGCCAAGCAGTTGAACGGAAAGGCAAAAACCGGCCGCGAAAGCGGCACGGCCGAAGCCCGGGACACCGCCCGCCTGCTGCTCGACATCGAGGCCATCCACTGCCGGCCCGAGAATCCGTACATTTTCACCTCGGGCCGGGCGAGCCCGGTCTACATCGATTGCCGCAAGCTGATCGCCTTCCCGGAGGCGCGGGCCAAGATCATGGCCCACGCCTTCAAGCTGATCGGCAAGGCGATCGGCTGGAACAAGATCGACGTGGTGGCCGGCGGCGAGACCGCGGGCATCCCGTTCGCGGCCTTCCTGGCCGCCCTCGCCAAGAAGCCGATGATCTACGTGCGCAAGCAGCCCAAGGGCTTCGGCCGCATGGCCCAGATCGAGGGCGAACTGAAGCCCGGCAAGCGCGTCCTGCTGGTCGAGGATCTCGCGACCGACGGCGGCAGCAAGCTGGTGTTCATCGAGGCGCTGAAGAAGGCCGAGGCCAAGGTCACCGACTGCTTCGTGATCTTCCACTACGGCATCTTCCCGCAGAGCACCGAGATGCTGGCGGCGGCGGGCGTCAAGCTGCACGCGCTGGCGACCTGGTGGGATGCCCTCGAGGCGGCCGAGAAGCACAAGTACTTCGACGAGAAGGGCCTCACCGAGACGCGCGCCTTCCTCGAGCAGCCCGAGCAGTGGTCCGCCGCCCACGGTGGCCGCAACCCCGCGCCGCGCCCGCACCTCGGGCGCTGACGCCCCTACCGGGGCTGCACCGCGGATGACTCCGGCGTGGCGCCGTGCGACGGTGCCACGACCATGATTCGCCGCGTTCTTTCCGTCGTCGCCGCTCTCTGTGCGCTGGCCGCCCCGGCGCTTGCCAAGGACGAACTGGTGGTCGGGATGACCCAGTCGCCCGGCACCTGGAACCCGCTGATCAGCTCGATGCTGGCCAAGTCACTGATCAGCAACATGACGGCGCGGCCGCTGACGGTGCGCGATCCCGCCTGGAAGCTGGTCTGCCTCGCCTGCACCGAGGTGCCGACGATCGACAACGGCAAGGCCCGGGTGATCGACCTGCCGGACGGCAAGAAGGGCATGGAGCTCGACATCGAGCTGCGCGACCTCAAGTGGGGCGACGGCACGCCGGTGACCGCCAAGGACGTCGCCTTCACCCTCGAGGTCGGCCGCCACCCGCTGTCCGGCGTCGCCTCGTCGGAGGCCTACCGGCGCATCATCAAGTTCGACGCCCGCGACGATCGCCGCTTCACCATGACGATCGACCGCGTCACCTTCGACTACAACAGCATCGGCCTGAACCTGCTGCCGGCCCACATCGAGAAGCCGATCTTCGAGGCCAACCCGGCCGAGTACCGCAACAAGACCGCGTTCGACACCGACTCGACCAATCCCGGCCTGTTCTTCGGGCCGTTCCGCATCGTCGAGATCGTGCCGGGCAACCGCATCGTGCTCGAGCAGAACCCGACCTGGACCGGCGAGAAGCCGCACTTCCGGCGGATCGTGGTGAAGATCATCGAGAACACCGCGGCGCTCGAGGCCAACCTGCTGTCGGGCAACGTCGACTACGTGCTGGGCGAGCTCGGCCTGTCGCTCGACCAGGTGCTGGCGCTGGAGAAGCGTCACAAGGACCGCTACGGCTTCGTCTACAAGCCGGCGCTGATCTACGAGCACATCGACGTCATGCTCGACAACAGGCTGCTGGAGGACCGGCGGGTGCGGCAGGCCATGCTGCTGGCGCTCGACCGCAAGGCGATCTCCGACAAGCTGTTCGAGGGCAAGCAGCCGGTCGCCGACGGGCCGATCAGCCCGCTCGACCCGATGTACAGCCCGGCGGCGCGGACCTACGGCTACGACCCGGCGGCGGCGCGCAAGCTGCTCGACGAGGCGGGCTTCGCCGACATCAAGGGCGGCTTCCGCCACAACGCCAAGGGCGAGCGCCTCTCGGTCGAGCTGACCACCACCGCCGGCAACCGCATCCGCGAGCTGGTCGCGCAGGTGATCCAGAGCCAGCTGCGCCAGGTCGGCATCGAGGTCCGGATCAAGGCCGAGCCGCCGCGCGTGTTCTCCGAGAACCTCAATCGCCGGCAGTTCACCGCCGTCGCGATGTATGCCTGGGTGCAGCAGCCCGAGGGCGTGCCGCGCTCGCTGCTGCACTCCAAGGAGATCCCCTCGGCCGACAACGGCTGGAGCGGCCAGAACTACCCCGGGTACCGCAATCCCGCGATGGACGCCGCGCTCGACGCGGCGGAGCGCGAACTCGATCCGGACAAGCGGCGCGGCCTGTTCGCCGACATCCAGCGCATCCACGCCGACGACCTGCCGGTGCTGCCCCTGTTCTTCCGCGTCGATCCCTTCGTGATCCCCAAGCCGCTGAAGGGCGTCGTGCCGACCGGCACCTCGAACAGTTCGACACTGTGGGTCGAGCAGTGGCGCTGGGAGACGCCGTGACGCGCTACCTGGTCGGCCGCGGCGTCGAGACGGCGCTGACCCTCGCGGTCATGAGCTTCGTCGTCTACCTGCTGATCGGCCTGATGCCGGGCGACCCGATCGACCTGATGATGGCCGGCGATCCGACCATGACGACCGCCGACGTCGCCCGGCTGCGCGCGCTGTACGGCCTCGACCGGCCGCTGGTCGAGCGCTACCTCAGCTGGGCCGGCCAGGCGCTGCAGGGCAACTTCGGCTACTCGCGCTCGTTCGGCCAGCCGGTGCTGGTCGTGTTGTGGCCGCGCCTCGTCAACACCTTCGTCCTGGCGGGCCTCGCCTTCGCGATCGCCGTGGCGATCGCCCTGCCGCTCGGCCTGTGGGCCGCGTCGCGGCCGCGCAGCCGCACCGACTACCTCGTGAACCTGCTGTGCTTCGCCGGCATCTCGACACCGCCCTTCTGGCTGGCGCTGCTGCTCATCACCCTGTTCGCGGTCACGCTGGGCTGGCTGCCGGCCGGCGGCCAGGCCGACGTGCGGCCGGGCACGCCCGCGCTGGCCGCGCTGGGCGACCGGCTGCGCTACCTCGTGATGCCGGTGGCGACGCTGGCGCTGGTCCAGATCGGCGCCTACACGCGCTTCATGCGCGGCGCGATGATCGAGGCGCTGCGCCAGGACTACGTGCGGACGGCGCGGGCCAAGGGCGTGCCGGAGCGCAGCGTGCGCTGGCGCCATGCCTTCGCCAACGCGCTGGCGCCGGTGCTGACGATCCTCGCCCTGTCGTTCGGCGGGCTGTTCTCGGGCGCCCTGATCACCGAGACGATGTTCGCCTGGCCGGGCATGGGCAAGGCGATCTACCAGGCGATCCTCGACAACGACTACAACCTCGCGCTGGTCGGACTGCTGATCGCCACCCTGGCCACCCTGGTCGGCAACCTGCTGGCCGATCTCGCCTATGCCTGGGTCGACCCGCGCGTGTCGATCGCCGACGCATGACCGCGCTGGCCGCCCCGCAGCCCGCCGGCGCCCGCCCGGGCAAGCTCGTCTGGTTGCGCCTCGTGCGCCACCGGCTGGCGCTGGTCTCGCTGGTCTTCCTGCTGATCCTGCTCACCCTGTCGCTGCTGGCGCCGTGGATCGCCGACTGGCGCGGCGTCGATCCGACCGCGACCGACCTGTTCCGGCGGCTCGAGCCGCCGTCGCCCGAGCACTGGCTCGGCACCGACGATCTCGGCCGCGACCTGTTCCAGCGCCTGCTCGACGGCGGCCGCGTCTCGCTGCTGGTCGGCCTGTCGGGGGCGCTGCTGTCGGCGGTGATCGGCGCCGTCGTCGGGGTCGTGGCGGGCTACCTCGGCGGCCGCCTCGACGCGGTGCTGATGCGGCTGACCGACGGCGTCATCGCCCTGCCGCTCCTGCCGCTGCTGATCGTCCTGGCCGCGATCGATCCGCGCAAGCTCGGCATCCCGGCCGACATCGCGCAGTCCGAGCTGTTCTCGCTCTACCGCATCATCGCCATCGTGGCGCTGACCGGCTGGACCACGGTCGCCCGCCTGGTGCGCGCCGAGACACTGTCGCTCAAGGCGCGCGACTTCACGCGGGCGGCGCAGGCGCTGGGCGCGCGGCCCGGCCGCATCATGTTCCGCCATATCCTGCCCAACGCCGCGGGCTCGCTGGTCGTCGCCACGACGCTGTCGATCGGCGGCCTGATCCTGCTCGAGTCGACCCTGTCGTTCCTCGGCCTCGGCACCCAGCCGCCGGCCGCCAGCTGGGGCAACATGCTGACCGGCGCGCAGGAGCTCCTGCACCAGGCGCCGGTGCTGGCGCTGTTGCCAGGCCTCTTGATTCTCCTCACGGTGATCGCCTTCAATTTCCTCGGGGACGGGCTGCAGGACGCGCTCGACCCGCGCAGCGAAAGGCGACTGTGAGCGCGTGACCTACAATTTCCAGTTCCGGGACATCTTCGCCCAGTCGGACTTCCTGCTCGACGGCCTGCTGCTCACCCTCGAACTGTCCCTGTTCACCATGGCGATGGGTCTGCTGATCGGCGTGTCCGGCGCCGCGGCGCGGGTCTACGGCCCCGACTGGCTGCGCCGCCCGGTGGCGGTCTACGTCGAGACCATCCGCAACACGCCGCTGATCGTCCAGCTGTTCCTGATCTTCTTCGGCCTGCCCAGCGCCGGCCTCAAGTTCGACGCCAACACCGCGGCCTTCGTCGCCCTGTCGATCAACCTCGGCGCCTACTCGATCGAGATCGTGCGGGCCGGGCTGGAGGCGATCCCGCGCTCGCAGATCGAGGCCGGCCAGTCGCTCGGCCTGTCGGGCTTCCAGATCTTCCGCTACGTCATCATCTTCCCGGCGCTCAAGCTGATGTACCCGTCGCTCGCCAGCCAGTTCGTGCTGCTGATGCTGGCGACCAGCGTGGTGTCGCAGATCTCGGCGCAGGACCTGTTCCATGCCGCGTCGATCATCCAGTCGCGCACCTTCCGCGACTTCGAGGTCTACATCGTGGTCGCCATTGCCTACCTGGTGCTGGCGCTGGTCTTCCGGCTGGTCTTCGCCGGCATCTACCAGCTCGTGTTCGCCCGCCGATGATCCGCGAACTCTCCTTCGTCGACGTCCTGTACCTCGTCGCCGCGACCCGCTGGACGCTCGCCCTGACCGCGCTCGCCTTCATCGGCGGCGGTATCGTCGGCCTGTCGATCGCCCTGCTGCGCGTCTCGTCGGTGGCGCCGCTGCGCTGGCTGGGCTCGATCTACGTGCTGGTCGTCCAGGGCACGCCGCTGCTGTGCTGGCTGTTCGTGTTCTTCTTCGGCCTGTCGATCTTCGGCATCACCGTGTCGCCATGGCTGGCCGCGCTGTCGGCCTACTCGATCTATGCCGGCGCCTTCCTGGGCGAGATCTGGCGGGGCTGCCTGCAGGCGATCCCGAAGACCCAGTGGGAGGCCGGCTCGTCGCTCGGCCTGTCGTTCGCCCAGCAGCTGCGCTACGTGATCGTGCCGCAGGCGATGCGGCTGGCGATCCCGCCGACCGTCGGCTTCCTCGTCCAGCTGATCAAGAACACCTCGCTGGCCGCCGTGATCGGCTTCATCGAGTTGACCCGCGAGGGCCAGCTCACGACGGCCGTCACGTTCCGTCCCTTCACCGTCTACCTGATCGTGGCCGCCATCTACTTCGCGTTGTGCTTCCCGCTGACGCAGTGGAGCCGGCGGCTCGAGCGGAGGCTGCATGTCGCTCGTTGAACTCAAGGATGTCGTGAAGCGCTACGGCCAGCACACGGTGCTGAACGGCGTCTCGCTGCGCGTCGAGAAGGGCGAGATCATCGCCATCATCGGCCGCTCCGGCTCGGGCAAGAGCACCATGCTTCGTTGCGTGAACGGGCTGGAGCCGATCCAGGGCGGCACGGTCCGCTTCGAGGGCACCGTGGTCAACGACCCCGGCACCGACCTGCGCAAGCTGCGCCAGCACGTCGGCATCGTGTTCCAGAGCTTCAACCTGTTCCCCCACCTCACGGTCGAGAAGAACATCACGCTGGCGCCCAAGGTGGTGAAGGGCGTCGCCAAAGGCGAGGCGCGGGCGCTGGCCGAGAGCGTCCTGCACAAGGTCGGACTGGCCGAGAAGATCGACGCTTATCCCGACCAGCTGTCCGGCGGCCAGCAGCAGCGCGTGGCGATCGCCCGCTCGCTCGCCATGCAACCCACCCTGATGCTGTTCGACGAGATCACCTCGGCGCTCGATCCCGAGCTGGTCGGCGAGGTGCTGAAGGTGCTGGAGGAGATGGCGCGCGACGGCATGACCATGATGCTGGTGACGCACGAGATCGGCTTCGCCCGCAAGGTCGCCGACCGCGTGGTCTTCATGCACCAGGGCCGGATCTGGGAAGAAGGCCCGGCCGCCGCGACGCTGGGCAAGCCCGGCACGCCCGAACTCGAGCACTTCCTGAGCGCGGTGTTGCATTGAATTGAAAGGTCCGTCGCTGCGCTCGGGATGACAAGAAAAAGGCCTGTCATCCCGAGCGCAGCGAGGGACCTTTCAGCCCATCTCCAGCACCGTCTTGCCCAGGCCCTTGCCGCCGTGCGCCCAGGCCATGGCGGCGGCGAAGTCGGCCAGAGGGAAGCGGCGGCCGATGGCGGGCGAAAGCTTCCCCGCCCCCGCCCAGGCGATCAGTTCCTCCAGTTCCGCCCGTGCCTTGTCGCGCTCGAACAGGACGAACTGGCGAACATCGACGCCGACCAGCGCGGCGCCCTTCATCAGCGGCAGGTTGACCTTGAGGCTGGGCATGCCGCCCAGGAAGCCGACCACGAGGTGGCGGCCATTCCACGCCAGCGACCGGAAGGCCGGCTCGAACAGCGGCCCCGACAGCGGGTCGAAGACCACGTCGGGCCCCTTGCCGCCACAGGCTGCCTTCAGCCGGTCGCGCCAGCCCTCGGGCTCGCTGTCCAGCACCTTGTCGGCGCCGTGGCGGCGGGCAAAGTCGCGCTTCTCCGCCGTCGAGGCGACCGCGATGACCTCGGCGCCAATCGCCTTGCCGACCTGCACCGCGGCGATGCCGACGCCGCCGGCCGCGCCCAGCACCAGCAGCCGTTCGCCGGGTTGCAGGTGGGCGCGGTCGCGCAGGCCGTGCAGCGCCGTCAGGTAGTTGATGCGCAGCGCCGAGGCCTCGGCGAAGCCCAGCCCGGCGGGCAGGCGGTAGACGTTCTCGACGCCCGCCACTACGACCTCCGCGAAGCCGCCCTGCACCGCCGCCAGCACGCGGTCGCCGACCGCGAGGCCGGTCACGCCCTCGCCCAGCGCCGTGACGGTGCCGGCGATCTCCTGTCCCGGCGTGTGCGGCAGCGGCGGCTTCACCTGGTAGCCGCCCAGCGCGACCAGCACGTCGACGTAGCCGATGCCGCAGGCCGCGACCCGGACCTGGACCTGTCCCGGCCCCGGCCGCGGCGCCTCGGCCTCGACCAACGCGTAGTGGGCCAGCGACTCGAGCGACGTGCCACGCACCAGTTTCATGGTCATCGCGCCGCGGTCTCCGCCGGCGCCCGGTTGAGGCCGCGCGCCACCACGGCGGCGTCGTACGGCTGCTCGTGCAGCGTCTCGGCGTCCCACATGCTGCGCTCGACCGTCAGGAACGGCCCGTCGTAGACATGGATGGCGGCGCTGATCCGTCCCAGCGGGTTGGTGACCGAGTGGACGATGTCCGGCCCGAGCAGGGTGACGTCACCGGTGCCCAGCGCCTCGCCGCCGGCCGGCTCGATCGGGAAGCGCGCGTCCTTGCCGCCGCGCTTCCAGAAGACGTTGTCCTCGCGCCCGCCGTACATGCCGATGATCGCGCTCATGTTGTGGTTGTGCGGCCAGGTCACCTGCATGGCCGGCCAGGCCAGGGTGATCACCGTCAGTTCCGGCGACGCGTGCAGCACCTTGACGCCCGGCTTGTCGGGCTCGCCCAGCGTCCGGATCATGGCGGCCGGATCGGAGACCGCGCGCTTCACGATCTCCTTCATCGGCTGACGCGAGCGCTCGCCCAGCGTCGCCCGCAGGTCGGCAATGAACTGGTCCACCGAAAACATGCCCGTCTCCCACACTGTCGCTGCCCGAGGGTGCCGCCATCGCCGGTCCGGCGCCAGACGATTCCGCTTCCCGTGTTCACGCCGCCCGAATTCGTCCTAGACTGCCGGCCATGAACACCGATCAGCTGAAATCCTTCGTCGGCACCTTCTGGGACGACGCCATCCTGCCGTCGATCACCGAGTACATCCGCATCCCCAACAAGTCGCCGGCCTTCGATCCCGACTGGGTCGCGCACGGCTACATGGAGGACGCCGTCTGCCTGATGGAAAGCTGGGCACGGCAGTACCTCTCGGCCTTCGCCGGCGCGACGCTGGAGGTGGTGCGCCTGCCCGGCCGCACGCCGCTGATCTTCATCGACATCCCCGGCGACAGCGACGACACCGCCCTGCTCTACGGCCACCTCGACAAGCAGCCCGAGATGAAGGGCTGGGCCGACGACCTCGGCCCGTGGAAGCCGGTGCTCAAGGGCGACAAGCTGTACGGCCGCGGCGGCGCCGACGACGGCTACGCGATCTATGCCTGCTTCGCCGCCCTGCTGGCGATGAAGGAGCAGAAGGTGCCGCGCGCCCGCTGCGTCATCCTGATCGAGGCCTGCGAGGAATCCGGCAGCTACGACCTGCCCTACTATGTCGATCACCTGCTGCCGCGGATCGGCACGCCGTCACTGGTCGTCTGCCTCGACTCGGGCTGCGGCGACTGGGACCGGCTGTGGCTCACCACCTCGCTGCGCGGCATCGCCGCCGGCACGCTGACCGTCAAGGTGCTGACCGAGGGCGTCCACTCGGGCGACGCCTCGGGCATCGTGCCGTCGTCCTTCCGCATCCTGCGCGGGCTGCTGTCGCGACTCGAGGACGAGGCGACCGGCGAGGTCCGCCTGCCCGACCTCTACGTCCAGATCCCGCCGCAGCGCATCGAGCAGGCCAAGCAGGCGGCGCAGGTGCTGGGCGAGCAGGTCTACGGCAAGTTCCCGTTCGCCGGCGGCACCAAGCCGATGGTCGACGATACCGGGCAGATGGTGCTGAACCGCACCTGGCGGCCGCAGCTGGCGATCACCGGCATGGACGGCTACCCGACGCCCGGCGACGCCGGCAACGTGCTGCTGCCCTACTCGACCGCCAAGCTCAGCCTGCGCACGCCACCGACCCTCGACGCCAGCGAGGCGGCGCGCAAGGTCAAGCAGGTGCTGGAGGCCGACCCGCCCTACGGCGCCGAGGTCGCGTTCGACGGCGGCGAAGGCCAGAGCGGCTGGCACGCGCCGCCGCTGGCGCCGTGGCTGGAGAAGGCGGTGGCCGAGGCCTCGACCCGGGCATTCGGCAACACGGCGGCCTACATGGGCGAAGGCGGCTCGATCCCGTTCATGGGCATGCTGGGCGCCAAGTTCCCCGAGACGCAGTTCGTGATCACCGGCGTGCTGGGGCCCCACTCCAATGCCCACGGTCCGAACGAGTTCCTGCACCTGCCGACGGGCAAGAAGGTGACCGAGTCGGTGGCGACCATGCTGGCCGCGCACCACCACCGGCCCAGGGGCTGAGGACCCGTCAGGCGACGGCGGCCGTCGCCTTGGCGGAATCGGGCAGCCAGCTCGGCGCCTCGCCGTCGTAAAGCTTGCCGGGATTGCCGCGCACCGTGGTGCGCCACATCATCCGTTGCTCGACGGCGCCGTCGAACCAGGTGGCGCTGTGTACCGTGCAGCGGTTGTCCCACACCACGAGGTCGCCGACCGTCCATTCGTGGAGGTAGACGAACTCGGGCCGCGTGTAGGGGGCCATCAGCTCGTCGAGCAGCGGCGCGCC
>JAIUOX010000054.1 GCA_020160955.1 Pseudomonadota bacterium
GCGCCGGGCTGCCGCTCCATCCCAAGGCGGCGGGCGTGCTGCAGTACGGCGGCAGCTGGGCCGGCGCCTACCTGTTGCGCCGCAGCGTCTACATGCCGTGGGAACTCGAGGACCTGCTGTCCCCGGACCTGCTGGAGGAGGGCCTGCGTCGCCTCGCGCCGCTCAGCCACGTCGCTGCCGTGCTGCAGGGCGCCCGCGGCCTCGGCGACTTCGACCGCGTGTCGGTGCTCGAGACCTCGCTCTACATGCGCAACCAGCTGCTGCGCGATGCCGACTGGGCCGGCATGGCGCAATCGGTCGAGATCCGCGTGCCGTTCGTCGACCCGTTCTTCCTCGCCGCCTTGCCGGCGGGTCCTGCGCTGGCGCGGCTCAACGCCAAGGACGCCGTCGCGGCGGTCCCCGACCCGCCGCTGCCGGACACGGTGCGCGGCCGGCGCAAGACCGGCTTCGTGACGCCGGTCGGCCGCTGGCTGCGCGAGGTCTCCGGCCCCGCGTCGAGCGGCATGCCCGATTTCTCGGCCGCCTCGCGCGGCTGGGCGCTGCGGGTCTGGCAGAGCGGCTGGACGCCGCCGGTGGCGGCCTGACCGGGATGGCCGTTCGCATCCTCGCCCTCGTCGGCGACGCCTACGGCGCGCGCGGCGGTATCGCCCGCTACAACCGCGACCTGTTCGGCGCGCTGGCCGCCAGCGGCGCCGAGATCCTCGTGCTGCCGCGGCTCGGCGACGCCGAGGGCGTGGCCCTGCCGGCCGGCGTGCGCCAGCGGCCGGCGATCTTCGGACGGCTCGGCTTCTCGCTGTCGGCCCTGTGGCAGGCCTGGCGGTACCGGCCGGTCGACGTCGTCTTCTGCGGCCACGTGTTCATGGCGCCGCTGGCGGTGCTGATCGCGCGGCTGGTCGGGGCGCGCTACTGGCTGCAGGCCCACGGCACCGACATCTGGAACGACCGGCGCGACCACGTGCGCCGCGCCATCGAGGCGGCCGACCTCCTGACCACGGTGAGCCGCGGCACCCGGCGACGCCTGCTGGGCTGGGTCGATCTCGCGCCCGAGCGGGTGCGGGTTTTGCCCAACACCGTCGACGAGCGCTTCGCCCCCGGCACGCCGGCCAAGGCCGTGCAGCAGAAGCTGCAGGCGGGCCCGGGCCCGGTCCTGCTGACCGTCGGGCGGCTGGCGGCCAGCGAACGCTACAAGGGCCACGAGCTGGTCTTCGCGGCGTTGCCGGCGCTGCGGGCGCGCTTTCCCGACCTCGTTCACCTCGTGGCCGGCGAGGGCGACGACCGCGCCCGCCTCGAGGCCCGTGCCCTCGAACTGGCCGGCCCGGGCGCCGTGAAGTTCCTCGGCTTCGTTCCCGACCAGGACCTGCCCGACCTCTACCGGCTGGCCGACCTGTTCGTGATGCCGAGCTCGGAGGAGGGCTTCGGCATCGTCTACCTCGAGGCGGCGGCCTGCGGCCTGCGGGTGATCGGCGGCGCCGGCGGCGGTTCCAGCGACGCCATTCCCGACCGCCGGGTCGGCGACATCGTCGATCCGGGCGACCGCGA
Source organism: Pseudomonadota bacterium (assembly GCA_020160955.1). Lineage (GTDB taxonomy): Bacteria > Pseudomonadota > Alphaproteobacteria > Reyranellales > Reyranellaceae > Reyranella. Next base: position 1,540 of record JAIUOX010000054.1, read on the forward strand.
CGGCCTGGTCGCCGCGGTAACCCGGCTGCTCGGCGAGGGCCGGGTCGATCCGGCCGCCATCGAGCCCTACCGGCGGCCCCATTTCACGGCCGCCGCCTCGCGACTCCTCGCTCGCCTAGTGGCCCGCCCGCGTCGTATGAGAGGCGCCTCATGAGCACGCTCCAAGAAAACGACCCGGACGTCCTCGTGATCGAGGCCGGGCGGGCGGATCGCCAGTACTGGCTCGATCTGTGGCGCTACCGGGAACTCTTCCTGATCCTCGCCTGGCGCGACGTCGCCGTCCGCTACAAGCAGACGGTGATCGGCGCCCTGTGGGCGTTCCTGCGGCCGTTCATGACCATGGTGGTCTTCACCGTGGTGTTCGGCACGCTGGCCAAGCTGCCGACCGAGGGCACGACGCCCTACGCCGTGCTGGTGTTCGCCGGCCTCTTGCCGTGGACCCTGTTCTCCTCGGTGCTCAACGAGGCGTCGGGCAGCGTGATCAGCAACTCCAACCTGGTCAGCAAGGTCTATTTCCCGCGCATGATCGTGCCGCTGGCGACGGTCGTCGTCGCCCTGATCGATTTCCTCGTCAGCCTGGTGATCCTCGCCGGCCTGATGCTGTGGTACGGCATCGCGCCCGGCTGGCAGATCCTGCTGCTGCCGTTCTTCGTGATGCTGGCGATCCTCGCCGCGATCGGCCCCTCGCTGTGGGCGGCGTCACTGATCGTCCACTACCGCGACTTCCGCTTCCTGATCCCGTTCGGCGTCCAGATCGGCCTCTACGTGTCGCCGGTCGGGTTCTCCAGCAAGGTCGTGCCCGAGCAGTTCCAGATGCTGTACAGCCTCAACCCGATGGTCGGCGTGATCGACGGGTTCCGCTGGTGCATCCTGGGCGGCGAGAGCCCGATCTACCTGCCGGGCTTCATCGCCAGCCTGGTCATCATCGCCGCCCTGCTGGTGTGGGGCGCCCGTTCCTTCCGGCGCAGCGAGCGCGCCTTCGCGGACATGCTGTGATGGGCGACGTCGTCATCCGGGCCGAGAACCTCGGCAAGCAGTTCCGCATCGGCCGCCGCGCCGAGATCGGCACGGTGTTCGTCGACGTGCTGGCGCGCAACATGCGCAACGCCATGCGCAAGAGCGTCGACATGATGAAGGGCAAGGCCCTGATCGACGGCGACGTCGTCGAGGACTTCTGGGCACTGCGCAACGTCGACTTCGAGATCTCGCGCGGCGAGGTCATCAGCATCATCGGCCACAACGGCGCCGGCAAGACGACGCTGCTCAAGATCCTGTCGCGCATCGTCGAGCCGACCGAGGGCCGCCTGCTGCTGAAGGGCCGGGTGGCCAGCCTGCTCGAGGTCGGCACCGGCTTCCACCCGGAGCTGACCGGGCGCGAGAACATCTTCCTGAACGGCGCCATCCTCGGCATGACGCGCGCCGAGGTGCGGCGGCGCTTCGACGAGATCGTCGCCTTCTCGGGCATCGAGAAGTTCATCGACACGCCGGTCAAGCGCTACTCGGTCGGCATGTACGCGCGCCTCGCCTTCGCCGTCGCGGCCCACCTCGAGTCGGAGATCCTGGTGATCGACGAGGTGCTGGCGGTCGGCGATGCCGAGTTCCAGGCCCGCTGCCTCAACCGCATGTCGGAGGTCGCCAACGCCGGCCGCACCGTGCTGTTCGTCAGCCACAACCTCGCGGCGGTCAAGGCGCTGACCAAGCGGGCGATCGTCTTCCAGTCCGGCCGCGTCTACTTCGACGGCCCGATCGACGAGGCGGTGGCGCGCTACGCCACCTCGCTGCGCCGCGTCGAGAGCGGGCGGCAATGGGGCAAGGGCGACAACAGCTCGCTGATCTCCGCCGACATGGTGGACGCCAACGGCCGGCCGACCGACCGCTACGAACCGGGGACGCCGATCCGCCTCAAGGTCGTGGTCGAGACGACGGGGCTGCGCGGCATGACCCTCGACCTGGTGCTGCGCGACGAGCACAACCTGCCGGTCGGCTTCTACTCGACCGCGGTGTTCAACCAGGTGTCGCTGCCCGGCAATGCCGGCCGCTACGAGTGCCAGCTGGTCCTCGAGCCGTTCTGGCTGGGCGCCGGCGAGTACTGCTTCGACGTCATGACGGCCCACACCAACGTCAACATCGATCACCGGGTCGATAACGCGATGCGGTTCTTCGTCGAGCGCTGCAGCCCCAACGACATCCCGTTCAACTTCACGCAGGCCGACGGCCACGGCGCGATCGCGATGCGCCTCGCCGGGCCGGTGACCTTCACCGAGGCCAGCGCCCCCGCGGAGTCGCCGAAGCCGGGGCAGGGGTGAGCGCCGGCCGATGCGCGGCGCGATCTGCATCGTCAGTCCGGGCAACCTGGCGTCCAACCCGCGCCTGCTCAAGGAAGCCGACGCCCTGCACGGGGCAGGCTACGCGGTGACCGCCGTGGTGTGCCGCTACACCGAGGAACTCCGGTCGTTCGACGAGGCGATCGCCGCCGAAGTGCCGTGGAAGGTCGTGGGCGTGCGCCGCGACGCCACCGAGGGAATCGTCGCGCGCGCCGCCTCGGCCGCGGTCCGGGCGCTGGAGTCGGCGCGGCTGCCGGTGCCGGTGGCGATGGCCGCCGCGGCGTATGGCGGCCCGAGCGCGCCGTTGCGACGGGCGGCGGCGCGGGTGCCGGCCGACCTCTACATCGCGCACTACGTCGCGGGACTGGCGGCGGCGGGCGCGGTGGCCCGCCAGGCCGGTGCCCGGCTCGGCTTCGACGCCGAGGACTACCATGCCGGCGAGGGCACGCCCCTGCAGCAGCGCATGGTGCGCCGGATCGACCGCTCCTACCTGCCGGGCTGCAGCCACGTCACCGCGGCCGCGCCGATGATCGGCGCCGGCTACGCGCGCGACTTCGGGGTTCGGCCGGTCACCGTGCTCAATGTCTTTCCGCTGGCCATGGCGCCGGCCGCGCCACGGCCGCCGGCCGCGCCGGGGCCGCTGCGCGCCTACTGGTTCTCCCAGACGATCGGCCCCGACCGCGGCCTGCAGTCCTTCATCGAGGCCATGGCGCTGGTCCGGCGCCCGGTGACGCTCGACATCCGCGGCTCGAATCGCTGGGGTCACGGCGACCGCCTGCTGGCGCTGGCGCGCGAGCGCGGCATCGCCGACCGGGTGCGCCTGCTGCCGACCGCGCCGCCCGAGGACATGGTGCGGCTGGCGGCCGAGTACGATATCGGCCTGTCGCTCGAGACCGACGTCAGCGAGAATCGCCGGGTGTGCCTGACCAACAAGATCTTCACCTACCTGCTGGCCGGCGTGCCGGTGGTGTTGAGCGAGACGCCGGCCCAGCGCGCGCTGGCGCCCGAACTCGGCGCGGCGGCGCGGCTGGTGTCGCTCGCCGATCCGCCGGCCATCGCCGCGACGCTCGACGCGCTGGCGGAGTCGCCGGACGCGGTCGCCGGCGCGCGCGCCGAGGCGTGGCGGCTGGGGCAGGAGCGGTACAACTGGGAATTCGAGAAGAAGGCGCTGCTGGACTCGGTCGAACGGGCACTCGGCGGGCCGGGAGTCGCGGCATGACGACGATGAAGCAACGGCTGGGCGCGTGGCTGATCCCGCGGCTGCCGGTCAACCCCTGGGTGTTCCGCAGCTTCCGCGTCGAGCTGAACGCGATGACGGTGCGCCTGCTCAATCGCATCCTGCCCGGGCGACGGTCGCGGCTGCGCGCGCTGCGGCAACGCAAGGACGTGCTGGCGAACATCGGCTGCGGCCCGTTCGGCCGCGACGGCTGGGTGAACCTCGACCTGTTCCCGGCGCCGGGCGTAACCCTGCGCGTCGATTGCCGGCACGGCCTGCCGTTCGGCGACGGCGCCGTGCGCGGCATCCACGTCGAGCACTACTTCGAGCACCTTGAGCCGACCACCGAGCGGCCGCGCTTCCTGGGCGAGTGCCGTCGCTGCCTGCAGCCCGGCGGCATCCTGCGCATCGTCGTGCCCGACATGCGCCTGTACATCGAGGCCTACCTGTCGGACGGCTGGGGCCTGTTGAACGAGATCGGCTGCGGCGGCGAGCGGCCGCAGGACACCTTCGCCACCAAGATCGAGGCGCTCAACCACGTCTTCGTGCAGGACGGCGAGCACTATGGCGGCTTCGATGCCGAGTACCTGCGGCGCACGCTCGAGCAGGCCGGCTTCGACGATATCGAGCAGGTCGCGTGGGGCGAGGGACGCTTCCCCGGCGGCGCGATCGATCGCGAGCAGCACCGCACCTACTCGCTCTACATGGAGGCGCGCCGCTGATGCGCATCCTGGTCACCGCCGACCCGGAGATCGAGGTACCGCCGCGGCTCTACGGCGGCATCGAGCGTATCGTCGACGGCCTCGTGCGCCACCTGCGCGGGCGCGGCCACAAGGTCTGCCTGGTCGCCAAGGCGGGATCGCAGTGCGCCGCCGACGCGTTTCACGCCTGGCCGGGGGCGAGCTCGCTGTCGCGGCGCGACACGCTGGCCAATTCCCTGGCGCTGTGGCGGGCGGCGCGATCCTTCAAGCCCGACGTCATCCATTCCTTCTCGCGCCTGGCCTACCTGACGCCGCTGCTGCGCGGCCGCACGCCGATCGTGATGAGCTTCCAGCGCGACCCGACCCTGCGCACGGTCTCGACCGCGCTGCGCCTCGCCGCGCCGGGCGTGCTGCGCTTCACCGGCTGCAGCGACTACATCGCGGCCTGCGGGCGCCGCGCCGGCGGCGACTGGAGCGGCATTCCCAACTTCTTCGAGATCGACGCCCTGAAGTTCAGCCCCGCCGTGGCGCCGGACGCGCCGCTGTGCTTCCTCAGCCGGGTCGAGAGCATCAAGGGTGCGCACTGGGCCATCGAGATCGCCCGCCGCACCGGGCGGCGGCTGGTGATCGCCGGCAACCATGCCGACTCCGGCGCCGAGGGCGACTACTGGCGCACCCAGGTGGAGCCGTGGATCGGCCGCGACGGCATCGAGTATGTCGGCGCGGTCGACGACGTCGCCAAGAACCGGGTGCTCGGCGAGGCCGCCGCCATGGTGGTGCCGATCCAGTGGGACGAACCCTTCGGCATCGTGTTCGCCGAGGCGCTGGCCTGCGGCACGCCGGTGATTTCCTGCCCGCGCGGCTCGCTGCCCGAGATCGTCCGCCAGGGCGTCGACGGGTTCCTCATCCGGTCGATCGAGGAAGGCTGCGAGGCGGTCGGCAAGCTGCCCGGGATCGATCGCGCGGGCTGCCGCCGGCGCGCCGAGCAGGAATACGCGCCGCAGGTCGTGGTGTCGCGCTACGTCGACCTCTACGAGCGCGCGCGCGCCGAGCTGGCCGCGCGGCGATGAAGCGGCTGGCGCTGGTCAGCGGACATTTCCCGCCCAGCAACCTGGTCGGCGCCCAGCGGGCGCGCCTGTGGTCGCGCTACCTGCCGGAGTTCGGCTGGGAGCCGATCGTGGTGACCGGCGACCCGGCGCGCTACGAGGAACGGCCGGACCCCGACCTCGAGAGGCTGGTGGCGCCCGGGCTGCGGGTGATCCACGCGCCGACGCTGCCGACCCGCCCGATGGGCATACCTGTGCGTCTCGTCGGCGATCTCGGCGTGCGCGCCTTCTGGGGATGCTACCGGGTGGTCGCCGGGCTGGCGGCGCGCCGCGAGATCGACTTCGTGCTGGTGACCATCCCGTCGAACTTCCTCGCGCCGGTCGGACGGCTGGTCCACGCGCGCCACGGCGTGCCGTTCGGCATCGACTACCAGGACCCGTGGGTCAATCGCTGGCCCGGCGTCGACAAGCCGTTCACCCGCGCCTGGGCCTCCTACACCCTGTCGAAGATGCTCGAGCCGATCGCGGTGCGCGGCGCCAGCCTGATCACCGGCATGGCGCCGGGTTACGTCGCGGGCATGCTGGAGCGCAACCCGGAGGTGGCCGAGCAGGCGGTGGTCGCCTGCATGCCGATGGGCATCTGCCCCGAGGACTACGAACTCGTGCGCGCGCTCGACCGGCCGCCCTTCCTGTTCACGCCGGGCGACGGCCGCTTTCACATGATCTACGCCGGCGCGCTGCTGCCGGCCGGCATCGTCGTGCTCGACGCGTTTCTGGCCGGCCTGCGGGCGCTCAAGGATCGCGATCCTCAGGCGGCGGCCCGCCTCAAGGTCCATTTCGTCGGCACCGGGACGTCGCCCGACGATCCGAACGGCCACCGCGTGCAGCCGCGCGCCCGCGCCGCCGGGGTCGACGACATGGTCGACGAGCATCCGCAGCGCATCGGCTACGTCGACACGCTGACCCACCTCGGCCGCAGCGACGCGGTGCTGGTGCTCGGTTCGACCGAGGCGCACTACACGCCCTCCAAGGTGTTCCAGGCGATGCTGTCGCATCGCCCGGTGCTGGCGCTGCTGCACGAGGCCAGCTCGGCCGTCGACATGGTGCGGCGGGCGCAGGCCGGCACGGTGCTGGGCCTGACCGCCGACAGCCTGCCGTCGCCGGGCGCGGTGGCGCAGGGCATCGAGGACATCATGGCCGGTGTCGACTACGACCCGCAGGGCGTCGAGGCGTCGACCTTCGAGGCGTGGTCGGCGCGCGCCTCGACCCGCGCCCTGGCCGAGGCGCTCGACCTCGCGCTCGACCGGGCCGAGGACCGGGTGCGCATGAAGGGCGGGGCGCGATGACGGTCCGCATCGGCTACCTCGTCAGCCACCCGATCCAGTACTACGCGCCGCTGTTCCGCGAGCTGGCGCGGCACTGCGACCTCACGGTGTTCTACGCGCACCGCCAGACCGCGGCGGGGCAGGCCGATGCCGGCTTCGGCGTTGCCTTCGAGTGGGACGTCGACCTGCTGTCGGGCTACGACAGCCGCTTCCTCGACAACGTCGCGCGCCAGCCCTCGACCGACCGCTACTTCGGCTGCGACACGCCGGGCATCGCCGCGGAGATCGAGCGCGGCCGCTTCGATGCCTTCGTGGTGCCCGGCTGGGCGCTCAGGAGCTACTGGCAGGCGGTCCAGGCCTGCCGTCGCCTGGGCATCCCGGTGCTGGTGCGCGGCGATTCGCAGCTCGGCCGCCAGCGCCGGCGCGCCGTGCGGATGGCCAAGGCGGTGCTCTTCCCCTGGCTGCTGCGCCGCTTCGACGGCTTCCTTTATGTCGGGCAACGCAACCGCGCCTACCTCGAGCACTACGGCGTGCCGGCGGAGCGGCTGTTCTTCTCGCCCCACTGCGTCGACAACGACGCCTTCGCGCGGGCCAGCGCGCAGGCCCGGGCGGCGATGCCGCCGCGGCCGCCCGGCGCGCCGCGGCGCCTGCTGTTCGTCGGCAAGCTGATCGAGCGCAAGCACCCGGCCGACCTGGTGCGCGCGGCGGCGCGGATCGACGATGTCCCGGTGGAGGTCGCCTTCGCCGGCTCGGGAGAGCTCGAACCGTCCCTGCGGCAAATTGCAGGCGAGGCGGGTGTCGCTGCGACTTTCCTCGGCTTCCGGAACCAGAGCGAGTTGCCGGCGGTCTACGCCTCGGCCGACCTGCTGGTCCTGCCGTCCGACGGGCTGGAGACCTGGGGCCTCGTGGTCAACGAGGCGATGGCCTGCGGCGTCCCGGCGGTGGTCTCCGACGCGGTGGGCTGCGGTCCCGACCTGGTCGAAGCGGGCCGGACGGGGGCGGTCTTCCCGCTCGGCGACGTCGGGCGGCTTGTGACGGCCATCACGTCGGTGCTGGCGCTCGACCCGGCGGCGGTCCGGCGTGATGTTGCAGACAGGATGAATGTCTACTCGCCCCGGTCCGCCGCGGTCGCAATCGTCGAGGCGGCGACTACTCTTGCGCGCGGCACTCGGGTACAATGAGTGCATACATGCCAGTGCCGGACGCGCGAGCCGCCCTCCAGATTCATCGCCGATGACCACCCGTTACATGCCCCTAGAGGTCCCGGCGGCGCCTCCTCGTGTCCTCGATATCGGTACGCTGAAGCGGGGATTCTTCTTCTTCGCCGTCGCGCTGATGGTCGTGGCGCCGTTCTCGCAGGACCCGCTCGCCATGTCGGTGGGCGCGGCGGTGCCGTGGCTGATGCTGCAGCTGATCAACCGGCCGGGCATGCCGGCCGGCGTGATCTACATCCTGCTCTACCAGTGGCTGCAGGTGTTCGCCCGCGTGCTCCAGTCGATGGTCGACGGCGAGCCGATGTCGGCCGGCCTGTTCGGGGCGAATGTCGGACGCGCCTACTGGTACATGATGGCCAGCCTGGTGGTCATCGCGATCGCCCTGCGCGTCACGCTGGGCAACCTCAAGGGATCGCGGGACCGCGCCCACTTCGAGTGGCGGCCGGTCGACATCTTCACGATGTACATCGCCATGCTGTTCGTGGCGGTCGCCTGCCGTTACCTCGCCAAGGCGGTGCCGGCCCTCGACCAGCCGCTCGACGCGCTGGGCAAGATGAAGATCGTGCTGCTCTTCATGCTGTTCACCACGGTCATGACGACCGGCCGCAACACCAACCTGATGTGGGTCGCGGTCGGCGTCGAGATCGTCATGGGCTTCAGCGGCATCCTGTCGGACTTCCGCGGCGTGTTCATCTACCTCGCGATCGCTGCCGTCGCCTCGCGCATCCCGGTCAGGGGCGGCTCGGTGGCCGTCGGCGCGCTGTGCGCCATGGTCCTGATCTTCCTCGCCCTGTTCTGGTCGGCGGTGAAGATGGAGTACCGCGAGTACGTCACGGGTGGCGCCGAATCGCAGGCCATCAAGGTCGATATCGACGACCGCCTCGGCTACCTCGGCAGCCGCATCGCCGCGCCCGACGCGATCGACTGGAACCTCGCCGCCTACCAGCTGCTGATCCGCCTGGCCTACACCGACATCTTCGGCTCGGTGATCGGCGTCCAGGAATCGTCGCCCGAGCAGGGCGTGATGCGGCAGTGGCAGGACGCCATCGAGCACGTCACCAAGCCGCGCTTCCTGTTCCCCGACAAGGCGCCGCTGTCGGATACCGAGGTCTACGTCCGGCTGGCCCGCGGCAACGCCTCGGAGGAAATCCGCCTCGGCACCTCGATCAGCGTCGGCTACATGGCGGAGAACTTCGTCGACCTCGGCTTCCCGGGAATGCTGGTCGGCATCTTCCTGATCGGCGTGATGTTCGGCCTGATGATCCGCTACTTCATGACGCTCAAGGTTCCGTGGATCCTGCGCGAGGGCGTCGTGCTGGCCTTCGCCCTCAACGTCGCGTTCAACGGGGTCGAGATGTCGCTGCCGAAGCTGTTCGGCGCCGCCGTCATGTTCTTTCTCGTCTACGTCCTGTTGGCGCGGTTCGGCTTCCCGATGGGCCTCAAGTGGCTCAAGGGCCGGTCGCAGGCCGGCGCAGCCCAGCCCTCCTGACGGATGTCGCACCGTCGTCCGCTCAACATCTTCTACGAAGAGCCCGACCCCGACCGCTGGTTCCCGCTGGATCGCTACCCGCGGCGGATCGTGCGGCGGCTGGTGCGCGGCCCGGCCCAGCCGGGCGGCGCCGAGCGCGTCTTCCTGAACCTGTGCGCCGGGCTCGACCAGCTCGGCGTGCCGTACCGGGCCAACGACTACCGCCACATCCGCCGTTACCCGGATGAACTGGCGTGCGTGGTCGGCAAGCCGTTCGTGCTCGACAAGATCCCGCAACAGACGCCGATCCTGTTCGGCACCTCGATCTACAGCCACCCGCTCGACAACCCGGAACTGCCCAGGCAGCGGCCGATCCGCCGGGTCCTCGTGCCCTGTCCGTGGGTCCGCGACATGTTCGCCGAGGTCTGGCCCGGCCGCGTCCAGGTATGGCCGGTCGGCATCGACACCGACCGCTGGGCCCCCGACGACACGGGTGAGCGCGACATCGACGTGCTGATCTACGACAAGATCTTCTGGCAGCGCGAGCGCCGGGTGAAGGAACTGCTCGAACCGCTGCAGGCCGAGTTCGAGCGGCGCGGGCTGCGGGTGAAGACGCTGCGCTACGGCAGCTACCGCGAGGACGAGCTGCACGAGCTGCGGCGGCGCTGTCGCAGCATGGTCTATCTCAGCCGCCACGAGACGCAGGGCATCGCCGCGCAGCAGATGCTGGCCTCGGGCGTGCCGCTGTTCGTGTGGGACGAGGGGGGCCTGTGGCAGGACCCCAAGTACGCGCCGCACCTCGTCAAGTTCGGGCCGGTCAGCTCGATGCCGTTCTGGGACGATCGCTGCGGCACCAAGTTCGTCGGCGCGGACGACATGATCGACGCGTTCGACCGTTTCTGGCGGGGCGTCGAGGCCGGCACGTTCTCGCCGCGCGCCTACATGCTCGAGGACTTCACGCTGGCCAAGCGCGCCGCGGCCTACGTCGAGATCGCCGACCGGTCGGCCTGACAGGAGGCGGGGCTCAGCCCTGGATGCGGGTCCAGGTGCGGCGCAGGATCTGGGCGACCGCCTTCGGCAGGCCGAGATCGACCGCGAAGCGGCGCAGCGCGCCCCGCAGGTTGTGCATGAACGCCCGGAAGTTGGCGGTGCGGTAGACGACGATCCGCATGTTCATGTCGAGGTCGTCGGTATACCAGTTCTTGTACTCTTCCATGCCGCGCAGGAAGTCGATTTCCTCGTGGTTGCCGCGGTAGTGCTCGACGATCGCGTACAGCAGCACCGCGCCGACCCGTTCCTGCCGGAACGAACGGTCCATCGCCGGCATGTAGTAGTAGACCTTGCGCCGGTCGACGAAGCCGAAGTGCATCGCGACCGTGCGGCCCTCGAACTCGACGCTCGACAGCTCGACCTTGTCGCGCATGCCGGGCGCGTGGATCAGCGCCTCGAAGAAGCGCCGGCCGTGCGGCGTGTTGAGCGGGCTCTCGCGCCAGGCGTGGCGGTGCAGCGAGCTGAACTTCGGCCACCAGGCGTCGATGTCGCGGTTGCCGATGGAAACGACGTAGCCTTCCGCCTGCAGCGTCTCGAGGCGGTTGGCGATCTGCCGCACCTGGCGCTTCTTCTCGGTCATGCGGCCCGACCGCAGGTTGCGCACCGCGACCGGCGTCAGCATCTGCGACCGCACCGACCATTCCATGTGGGCCTGCGCGACATTGAGGACGTGGAAGGTCGTGGGATCGCGCGAGTTCAGCTGCGACAGGTCGAGGATGTCCCACGTGCTCTCGATCTGCCGGAGGTGCGACAGGACCGCTCCGACCACGCGGCCGCGGTGGAAGTCGGGGTGGACCAGGATGTTCTGGTAGTCGGCGATGTCGGTGACGATGGTCTCGAGCACGCGGACGCGGATGCCGAGCCGTCGCGTCTCGCGCACGCGCAGCGGCGCGATGCCGGCCAGCCGGCCGCTCGAATGGCGGACCAGGACGATCTGCAGGCGGTCGCCGGGGTGGTAGTGCTGGAAGTAATGGTAGGTCCATTCCCAGGAGTAGAAGATCTCCGGGAACTCCATCTCGTCGACCAGCCCGTTCCACGTCGGGCGCAGCGCCTCGAACTCCTCGAGCGTGGACACCATGTCGGCCGTGAAGTGGCTCATGGCGTGCCCTCCCACTCCCGCGACCACAGGGTCGGGGCGTGTTCCCGGCCGATCGTGCCGAGCTGCACGGGCAGCAACCGGTCGACGATGGCGGGCGGCAGCACGGCACGGGCGCGGCGGACGAAGGCGAGGTACGAGCCCGCCAGCGCGAAGGCGGGCTCGCGCAGGATCCTCGGGTCGAGCTGCGCGAAGCGGTCCGGGTAGCCCTTGGTCGTCGCGAGCGACGGACCGTTCTGGCTCTCGAAGGTCGCCAGCATGCGCCGCTTGCAGTCGAGGTCGGCGGCGTCCAGCCGGACCTTGAGGATCGGCCGGCCGTCGACCCCGTCGGGCGGGCCGTAGTAGGAGACCAGCCCGAACAGCCAGCGCGTGCACAGCGCGAGGATGCGGTGCGGCGTATTGAGCAGGGACGTGTAGGGGCCGTACTCCGGCGCCTCGAGCACCGTGAAGCGGTCGCCGGCGGTGCGGACCTGCGCCACCAGCGCGGCCGTCATGTCGTGGTGGACATGGCCGCCCTCGAACATCGGCACGACGATCACCGCCGGCGCGAACTCGTCGATCAGCCGGCGCAGGGCGCGCGCCGCGGCGCGCAGGCGGGCGGGATCGGGATGGCGGAACGGCGGCAGCAGGTCGACATGCAGCACGTCTTCCTCGGGCACGCCGGCCAGTGCCCACGCGGCGCGCGCTTCGGCGGCGCGGCGCTCGGCCATGCCGGGCGCTTCGTCGGCGGCGAGGTAGACGATGCGGGTGGCGCCGCCCAGCCGGCGGTTGCGCGCGCCGACGCCGCCGGCGCCGATCGTGCAGTCGTCCTCGTGCGGCGCCAGGATCAGGAGCCGCACCGGCTCGTTCCAGTCCTGCCAGCGTTCCAGCCGGGCGATGCGGGCCAGCGCGAACAGGCCGATCGCCGCCAGCAGGGAATAGAAGACGGCGACGGCCCCGGCCGCCAGCGCGAGGCCGCCCGGCGCCGCGGCCCAGGCCAGCAGCCAGAACAGGCCGGCCGCAGCGGTCAGCAGCGCGACCGGCACGCCGGGCCGGAAATGGACCCGCAGCTTCACAGGAACCCGCGGATGGTTGCGGCGTCGGCGAGGTCCTGCTCGGACTGTGGCGCCTGGAAGATCGAGACCTGCGCGCGGTCGAGCTGGCTCGGTTGCAGCGCCTGCTTGAGCAGCCAGTGCAGGCCGGTCGGCCCGGCGACCTTGAGGGCCGCCGAGGCCAGCACGCGCTTCACCGGGTTGGTCGGCGGGTTGGAGACGAAGTAGTTCTCGCCGCCCCACAGCGCGAAGGCGTCGCGCAGCGACGGCACGATGCCGCGCGCCTCGGGCAGGCCGGACAGCGCGATCAGCAGGGCCATGAAGCCGTTGCGCATCGGCTCGCCGAACCGCTCGTGGTCGGGACGCGACAGCAGCATCTGCGACCATTTCAGGCGGTACTGCGCCGACGACAGCGGCCGGCGCAGCGCCGTCGCCGACGACACCCGCTCCGCCTGGTGCACGCGGTAGTAGGCCATGCCGACCGGGCGCCCGACGATCTGCGCGCCGGCGAGGATGGTGCGGCCGAAGAAGTCGACGTCGCCGTTGGCGTTCAGGCGCTCGTCCCAGCGGACGTTGCGCAGCAGGTCGCGCGGCCACAGCACCGAGCTCGTCCACATCGTGCCTTCGCCCATCGGCTCGAGGATCTCGGCCAGCGTGTCGAGCGCGGCGCGATCGGGCGGCGCGCAGACGACCGGGCCGAGGCGCAGTTCGCCGTCGACGACGCAGAAGCGTCGCCACTGCCCTGACACGACCGCGCCCGGCGGCGCGGCCCGCGACGCCGTCACGAGGTCCTCGATGTGCCGTGGATGCAGCAGGTCGTCGTCGTCGAGGAACAGGATCCAGTCGCCGCTCGCCGCGTCGACGCCGGCATTGCGGGCCCCGCTGGGGCCGCGCGGCTTGCGGTTGCGCACCACGCGCGCCTCGGGGAACTCGGCGTCGAGCATGGCCAGCGTGGGGTCGGTCGAGGCCTCGTCGACGACCACGATCTCGATCGCCTGCCAGGTCTGTTCGCGAACGCTTCGCAGGGCGTCACGCAGCCAGTCCCGCCGGTTGCGGGTCGGGACGACGATGGAAACCCTGTCTTTGTCGCTCACGAAATCTCGCTTTTTCGGCCGGGAGATCACGACCGGAGCCAAATTACGCTTACCTATGCTATTGATCCCGGTGAAATCGCAAGCCCTGCGCATCGCGTCGGCGCCCGAACTGCTGAGAAGAGACCCTTGCGCCTGCTGCACGTCGTCCCGACCTACCTGCCCGCCGTGCGATACGGCGGCCCGATCCGGTCCGTTCACGCCCTTTGCCGCAGCCTGGCGGCGGCCGGCCACGACGTCCACGTCTTCACGACCAACGTCGACGGTCCCGGCGACAGCGACGTGCCGCTGCTGCAGCCGGTCGATCTCGAAGGCGTGAAGGTGACCTATTTCCCGAGCCGCCGGCTGCGCCGCCTGTACTGGTCGCCGCCGATGGGGCGGGCCCTCGCGGCGAGCGTCGGGACGTTCGACCTCGTACACCTGCACGCCATCTTCCTGTGGCCGATCCTGGCGGCGGCCCGCGCCGCGCGCGGGGCCGGCGTGCCCTACGTGCTGTCGCCGCGTGGCATGCTCGTGCCCGAACTGATCCGCCGCAAGAGTCGCCTGGTGAAGCAGGCCTGGATCTCGCTGATCGAGCGCCGCAACCTCGAGGCGGCTTCGGCCATCCTCACGACGTCGTCGGCGGAGGCCGGCCACCTGGCGGGCTTCGGCTGGTCGCTGCCGCCGGTGGTGACCATCCCGCACGGCGTCGACGATCCGCTGCCAATGGGGACGGCGCCGGTCGCCGCGGATGTTTCGCAGGCGCTGAAGGGAGGCCCGATGGTCTTCTTCCTCGGGCGCCTCAGCTGGGAGAAGGGGCTCGACCGGTTGATCGACGCGCTGCCGTTCGCGCCGTCGGTGCGCGCCGTGCTGGCCGGCGAGTCGGCCGACGGCTATGCCGAGTCGCTCGCCGCGCAGGCGCGGCAGCTGGGCATCGAGAGCCGCCTGACGATCGTCGCGCGGCACGTCGACGGCGCCGACAAGGAAGCCCTGTTCGGCGCCGCCTCGGCCTTCGCGATGACCTCGCTGTCGGAGAATTTCGGCATCGCCTCGCTCGAGGCGATGCGACGCGGCGTGCCGGTCATCGCGACGCCCGATGTCGGCATGTCGGAGATCGTGCGCGAGAGCGGGGCGGGCCGGGTCGTCGAGGCGACGCCGGAAGCGATCGGCCGCGGCCTCGAAGAGGTGATGGCCGACGAGACGGCGCGGCGGGCGATGGGCGAGGCCGGTCGCGCGCACGTCGTGGCCCACTACGGCTGGCCCAGCATCGCCGACCGCGTCGCCGGGCTGTACCGGTCGATCGTCGAGCAGCGGGCGGCGGGAGCCGGGCGATGAGCGCGCTGCTCGAGGAAAGCCCGTTCGACCCGGTGCGCGAGCGGCGCATCGTCATCGTCGCCGACTGGTTGCCGCCGGACTTCGGCGCGGTCGGGCAGTACATGCAGCTTCGGGCCCGCGCGCTCGCCGCGAAGGGACACGAGGTGACCCTGGTCGGCCTGTCGTCGGTCGCCGACTCGACGCGCCACGAGGCGCTGGGGACGGGGAGCCTGACCGAGATCCGGCTGGCGGCGCGGCCGGTGCCGCGCGGCTCGTTCCTGTCGCGCTCGCTGTGGACCCTGGCCACCGACCTGCGGCTGGTCCGCGCCGGCTTCCGCGCGATGCGCGCGGCCGACGGCATCCTGTTCACCGGCTCGCCGCCGTTCATGATCCACCTGCTCGCGCCGCTGCGCTTCCTGTGGCGCGGCCGGCTGGTCTACCGCATCACCGACTTCCACCCGGAGTGCGCGATCGCCGCCCTGACGCGGCCGTCGCCGATGCTGTCGGCCCTGCTCGCGCTGACCAACTTCTGGCGTCGGCGGGTCGACGGCTTCGAGGTCCTCGGCTTCGACCAGAAGCGGCGGTTGGCGGAAACCGGGGTGTCGCCCGAGCGGATCGCCCTGGTCCGCGACGGCTCCCCGGTCGCGTTCGCCGAGGACGACCGGCCCGAGCCGATCCCGGCGGAACTCGCCGCCGCCTGCGTCCTGCTCTATTCCGGCAACTACGGCGTGGCGCACGAGATCGACACGGTGGCCGACGGCTACGTCCGCCACCACCGCGCGGGGACCGGCCGGGTGAAGCTGTGGCTGAGCGCCACCGGGGGTGGCGCCGAGGAGCTGGCGCGACGCCTGGCGGAGCAGGGGGTGCCGTTCCACCGGTCCGCTCCCGTACCGATCGAGCGGCTGGCCGGGCTGCTGAAGGCCCCGTCGGCGCACCTCGTCTCCCTGAAGGACGCGTTCGTGGGCTACGTGATGCCGTCGAAGATCTACGCCTGCGTGGCGTCGGGGCGGCCGATCCTGTTCGTCGGCAGCGCCGACTCCGACGTCGACCTGCTGGCCCGGGAGGGCGACGCCGCCTACTGGCGCGTGCCGTGCGGCGACAGCGAGGGCTTCGCCCGCGCGCTGGAAGCGCTGGCCGATGGCACGGCTTCCAGTTAAGTCTCTACTTTAGCTTGTTCTTTTACTGGCTTGAGTTATCACGATAAAATTACAACTCTGATACAAAAAATTCCTTACCTGCGTTGACGGTGCAGTAAGGGAACGTCACTCTGGCCAAGGTCGGAGCGGGACCGTACCGGACGGCCACCCACCGAAAGAGTACCCCCTCCAGCGTGAGGGGCTTTCAAGGCACGCGAGGATGACGGCTGGCGAACGCGCTCCCTGTCTCGGCCCCGATGCTGGCAAGCACCCTTGGCTTGCGGTCCGCAATTCGGTATTGATGCTGCGTGCTTGGGTGGGACCGTTCTCGAACTTTCGAGTCGGGCCGAGCGGGTGTCGAAAATCAAACAAGGGTCGCGTCGGTAGAGTCGCCGAGGCGGCAGGGTCGGGCATATGACTAAAATTGCAGTTCGGGCGCAGTGTGTTGCCGTGCTTTCGGCGCTGCTGTTGGCGACGAGCGTGCAGGCCCAGGTCCAGACCGAAGCCCAGCGCGACGACCGCACCGATGCCCTGCAGGCCCTCCAGGACAGCGACGCGCCGGAAAGCGGCGCCCCGTTGCAGGGTGCCGGCCCGCTGCAGAATGCCGGCCCGCTGGCCGCCGCCGCGCCGCTGCAGGCGGCGCCGTCGGCCGGCCCGGGGCGGCTGGCGATCGAGGCGCCCGCGCCCGGTCTCGCCGTGCCGACCGTTCCGGTCGCCCTGACCGCCGCGCAGGTCGCCGCCGTCGAGGCGGCCGACCCGTCCGCCCTCGAGCAGGCGCTGGCCCAGCTGGTCGGCGCCATGACGCCCGCGGGCGAGGCGACGACCCCGTTCCAGGGCGCCTCGGCGCCGGCGACGTCGAACCCGACGATCGTCTCCTTCCCGACTCCGACGTCGTCTCCGATGCCGGTACCGACCCCGTCGCCCCCGGTCGTCTATGACTCGACGAACAAAGCCAGCAACTCCTAGAGCGCGGGATCCGTGGCAGGGCTTCTACCAGCCGACGCTTGGACCGCTGCCCGGATGGGCGGCTAGTCCCATGGCGATTCGCGCGCGGCGTTCCCAATTCGCGTGGTTCCCAGTGGCCGGCTGGGTCCTGCTGTCGTGCGTCGCCGCGCCGGCCCAGGCCCAGGTCGACACGCCGTCGCCGGCCAAGCAGACGATCAACCAGCAGCAGGAGCAGCCGCAGATCGACCTGCCGCCGCCCGACGCCTCGACCGGCGGCGGCACGGTGAACGAGTCGAACGAGCTCGGCATCAGCGTCGGCGCGTTCACGCTGTATCCCGCGCTCGACGTCTATGCCGGCTACGACAGCAACGTGTTCGCCACCGTGGCGCCGACCACGGCCTCGCCGGTGACGGTGTGGCGCCCGACGCTCGAGGCGCGGTCGGAGTGGGCCAACCACGCGCTGCGCGTGGCGGCCGGCGCCGGCTTCGGCTTCTACCCGGTCGCGCCGACCCAGAATTTCCAGAACTACAGCCTGGTCGCCGACGGCAGGCTCGACATCCGGCAGGACTTCTACCTGACCGGCCTGGTCGGCATCCGGCGCGCGACCGAAGCCCTGGGCACGCCGAACGTGTCGTTCGCGCAGGCGCCGACCGTCGTCGACTCGGTGCCGCTCGAACTCGGCCTCTACCAGAAGTTCAACCGCTTCTTCTACCAGCTCAAGGGCGCGGCGGTTAAGTACTGGTACTACGACTACAGCACCATCACCGCGCTCGGCCTGCCCGCCGCCAGCCGTAACCGCACCGAGTACGTCGAGGCCCTGACGCTGGGCTACGAGATCCTCGAAGGCATCAACATCTTCATCTCGCCCGGCCTCAACCAGCGCATCTACGCCGACTCCGTGAACATCGCCAACCAGCAGCGCGATTCGACCGGCTACAACATGAACCTCGGCGGCTCGGTGACGATCGGCAAGCGGACCTCGCTCGACGCCTCGATCGGCTACACCAGCCAGGCCTACCTGTCGGACGGCTCGACGACCACGGCCGGCACCTTCAGCCTCGGCGGCACCTGGAACGGCTACGAGCCGCTGATCCTGCGCCCGGCGATCAGCCGGTCGATCAACGAATCGGCGCTGACCAACTACCAGAACTACGTGTCGACCGTGATCGGCGTCGACTGGATCTATGACGTCCACTACCCGTGGAAGATGATCGGCGGCCTGTCGTACAATACGGCCGACTACACGCCGGTCCCGGGAACGGGCACGCCGCCGCGAACCGACTACTTCTTCAAGGCCTCGATCGGCGCCCTCTACGAGGTCCGGCCGCAATACTCGATCGGCCCGGTGTACGAGTACACCCAGGGCTGGTCGACCGACGTGGCGACGGGTGGGCCCCAGTTCAACCGCAGCCTCTTTTCCATCCGCCTGGTCATTCGACGGTGATGCCGTGAAGTTCTTGTCCGATTTCCTGTCTCGGCTCCTGTCGGTCAAGTTCGGCCGACAAATCGCCGCCGCCTTCCTGCTCACGCTCGGCCTCGCCGCGTGCGATCCCGATGCGCCGATGAGCGTCAACACGCTGCAGCAGCCGTCGCAGAACACGCAGACGATCCGCATGGCCGAGTATCGCCTCGCGCCGGGCGACCGCATCCGCGTCATCGTGCTGTCGGATCCCGAACTGTCGGCCGAGTACGAGGTCGATTCGGCCGGCATGATCTCGGTCCGCATGGCCGGTCGCCAGCAGGTCGTCGGCATGACCACGACCGAGGTCGAGGAACTGCTGCGCAACCGCTACCGAGCGGACAACCTGTTGCGGGTCGCGCGGCTCAGTGTCGACCTGGTCGCCCGCCGCCCGTTCTACGTGCTCGGCGAGGTCGGCAAGCCCGGCTCGTTCCCGTACGTCTCTGGCATCAACGTTGCTCAAGCCGTGGCGATCGCCGGCGGCTTCACGCGACGGGCGTCGAAGGTACGAATGACCATCCAGCGCTTCAACCAGACGCGCGGGATGGAGGAGACGGTCACGGAGGACACGCCGCTCGGACCGGGCGACATCCTCCGCGTGCCGGAGCGATGGTTCTGACGGAGTGCCGGCCTCGCGGGGCCGGCGCCATTGAAGGGGAGAGCGGTCGTTGGCCGCTCGGTGAAATTGGTTGGTGCAGCGTTCGCGGGGATGTGCGGACGCGGCGCCGTAGCGGGAGTCCCGTCGCGGGGGCTCCAGTCGCGGAGTGATGTGGGATGGGATCGTTTCCTAAGGCCGACCAGATCGATGATGGGGGCATGAACCGGATCGTCCCGGCTTCCGAGCCGGGCGGACTGGCCCCCCTGCGCCCGACCGAGGCTCCGAACGAGCTCTGGGAGTGGCTGCGCCTTCTCAACCGTCGCAAGGCCCTGATCGTCGGCTGCGGCCTGGTCGCGGTCGCGCTGATGGCGCTGATCATCGCGCAGGCGACGCCGATGTACAAAGCCTCGGCCCGCCTGCTGCTCGATACCCGAACCTTCAAGGTGGTCAGCACCGAGGCGGCGCTGTCGGGCGTCGACACGATGAACCTCGGCGCCATCCAGAGCGAGCTCGAGGTCATCCAGTCGGAGTTCCTGATCGGCCGCGTCGTCGACAAGCTGGGCCTCGCCAACAACCCCGACTTCAACGGCACCAAGCCGCCGGGCTTCATCGACAGCGCCTTCGCGCCGCTGCGCGAGCTGTGGGCGACCGGCATCTCGACGCTGCTCGCCCCGGCGCCCAAGCCGGCCCCGGCCGCCCAGCCGGCGGCCCGCACCGGCCGCGCCAACGAGGAAAGCGACCCGCGCCGCCGCGCCGCGATCGGCGCCGTCGCCAGCCACCTCAGCGTGACGCTGCTCGGCCGTACCTTCGTCATCCTGGTCACGGTCGAGAGCCCCGACGGCACCATGTCGGCGCGCATCGCCAACGCGCTGGCCGAGGCCTACCTGGCCGACCAGATCGACACCAAGAACGAGGCCAACCGCCGCGCCACCGAGTGGCTCGAGCAGCGCCTCGCCGAGCTGCGCCGCAACCTGCAGGTCGCGGAAGAGGCGGTCTCGTCCTACCGCCGCGACAAGGGCCTGGCCGGCAGCCCGGAAGGCGCGATGTCGTCGCAGACGCTGAACGACCTCAACGCCAAGTACGTCGCCGCCCGCTCCAAGCGGATCGAGCGTGAAGCCCGCCTGGTGGCGCTGAGCCGCGCCAGCCTGAACCCGGGCGAGATCGCCAACATCGCCGAGGTCGCGGGCAACACCACCCTGGCCGCGCTGCGCGTGCAGGACGTCGAGATCAACCGCAAGATGGCCGAGCTGGGCGCCATGCTGGGTGACAACCACCCGCGCATGATCCAGGCGCGCAGCGAGCTCGCCTCGATCCGGGCCCGCTTCCTGAGCGAGACCCAGCGCATCACGCTGGCCGTCCGCGCCGAGCTCGACGCCGCCAAGGCCGAGGAAGACGAGCTCAAGGAGCTGGTCGACAAGGCCGCCGTCGTGTCGGGCACCGCCAGCCAGTACGAGGCCGAGCTCAAGCAGCTCGAGCGCGAGGCGCAGTCCAACCGCACGCTGTACGAGAGCTTCCTGAACCGCTTCAAGGAACTGCGCGAGCAGCAGGACATCCAGCGCGCCGACGCCCGCATCCTGGCCTATGCCCAGCCGTCGGGCGCGCCGTCGTCGCCGAACTACAAGACCGGCCTGCTCGCCGCGTTCGTGATCGGCTGCCTGCTCGGCATGGCCGGCGCGGTCGCCGCCGAGAAGCTCGACCGGGTGTTCCGCTCGGCCGCCCAGGTCGAGGAGGCCACCGGTGTCGGCGTCCTCGGCATGGTGCCGGAGGTCAAGGGCGCGGCGTCCGTCCGCTCCAACGTCGTCGCCCACGTGCTGGAGAACACGACGTCTCCGGCGGCGGAGGCGATCCGCGCGGTGTTCACCGCGATCAGCCTCGGCAGCCTCGACCGGCCGCCGCGGGTCATCGCCATCACGTCGTCGACGCCGAGCGAGGGCAAGACCACCTTCGTCGCGGCGCTGGGCGGCCTCCTGACCAAGATGAACGCCTCGCGTCGCGTGCTGATCGTCGACCTCGACCTGCGCCAGGCGCGCATGTCGGCGGCGCTCGGCCTCAAGGACCGGGGCGGCACGATCGACGACTACCTGATGGGCCTGAAGACCCTCGAGGAGTGCACGCGCCGCCACGACAACTCGGGCGTCGACTACATCCTCGCGCGGCCCAACACGCCGAACGCGCCGGAAATCCTCGAGAGCCACGCCATGAAGGCCGCGCTCGCGACCTTTGCCGAGCGCTACGACCTCGTCATCCTCGACGGCCCGCCGGTCATGGCGGTGTCGGATGCCCGCATCATCTCGCGCCTCGCCGACTACACGGTGTTCATCGTGCAGTGGGCGAAGACCCCGCGCGAGGTCGTGAAGACCGCCATCGGGGCGCTGGTCGCGGTGACCAACCATGTCGGCGTGGTGATCAACCGGGTCAACCTGGCCAAGCACGCGCGCTACGGCTACGGCGACCACGGCGACTACTACTCGCGCTACCGGGGCTACTACGGCGCCGGTGCCGACGCGCCGGGCCCGCAGGCCCGGCCGAACCTGAAGCTCGCCAAGAGGTAGGGCCCCACGCGCCCGTTCTGGTCTCGCTGGTTCGATCGCAGGAAGCCGCCGCACGAGGCGGCTTCCGTGCCTTCCGGCGCCGCCGTCTACGCGATCGGCGACATCCACGGGCGCGTCGACCTTCTGGAGAACCTGCTGGCCCGGATCGCCGCCGACGCGGCCCGCCACCCGGCCGACACCTCCCGCACGCTGGTCTTTCTCGGCGACTACATCGATCGCGGCATCGCCAGCCGGAGCGTGATCGACCGCCTGCTCGTCGATCCCCTGCCGGGCTTCCAGACCGTGCGCCTGCTCGGCAACCACGAGGAGGCGCTGCTCGACTTCGTCGAGGACCGTCCCGGCGCCATGGACTGGCTGCACTACGGCGGGCTCGACACCCTCTTGTCCTACGGGGTGCCGTTGCGCGCCTTGCCGACCACCCCCGAGCGGGTGGCCGAGCTGCGGGCCGCGCTGGTCGCCGCCTTGCCGCCCGAGCACCTGGCCTTCTACCGCTCGTGCGCCCTCCATCACGTCGTCGGCGACTACGTCTTCGTCCATGCCGGCGTGCGGCCGGGCGTGCCGCTCGACCAGCAGGAGCCGCGCGACCTGCTGTGGATCCGCGACGACTTCCTGCGCTCGCCCGAGCCGCTGCCGGGCAAGGTCGTGGTCCATGGCCACACGATCTGCGACTTCCCGCAGGACCGTGGGCATCGCATCAACGTCGACACCGGGGCCTTCGTCTCTGGCCGCCTGACCTGCCTCGTGCTGCGCGGCCGGCAGCGCGCCTTCCTCGGCACCCTCGACACCTGACGCCGCTCCTCACGCAAACGTAAGGAGTCCGCGACCGTGGGGCGTGTCACGGTCTCGGCCTGCGGGAACAGGGAGATCGGTCATGTCGAAGTGGACCAGGTTCGTCGGCGGCGTCGCGGCGCTCGCCGCATCGATCGTCGTATCGGGCGTCACCATCGCGTCGGCGCAGAGCCCGCCGACCCGGCTGCGCGGCACGATCTCGGCGCTCGACGGCAGCACGGCGACGATCGCCACGCGCGAGGGCACCTCGGTTCCGGTGAAGCTGGCCGACAACTGGTCGGTCATGCTGGTGAGCCCGATGAACCTCGCCGACATCAAGGAGAACAGCTTCGTCGGCATCGCCTCGATGAAGGGGCCGGACGGTTCGCTGAACGCGCTGGAGGTGCTGATCTTCCCGGAGGCGGCGCGCGGCAGCAACGAGGGTCACTACCCGTGGGACCTGCAGCCCGAGAGCATGATGACCAATGCCACGGTGGCGACCGTGGCGGCGGCGCCCGACGGCCAGACGCTGACGCTGAAGTACAAGGACGGCCAGCAGACGATCCGGGTGAAGCCGGGCACCCCCGTGGTGACCTTCGCGCCGGGTGACCGGGCCGACGCCAAGGCCGGCGCCAAGGTGTTCCTCGGCGCCACCAGGGGCGCCGATGGCGGCCTGACCGCCGGCCGCCTGCTGGTCGGCAAGGACGGGCTGACGCCGCCGATGTGACGGCGGCCCGCGGCCGGGCCGCTAGAAGTAGATCAGGATCCCGAACATCGCGATGAAGATCGCCACGATGGTGATCAGCCCGGGGTCCTGGACGACCAGGTCGGTCGGCGCGGCGCCCTTGTTCTTGACCAGCACGAGCTGGAGGTAGCGCAGCAGGCCCATGCCGACCGGCAGCGAGGTCAGGAGCACCGACGGGCCGAACCGCTGCACCGCCGAGTCCGAGACGCAGTACAGCAGGTAGACCACGAGGGTACCGCCGGTCAGCGCCGCCAGGACGAGATCGAGGTACGCCACGTTGTACTGCGACAGCGAGCGGCGGCTGTGGGCGACGTCGTTCTTCTCGGCGATGTCGCCGCGCCGCTTCCCGACCGTCAGCAGCAGCGCCACCATCGCGGTGGCGATCAGGATCCACGGCGACAGCTGGATCTTGGTCGCGTAGCCGCCGGCGATGACGCGCAGCACGAAGCCCGAGGCGACGAGGAACAGTTCCAGCAGCGAGACCTGCTTCAGGCCGAGCGAGTAGGCGACGTTGACCAGCACGTACACGCCGAGCGTGGCGTAGAAGCCGGTCGGCAGGCCGGCCAGCGCGCCGATCACGGCGGCGAGGCCGACCAGCACGGCGAACAGCACCGCCGCGCCGCCGAGCGACACCGCGCCGGAAGCGAGCGGGCGGCGGCGCTTCTCGACGTGGGCCCGGTCGGCCTCGATGTCGCGCCAGTCGTTGAAGATGTAGATGGCGCTCGAGACCAGGCAGAAGATCGCGAAGGCGGCGGCGGCGTGCGACAGGGCCTGCCGGTTCAAGAGTTCGACGCCGAAGAACAGCGGCGCCAGCACGAAGCCGTTCTTGACCCACTGGCGCAGCCGCAGCAGGCGCGCCATCGCGGCGAGGCCCGCCTTGGGCGCGGGCTGTGGCGCGGGAGCGGGCTCTACAGACGCCACAGGGTCACTCCGGCGGGGGTCGAGGCGCGGTCGAGCAGGCCGGGCACGTCCGCCACGAAGCCGACGCCGGACTTCAGCAGCGGCGTCACGAGGCCCCAGCCACCGTCGCGGTACGGCTTGTGGGCCACCGCCACCACCACCGCGTCGGCCGGCTGCAGCTTGTCCATCGGCGTCAGCGACAGCCCGTACTCCTCGTGCAGCAGGTCGCCGTCGGCCTCGGGATCCTGCAGCTGGACGGCGATCCCGAAATCCTCGAGCTCGCGCACGATGTCGATCACCCGCGTGTTGCGGATGTCGGGCACGTTCTCCTTGAAGGTCACGCCGAGCACCGTCACGACGGGCCGGCCGGCGCCGGAGCGGCGCATGATCGAGCGGGCGACGCGGTTGGCGACGTAGAAGCCCATGCTGTCGTTGACGCGCCGGCCCGACTGGATGACGTGCGGGTGGTAGCCGACTTCCTCGGCCTTGTGCGCGATGTAGAAGGGATCGACGCCGATGCAGTGGCCGCCCACCAGGCCGGGCTTGAAGGGCAGGAAGTTCCACTTGGTGCCGGCCGCGTCGAGCACGTCGCGCGTGTCGATGTGCAGCCGGTCGGAGATCAGCGCGACCTCGTTGATCAGCGCGATGTTGACGTCGCGCTGGGTGTTCTCCAGCACCTTGGCGAACTCGGCGACCTTGATCGACGGCGCGCGGTGGGTGCCGGCCGAGACGGCGCTGCGGTAGACGCGGTCGACGATGTCGAGCGTCTCCGGCGTGTCGCCCGAGACGATCTTCAGGATGTTGTCGAACCGGCGTTCCTTGTCGCCCGGGTTGATGCGCTCCGGCGAGTAGCCGACGTTGAAGTCAGTCTTCCAGGCGAGGCCGGACGCCTTCTCGAGCACCGGGATGCAGACATCCTCGGTGACGCCCGGGAAGACCGTCGATTCGTAGACCACGATGTCGCCCTTCTTGAGCGACTTGCCGATCGTCTGCGAGGCACGGCGCAGCGGCTCGAGGTCGGGCTGCTTGCTGGCGTCGATCGGGGTCGGCACCGTGACGATGTGGAAGTCGGCCTTGCGCAGGTCCTCGGGATCGCTGGTGAAGTGCAGCGTCGGCGACTTCAGGTCGGCCGCCGCGACCTCGTCGGTGCGGTCGTGGCCGGACGCCAGTTCGGCGATGCGCCGCTTGTCGATGTCGAAGGCGATGACGGACTGGCCCAGCCTGGCGAAGGTCGCGGCCACCGGCAGTCCGACGTAACCGAGCCCGATGACCGATATCTTTCTCGTCACTTGTCGTTGGTCCATTTGCGTACAGCCGCGCCCGCTATCTGCCGGAAAAGTGCGAAAAATCTACGCCAAATCGGGATCGCTGAACAGCAATGCCTGAACGGCCAGACCGACGGGTTCGGGGCCGACTCACCAGCGCAGGCGCAGGCCGACGCCCAGCGTGTGGCGGTCGAAGCCGGCGCCGACCTCGCCGTCGTAGCGCAGGTAGACCGACGTGCTCTCGGCGATGTCGGTGTCGAGGCCGAGGCCGAGCACCACCGAGCTGCGCTGCGGCTGGGCGCCGTAGACGGTGAAGGCGGCGGCCGGCGCGCCGGCGAAGGCGGCGGTCATCGGCCGCGTCGTGTCGGCGTACTCGTAGCCCCAGCCCAGCCGGAACTGCACGGCCAGCTTCTCGCGCCAGCCGAGGTCGAGGGCGGCGTCGGCCTGCGCGCCCAGCACGGTGCGGATCGACGTCGTGGTCTGCGGCAGGACGCTGAGGTTGAGCGAGTCCGCACCCCACTCGGTGAAGCCGTTGCCGTTGGCGCTGGCCGCCTGGAAGCGCAGGAACGGGGTCAGGCCGGCCGACATCCGGTCGTCCAGCAGGAAGCGGTAGCCGGCCTCGGCCTGGGCGAACAGCTGGTTCGAGCCGGAGCGCGAACGTGCGGTGCGGCCGCCCAGCCCGGGGATCAGGATGCTGCGCGTCATCTGGTTGTCGCCGTAACCGTAGCCGGCCAGCGAATCGAGGTAGAAGGCGCCGGCGGTGAAGCTCGAGTAGAGGCTGGCCTGGAAGCTGGTGGTGGTCGCCGAGCCGATGAAGCCGTCGACGTACTGGTTGCCGGTGGCGGTGCCGATCGACAGGCCGGCCAGCCACTCCGGCGAGAACCGGCGGTCGAGGCCGGCCGCGAAGCCGCCCAGCGAGTAGGTGAGGGTGCCGGCGTTGGCGTTGCCGAGGATGCTGCCGGTGCCGCCGATGGCGGTGGCCCAGGCGCTGTAGAGCGGTTGCGCCGGCGCGTCGCAGGTCGCGAGGCAGGCCTCGGCCAGCGCGACCCGCGCGCCGTCGCCGCCGGTCGGCTGCCGGTTGAACGACATCTGCCGGCCGAGCGCGTTCATGAACAGCAGCGAGCCGCCGAGGTTGGCGCTGCCGACATTGGCGTAGGGCTGGCCGCTGATCGCGTTGAGCGCCGCCGGTCCCTGCTGCGCGTTGAGCACCTCCAGCGCCGCCAGCACGGTCGCGAAGTCGCCGGTCGCGCCGGCCACGCCCTGGTCGAGGGCCTGGCCGACCGCCCGCTGGTTGCCGGTCTGGGCGCCGTTGCTGAAGGCCGACGAGCCGAGGGCGAGCGTCAGGTAGACGTTGTTGGGGTCGTAGCTGAGGCTGGTGGTCAGGAAGGCGAAGCTGTTCGCCACGCTGGCGAAGGTGCCGGAGACGCCGCCGGTGGCGCTCAGGATGGTGTAGGTGTTCCGGGCGTAGAGGCCGGGCGCCGGCAGGACCTGCACCGTGCCGCCGTTCAGGGTCGCCGCGCCATTGACGACGATCTTGTCGCCCTGGCCCGCCGGGTTGACCTCGACCTGGTAGGTCGAGCCGGCGGTCTGCAGGTAGTTGCCGTTGATCGTCAGGGTGCCGATCGAGTTGCCCGGCTTCAGCGTGCCCTGCATCAGCACGTCGCCCAGCACCATGCCGCTGCCGCTCAGGATGCCGGTGGTGTCGACGGTGGTGCCGCTGTTGACGTTGCCGTTGACGATCAGGTGGCCCGAGCCGGTGACCACGGCGTGGCTGCTGGTCAGCGTGCCGCTGACGACCAGCGTGCCGGCCGTGACGTTGGTGTTGCCGCTGTAGCTGTTGGTGCCGGTCAGGATCGTCGTGCCGCTGCCGACCTGCGACAGGCTGCCGGTGCCGGAGATCGCGCTGGCGATGGTCATCGTGTCGGCGCGGTTGAACACCAGCTGCCCGTTGTTGATCACCGCGCCGCTGCCCAGCGTGCCGCTGGTGCCGCCGTTGCCGACCTGCAGCGTGCCGCCCGCGATCGTGGTCGTGCCGGCGTAGCTGTTGTTGCCGGTCAGCACCGTCGTGCCGCTGCCGGACTGGGTCACCGAGCCGGTGCCGGAGATGTCGGAGGAGACCACCAGGCTACCGCTGCGGTTGAACACCAGCGCGCCGTTGTTGAACACCGCGCCGCTGCCCAGCGTGCCGGTGGCGCCGCCAGTGCCGACCTGCAGCGTGCCGTTCGAGATCGTGGTCGTGCCGGTGTAGCTGTTGGTGCCGGTCAGCACGGTCGTGCCGCTGCCGGCCTGCTGCAGCGAACCCGTGCCCGCCATCGACAGGCCGAGCGTCACGGTGTCGGACCGGTTGATCGCCAGCGTGCCCGAGTTCGCGATGGCGCCGGCGATCGAGCCGGTCGTGCCGCCGTTGCCGAGCTGCAGCGTGCCGCCGGAGATGGTGGTGCCGCCGGTGAAGGTGTTGGTGTTGGTGAGCGTCAGCGTGCCGGCGCCGGTCTTCTCGAGGCTGCCGGTGCCCGAGATCACGCCGGAGAAGGTCGTGCTGGCGTCGTTGCCGCCGGCCGTGAGCGCGGCGCTGCCCAGGGTGACGGTGCCGGCGCCGCCGAGCGCGCCGACCGACTGGTTGAGGTTGTTGAGATCGAGCGTCGCCCCGGCCGCGACGGTGGTCGTGCTGGCGGCGGACAGCGTGTTGGCGGCGCCGGCTCGCAGGGTGCCGGCGGCGATCGAGGTGTCGCCGGAGTAGGTGTTGGCGCCCGACAGCGCGAGGATGCCCGCGCCGTTCTTGACCAGCGCGCCGCTGCCGGAGATCGCGCCGGCGAAGGTGCCGTTGATCGCCTGGTCGAAGGCCAGGGTGGCATTGTTGGCGATGTTGCCCTGGAGCGAGGCGGTCGTGCCCGCGAGGGTGCCGCCGGCGATCGTGGTGCCGCCGCCGTAGGTGTTCGCGCCCGAGAGGGTGAGGGTGCCCGCGCCGTTCTTGACCACCGCGCCGCTGCCCGAGATCACGCCGGCGAACGTGCCGTTGGTCGCCTGGTGGAAGGCGAGGATCGCGTTGTCGGTGATGTCGCCGACCAGGCTGCCGGTCGAGATGGAAAGCGTGCCGCCCGAGATCGTGGTGCCGCCGGTGTAGGTGTTGGCGCCCGACAGCGCGACGGTGCCGGTGCCCTCCTTCACGAGGGCGCCGGTACCCGAGATCGCGCCGGCATAGGTGCCGTCGGTCGCCTGGTCGAAGATCACGGTGGCGCTGTTGGCGATGGCGCCCTGCAGGCTGTCGGTGGTGCCGGCCAGGCTGCCCGGAGGGCGGCGACTGCTATACTTCGCGCCCCTTTTTGGGCCGGCCGTCGAGCGAATGCGCGCGCGAGCCGGGTGCCACAAGCCTTCCGAAGGCCGCTGGCGCCCCCATGACCGAGTAAAGCTACGTACGGCGGCGGATGATCCGAAGCAATGAATCGTTTTTTCGAGTACACCACTCATCATCCCTTTCTGGTCGCGGCGGCGGCAATTCTCGCCGTTCTGGCAGTCGTGATCGAGATCCGTGAACGCGCCAAAGGTTCAAGCCTGATCGGCACGGCCGACGCCGTGCGGCTGGCGAACGGCGGCGCGCTGGTGCTGGATGTCCGCGATACGGCGGAGTATGAAGCCGGGCATATCATCGATGCGCGCAGCATTCCGGCCAAGGAAATCGCGGCGCGCGCCGACACGCTGAAGAAATACAAGGAGAAGCCGGTCGTGATCTGCTGCGAGAACGGCTTCGCCTCGGCCGCCGTGGCCAAGGCGTTGCGGGCCCTGGGGTTCAGCAAGGTCGTAACACTGCGCGGCGGACTGCGTAGCTGGCGGCAAGAGAACCTGCCGTTGGTAAAGGGCGGCGCGAAGAAGGATAGTAAGTAATCCAAGGTGATGGCTGCGATGACGAACATTGTCATGTATTCGACCGCTTTTTGCGGCTACTGTCAGCGGGCTCGCAACCTGTTCGAGCGCAAGGGCGTCGAGGTGCGGGAAATCAAGATCGACGAGGACCCGAAAGAGCGCGAGATCATGCTCCAGCGCAGCGGCGGCCGACGCACCGTACCGCAGATCTTCATCGGCGAGCGGCATGTCGGGGGCTTCGACGATCTGGCGGCGCTGGATCGCAGCGGCGAACTCGACAAGCTGCTGGCACAGACGGGTTGATCGGCAAGCGCGTCGAGCCCGTTATTCCAATTCACTGACGACCGAGGATTCTGATCATGGTTGACGAAGTACCCGCATCGAACGGCCAGGCCGTCGATCCCAATGCGCCCCAGTTCGCTCCGCAGGCGGTGTATGTGAAGGACGTGTCGTTCGAGTCGCCGGCCGGCCCGCGCCTGGCACC